>JAVHVN010000084.1:0-20338 GCA_032160545.1 Pseudonocardiales bacterium | reverse complement strand
GTGGCACCCGGGGCCACGGAGACCGTGTATGAGTGGTCGGCCGCATTCGTGGTGATGTCGTTGTCAATGGACACGTCGTCGGCCGAGGCCGCTGCCGCGAACCCCACCGTCAGAATGACCACCGTTGCCGCCGCCGATAGGCAGCGCGCGGTCAGTGAGAGTTTCACGGATCCCCCCGGATCATTTGCGCTGTTACGGCATTACTTCGCCGATAAGCGTCACAAGTCGTTCAAATGCGCCCTGCCGGTCCCACCCGGAATATCACGCCGGTGCACACGGTGGGTGACGGCCGTTCATCACGCAAGCGGACGGGCCCAGGCGTCGAGTCGTTCACGTTTTTTCGGGCGCTTTGGACCATTCCGAGGAAATGGCACCCGTCTGATGCGTGCAGAAATGAATCTGCGGGTTATGGCAGGCAGGGGTATTCGCGGCGCTCCACCGTTGTTTCACGGTCGGCGACCCCACTGCGCGAGCCGGCCTCTTGTCAGCCGGGCAGCAGCCACACCCAGGTCTGGCTGTCGATCCGGTCGGGCGGGCGTCCGGCGAGACGGGTCGCAACTTCGCGGGACTGCGTCGACCCGGGCAGCCCTTTGACCACGACGATCTCGCGATAGTGCAGCCGGACGAGGTCGGCACGTGCGTTCGGCAGATCGGTGGGGCGGGCTCGGTTGGGCCTCTCGGACAGGCGCTCCAGGGGGGTCTGGGGCGCCCACAACGTGCTGTCCTTCGCGCCGTTGCGGTACGCGTAACCGCTCGGCATGACGAAGCTGAAGTCTGCGGCCTGCTGGAAATACATCGCGAGCGAGTCGTTCGGTGTCGCAGGCGGCAGCAGCAACACCGGCGAGCCCCTGGGTACGCCGGCCGGCGGGTGGACCAGCACCTGCGGCACCGGCACCAGCGTCGAAGCACCGACTGCTTTCGGGACGAGTGTCACGAGCGCTCCGGCGACTGCGGCGATGCCGGCCACCGCGGCGACCCGCCGGTACCTCGAGCCTGCACTCGCGGTTGCATGCAGCCGGTCGATCCATCGCGCGATGAGCCACGCGATCACGAACCACGACGCGAACGACAGCCGAACCGGAAGGGCTGCGCTGAGCCCCGGCAGGCGCTGGAGGTAGTGCCACGGGAACGCGATGCCCAGTACCCGGATGTCGCCGAAGCTCAAGACGACGAGCACGCCGACTGTGATGACTGCGCAGCGCACCAGTCGGTCGCGCACGCTCAGCAGCACGCCGCACACGAGGACGGCAAGCAACACCGGTCCGACGTACACGCCGTCCTCCGCGCCTCCGACATTCAGGTTGGCCCGGCCGAACCCTCGCAGGATCGTGTTGCCGCTCGGCAGCAGGTAGTCGCTGATCGTCGCCCGCCATCGCGAGTTGTGCATATGGATGAAGTCGCCGACGAAGAGTTGCTCTATGAGCAGCGGCGATGCCAGTACGACCACGATCAGGGCAGCGAGACCCACCGGGCGGGCTGCGGTCCGTACCGCGCCGACGAGGGCTCGCGCGTCGACGAGCAGATAGGACAACATCGCGATGACGACGCCGATCGCGATCGTCACGACCAGTTCCTCGCTGATGCCCAACTGCGCGGCGGTGACGACGCCCAGGTAGATCGCGCTGCGACGAGCCGGCCGCGGATGACGCCACAGTATGTCTTCCAGCAGGATGAGCATCAGTGGCACGAGCGCGGCGAACGCCAGGTGCAGATGCCCCTTGAGATGCCCCGTGGCGAACGGGCTGTACCCGATGAGAAGTGCCCCGACGACGGCCGCCGGAAGGTACGTCACATGGCGGCGCAACCACAGGAAGGCGGTCGCCGCGGTGGCAGCCGGGGCAAGGGTCATCAGCAGCGCGTAGCTGAACGTCGCGCCCGCGAGCATCGTGACCGGAGTCATGAGCAGGGCGAGCGTGGGCGTCGAGGTGTTCCACGCGAGATTGACGCCGTACGGGTAGCCGATGGCATTCGACCGAAGTGGGTCGTGCCCGTGGAACAGCTGCCAGGGCACCGCCTTGAGGAACCACATCGACTGCAGCGGGTCGTTGTGGTGGCCACCCCCGCCGAGCGTGCGGTGGGTGGGGTCGCCCCACATCTGGTGGTATATGAGCAGCGCGGCGACGAACGCGGCGGCGAACACACCCAGCGTCCAGAGAGCGACCGATTTCCGGCTGGGCGTCCTGTCGTCGGACGTATCGGCGGATGTGCCCGAGGCCCCTATCGGGGCGGAGGTAGCTGGCATCGACGTCATAGAGGTCACCGGACCGGCATGCACCCAGGCGGGGCCTGCCGACGACAGACGGTAACCCACAGCCTCCCACCCGACGAATGGGACGCACCGGGTGATCTCTCAGGCGGGCAGGTCGGCGCCCGCCCGGCGGGCCGGGACCACCCGGGTCGCAAGAAGCCCGGCGAGCGCGAAAGCGGCGCCCACGAGCAGCGCCGTCTCCGTACGGTGGGTCGTGCTGCCGTGCGCCACGACCAGGGTGGCCGACAGCGCTGACACACCCAGGGCGCTGCCGCACTGACGTGTCGCCGTGAGCAGGGCGCTGGCGGTGCCTTGAGACTTCATCGCCGCGGGCCCCCGGGTACCGGCCAGCGTCGATGCGACCATGGTCAGCCGGGCCGCCGCGCCCATCATCAACAAGCTGGCGAGCAACGCCACGATCGAGCCGGATGCGACGGCAAGCGCACCGCCGGTCAGGGACACCAGCCCCAGAGCCATCGCGATCGTCAAGCTTGTGCGAGCACCGAGATCGGGCACGATGTTCGACGCCGGCCCGGAGAGCGCGAACGCACCGGCGGCCTGGGCAACGAAGCACAACCCGGTCAGCAGCGGCGACAGGTGGCGATCGCCCTGCAGGTAGAGCGTGAGCACCAGTACCTGACCGGCGTTGAAGGCGCCCAAGGCGATGAGGCAGAGGTTCGCGCCGCGGATGCCACGATCGGCCAGCAACGCGAGGTTCAGCAACGGCGAAGCGACCTTGCGTTCTCGCATCACGAAGACGCCGAGCAGTGCCACCGCAGCGAGCGCCAACGCGGCGGGCTGAGCAATGCTCAGCGTGTCGCCGGCCCGGGCTACAGCAAGTACCAGCAGCGCGACGCCGGCCGTCACGGTGATCGCCCCGGGGATGTCCAGCCGGCCCGAGCGAGCGGGCGGGTCCGCTGGCAGAAGCCGGTGCGACGCGACGAGCAGCACCGCGCCGATCGGGGCGTTGACGAAGAACACGAGCCGCCAGTTCGCCTCGACGAGAAGGCCGCCCAGCACCGCCCCTGACGCGAATCCGGTAGAGACCACAGCGCCGTACACACCGAGCGCGTGGCTACGCTGCCGCTCCTCCCGCCATATGGTGACGAGCAACGAAAGCCCGGCCGGCGCGACGATCGCGGCACCGATGCCCTGCGCGACACGAGAGCCGATCAGCAGCACTGGTTCGACGGCCAGCCCGCCGGCGATGCTGGCCACCACGAAGACGATCAAGCCGATGCGAAACAAGCGCACCCGGCCGAACAGGTCCGACAGGCGGCCACCGAGCAATAGGAACCCGCCGAAGGCGACGGCGTACCCACTCACGAGCCACTGCAACGTCGTGGTCGCGATGTGCAAGCCGCTCTGGATCGACGGCAACGCGACGTTCACGATCGAGAAGTCGAGGACCACCATGAACTGGGCCATTGCGAGCGTGAGCAACAGCAACGAACCCGGGGCGGCGCGATTCGACGTCGTCGGGACGAGCGTCCCGGGTCGCATCGACATACCAACGATGCTGGCAAGCAATGCGGCCGAGCCGCATTGCTGCCAGCAGGAACCCGGGTCAGTCAGCTGGCGGGCAGCCGGCCGTCACCACCCGGCTCCTCGCCGTCGGGGTCGTCGCGCTCCGGCGAAGCGGCTTCCGGCGAGGACGGCCCTGATCGGGTTTGCGCGGCCCGGTAGGCCCGCCCACGGAACACCACCGGACGCATTCCCGGGTGCTCGTTCTCTGCCGGCCGCTCCTCCTGCTTCGGCGGCACCGGGGAGGCCTTCGGCCGGACCACCACCGGGCGCAGCTGCGAGTGCCGCCGGTCAGCGGGCTTGTCGTTGCCGCTGGGGGGAATCTTGTAGACCCGTGGCCGGAACACCACCGCCCGCATCCCCGGCGGAAGTGCGGGGGGCACCTCGGTGGGCTCGGGCAGGTCGCGCACCGTTTCGACGGCCTCGACAGCGTGGTCGGTTTCGCCGGTGACGGGTTGCGCCGCGTCGAACCGAGCCGCCGGCTCCACCGGCTCCACATCCGGGGGCGAGCCCGCCGTAGCGTCCACGCCCGCGTCCGCCTGCGGGTCGTCCGCGTGCGGGTCGTCCGCCTGCGGGTCGTCCGTCTGTGCGGTCGGATCGTCGGCGGTGCCGGAGGCCGGGGCGGCCCGGCCGGTGTACTCCGGTGGCCCGGAGGCGACGATGACGCTGTCGTCCATGTACACGGACAGCCAGTTGCCCGATGGGTACAGCCCCAACAGGTGCGACGTCGCCGAGATGATCTCGAGGTCGCCGCCGCCGATCGTGTACCGCGCACCGTCGGCATACATCTCGCGGGCCGACGGCGCGCCGTTGTCGTCGCGCACGGTCACAACGGTGACCGACATGGGCCGGATGCTACCCGGAGTTCACAGATACAGGAGGCTCTGCGCCGGGCAGGCTGCCCGCGTGATCCGACCCCCGGCCGTCGCCAAGCCACCACCGAGCGTGGTGCGACGCAGTTCCCCATGGATCTCGACGGCCTCGCGCACCCGGTTGCTCGCCATGGCAGTCGTCGGGACGGCCGCGGGGGTCGGGACGGGCGTGGCGGGCGCGTGGCCGTATGCCCCCTTGTGCGGCTGGGACGCGGCGGCGGTCCTGTTCACCGTCTGGGTGTGGCTCACGATCGCCCGGATGGGCTCGACGTCGACGGCGGCACACGCGACGCGCGAAGATCCGGGACGGTTCGCGTCGGACCTCATCGTGGTCATCGCGGCGGTCGCCAGCCTGGCCGCGGTGGGTGTCGTCCTGATCCGCGCCGGTTCGGAGAAGGGAGCCAGCCAGGATCTGCTGGCCGGGCTGGGCGTCGCCAGCGTCGTGCTGTCGTGGTTAGCCGTGCACACCCTGTTCACGCTCAAGTACGCGCGTGCCTATTACACGGGCAGGGACGGCGGCGTGAACTTCAACCAGGAGGCACCGCCGCGATACGTCGACTTCGCCTACCTCGCATTCACGATCGGCATGACCTTCCAGGTGTCCGACACGGACCTCGAGACTCCTGCCATCCGGGCGATCGCATTGCGGCACGCACTGCTGTCCTACCTCTTCGGCGCGGTGGTCCTCGCGTCGACGATCAATCTCATCGCCGGCCTGGGCACGAGCGGCGGTGGCGGTGGCTGACCCGGATCGGACGCACCGAGCCGCGCCTGCCGCACCCGCCATGCCGTGAATCCGAGGAACCACAGGCCGAAGTAGACATACCAGCCGGACAAGCCAGCGACCACCGGTGGGAAATACAGTTCTGCCGTCCGCACGTGCGGGAACAGCCAGACGACCCACGAGCAGAAGACAGCGGCGGTCAGGGCGAGCCACCGTCGCGCCCGGAACCAGAGCAGCAGCCCGATCGGCACGCACCAGACCCAGTGGTGGGTCCACGAGACGGGTGAGACGAGCAGGCCGGTGACGGCGGCCGCGGGCAGTCCCCACTCGTCTCCGAGTGCGCGATACGCCCGCACCGCGCACACCAAACCGACGGCCGCGATCACCGCAAGCAGCGCGGTGATCAGACCGGCCGGGTGCACCGCCCGGGTGTGTTCGATCCGCATCACCAGCCCCCGGACCGACTGATTGGCGATGATGCCGATTCGCCCGACGCGGTTCCAATCGAACAGGTACCGCGTCCAGAACAGCCAGGTGTCCCTGCCGGTGGTCAGCGCGGATATCGCGACCGACACCCCGACGGTGAGCACGGCCGTCACGCCGGCCCGCCATCGCCCGGTCAGGACCAGGTACACGATCAGGATCCCCGGCGTCACCTTCATCGCGGTGGCCAATCCGGTGCCGATCCCCCGCAGCCGCGAGTCCGGTGGGCGGGTGAAGTCGAAGAGGACGAGGCTCAGCAGCAGCAGGTTGATTTGGCCGTAGTCGAACGTCGTGAGCACCGGCTCGCTCCACAGCGCGAAGGCCGCGGCGGTGCACCCGGTGACCACGGCCCGACGGCCACGGACGCCGAGGAGATTGCAGGACGCGTGGCAGACGAACAGCAGCAACAGCAGGTTGATCGTCATGGACAGGGCCTGCAGCGCACTGACCGGGACGAGCGTGAGTGCAACGAAGGCGAGCGCGGCGAACGTCGGATAGGTTGCCGCGCCGCGCACGCCGGGCAGGGGCCCGTACAGATCGAGGCCCTGGCGCAGCGCGGAGCCCTCAGCCCGGTAGACCATGAGGTCACCGAGAATGCGATGTGGAGACAGCGCACGCACCAGGCAGAAGACCGCGACGGAGCACCCCAGCAGGACCAACGCCCGGCGGGACGAGACGGGACGAAGGCGGAACCGGTACCGGCCGGGGATCGCGAGCAAGTCCGGCATGGAGTTCAGCCTAGGAGCGGACGCGGCGAAGTTGAGGCAGAAGTTGGGGCATTTGCCCCACGCGCCTTGCCGTCGTCGCGACCTAGCGTCGGAGCCGGACGGGGGCAGATCCCGTCCGAGGACGATGCGGAGGAGGAGCCATGCCGAGAACCCTGCCCGCGGAACGCGAACTCGTGGACCACGGGATCGTCGAGGTCCGGACCGCCGAACTCGGCGGCTACACCGTCGACTACCTGACGGTGAAGCAGCCGGTGGACATGTCGCCGCTGTTGAAGGGCCTGCCCGACGACAGCTGCCAGTGCCCGCACGTCGGGGTCGTCACGAGGGGTCAGCTGACCGTGCGCTACACCGACGGCACCGAGGAGACGGTGCGCACGGGGGACGCCTTCCACATGGCGCCCGGACACGTACCCAGCTTCGAGGCCGGCACCGAGTTGGTGCAGTTCAGCCCTACCGCCGAGCTCAAGGCGACCGACGAGGCCATCACGCGGAATATGGCGACACTGCAGGGCACCTGACACCGCATTCGGGCGTAACGTCCAGCGCGCGGGGTCGCGCGCTGGAGGTGGCCGGTGGCCCAGGTGCCGGCAGGGGACGAGAGCGCCGGTGAGGTCTGCCTGGCCGAACTCGTCGCAGCGCTGTCGCTCGGGGTGGACCTCGGCTTCGGCCAGCCCATGGAACACGTACTGCGGCAGTGCGTGATCTCGCTGCGGCTGGCGGATCGGTGCGGCCTCGACGACGAGCAGCGCACGGTCGTCTACTACGCAGCGTTGCTCGTGAACGTCGGGTGCCACTCCGACGCGCACGAGCAGGCGAGGTGGTTCGGCGACGACATCGAGCTCAGGTCGACGAAGTACGACTACGACTTGCGCAGCCTGCGCGGCGCGGCAGCCAGCCTGCGGTTGATCGGTCGCGGCAACCCCCCGCTGCACCGAATGCGCGTCGGTCTCGAGTTCGCGATGCACGGGCACCGCGAGGTCGACCAGATGGTGCAGCAGCACTCAGCGCTCGCCCGTGAGTTCGCCCGCCAGCTCGGTTTGGACGCGCCGGTGCAGGAGGCGGTCGCCGCCGCGTACGAGCGATGGGACGGGCGTGGCTGGCCCGCGTTGCTCGCGGGTGATGCCATACCTGTCGCGGCACGCATCACGCAGTTCGCCGAGTACATCGAGGTCGCGCACCGGGTCGGGGGCGTCGGCGCGGCCGTCGCGCTCGCGCGCAAGCGGTCCGGCCGCCAGTTCGATCCGGCGCTGGCCGGCCTGCTCTGCTCCCACCCCCACGAGGTGCTCGGCGGCATCGATGCGACGACGACGTGGCATGCGGTCGTCAATGCCGAGCCGGCCCTGCGCATCCGGCTGCGCGGCGAGGCCATCGACCAGGCGCTCACCGCGATCGCCGACTTCGTCGACCTGAAGTCGCCGTACACACTCGGCCACTCCCGCGCCGTCGCCGACCTCGCCGGCGGCGCGGCGACCGCTCTCGGGCTGGGGCGGTCCGAGATCCGCACGCTGCGCCGAGCCGGACTGGTGCACGACTTCGGACGACTCGGCGTCTCGAACTCGATCTGGGACAAGCGCGGTCCGCTTGGCGCAGGTGAGTGGGAACGGGTGCGCATGCACCCCTACCTGACGGAGCGCATCCTGTGCCAGTCCGCCGCGCTGGCGCCGCTCGGCGAGATCGCCGTCCAGCACCACGAGCGGCTGGACGGGTCGGGATACCCGCGTGGCCTGTCGGGTAACGCGATCTCGCCGCTCGCCCGAATCCTCGCCGCGGCCGACTCGTACGAGACCATGTGCGAGCCGCGCCCCCATCGCGAGGCACTGGGATCCGCCGAGGCGGCTGCGATGCTGCGACGGGAAGCCGACTCCGGACGGTTCGACACCGCGGCCGTGGACGCGACGCTCGAGACAGCCGGCCATCGCCCGGCACGTCGCAGGAGCGGTCCGGCCGGGCTCACCTCTCGGGAGATCGAGGTGCTGCGGCTGCTGGCGCGGGGTCTGTCGAGCAAGGAGATCGCCGCCAAACTCGTGCTCGCACCCAAGACCGTGCGCAACCACACCGAGCACATCTACGCCAAGACGGGTGCCGGCAACCGGGCCGCGGCGAGCCTGTTCGCGGTGCACCACGGTCTGCTGGCGGTGGAGTGACGCCGCGGGCACCTCGCCAACGCGTGACGCGACTTCCCCCGACGGCTTGTATTCGCCGCGTCCGAGGGAGATCATCGCCGCACGTCGCGAGACGTTCATTGATCGTGAGGGACCTTTCATCGGCAAGCACCGGCGTGTCAATCCGCCGCAGCGCGCCCGGCACGCACAGCCCGACCTGCCCGCAGCGATCGGCTGGACGCCGGCGCTGCGGTGGGTCCTGCTTGCCCTCTTTGCGGTGATCGGCGCGGTTGTCGCCTATGACCGAGGCGTCACCGCGCGGCAGGCCGACGCCCGCGTCCCTCTGGCGGCCTCCGATCCCTCAGCGGCGGCCCGGTACGACGGCGTGCCGGGCTCGCTCTTCGACACCGCAAGCGGCGTTGCCGCCGTCGCGGCGACCGGCACCGCGCCAGGCGCGGGCCCGTCGAGCCCCGCGGGCCTGCCGGCCAACACCGCGCCGGTGGCGACCGCGCTGGCCGCCGACGGTATCCCCGCGACCGCGTTGCAGGCCTACCAACAGGCGGCCGACCGGCAGGCCAAGCTCGACCCCGCGTGCGGGCTGCCGTGGGAGCTGCTTGCCGCGATCGGGCGCGTCGAGTCGAATCACGGCCGGTTCGCCGGTGCCGTCCTGCACACCGACGGCGTCTCGACGCCGCGCATCATCGGAATCCCGCTCGACGGGCACGGGACGGCGCTCATCGGCGACACCGACGGCGGCCGGCTCGACGGCGACCGGGTGTACGACCGGGCGATCGGGCCGATGCAGTTCATCCCCTCGACGTGGGCTACCTGGAGCGTCGACGCCAACGGTGACGGAGTGGCCGACCCGTTCAACCTCTTCGACGAGGCCGCGGCGGCCGCCGGCTACCTGTGCCGCGCCGGCGGCGACCTCGCCTCGACGGACGGCCGGGTCCGCGCGGTCAGTGCGTACAACCACTCGACCGACTACGTGCGCCTCGTGCTGCAGATCGAGTCGGTGTACACGGACGGCACCCCCGGGGAGAGCTATCCCGTGCCACCGACTGTCGCGCAGGGCGCACCGCCGCCGGTGAACCCGGGGCCGCCGCCGGCCGTCCACCCGGACCCGGCGCCGAAGCCGACTCCGTCGACCCAGTCGACCGTTGCCGGCTCGCCCTCGCCCTCGCCCTCGGACTCGCCGCTGGGATCCCCCACCGACACGGTGGTCACCCCCCCGACTCCGCCGCCGGTCCAGTCGAGCGTCCCGACCGTGACCGACCCGCCGGTGAGCACGAGCGTCCCGAACGATCCGAGCCCGAGCCTGACCCCGACATCGACCGGCAATCCCGCGCCGACGGTCAGTGCCGCCGACTCGCCGACCGCGTCGCCCTCATGATCCGCTGCCGCTGCTCCACTCCCGAGTCATGACGACGGACGCGCGCTGGCTCGGTTCGATGCCCGAGGTGTACGACCGGTGCCTGGCATCGGCGCTGTTCACCCCGTTTGCCGAGTACCTCGCGCACATCGCCGCCGACCTGGCACCCCGCCGCGTCCTGGAGCTTGCGGCCGGCACCGGAATAGTGACCCGTGCTCTCGTCGACGCACTGCCGGATGCGGACATCACCGCAACCGACCTCAATCCCGCCATGGTCGAGTGGGGCCGCGCCCGCGTACCGGAGGTGATCTGGCAGTCGTGCGACGCCCAGCGACTCGAGCTGCCCGAGTCGTCCTTCGATCTGCTCGTGTGCCAGTTCGGGGTCATGTTCTTCCCTGACCGGCCGGCCTCGTTCGCCGAGGCGGCACGCGTGATGGCTGCGGACGGCAGGTATCTCCTCACGGCGTGGGACCGTGCCGAGAACTCGCACTTTCCCGCCGCCTTGATCGATGCCTTCGAGACCGTCGTCGGCGAGCGCAGCCGGTTCCTGACCGAGGTGCCGCACGGCTACTTCGACCCCGACCGGATCCGTGCCGACCTGGTCGCTGGTGGTCTCGCCATCGATTCGCTCGACCGCGTGGTGCTGCGCGGCGGGGCGTCGTCGGCCCGCGTGGTCGCCGAGGGTTACTGCTTCGGCTCGCCGGTCCGTTTCGAGCTGGAGAAGCACGGCGACCTCGCGGAGCTCGCCGCTGCCGTCGGTGACGAGATGACCCGTCGGCTCGGAGACGGCCCGGTGACCAGCGACCTGCCGGCCTTCGTCGTGCTCGCGCGGCACGCGGCCTAGCGCTCACCCCAGGGTGTCGGGCGCAACAGCGCCCGGCCGAGCTCCGGTGTTTCATGACCGGATGAATGCTGCCCCGTTCAGTTCGGTCAGTGCTCTCGAGCCCGCCGGTCCCGGCGAGTTCGTCGGCGACGTCAGCCCCGGCTGGACGATCGGCGGCAAGCCCAACGGCGGCTACCTGCTCGCCATGCTGGGACGCGCGGCGCTCGCCACCCAGCCGCAGCCGCACGTCATGGCAGCGAGCGCGCACTACCTGCGCCCGCCCGACCCCGGCCCGGTACGAATCACGGTGGACCTGCTGCGGGCCGGGCGGTCAGCCTCGCAGGTCCGCGCGCGGATGAGCCAGGGCGGCACTGCCTGCGTCGAGGCGTTGATCACCACGGCGACCGTGCCGGACGCGGACTCGAAGCCGCACTGGACCGACGGGCTGCCCAAGGCCGAGACACCCGGCTTCGGCGACTGCATCCGCCTGCCGGGGCAGGCGCCCAACGGGCTGCAGGTCGCGTTGCTCGACGAGGTGGATCTGCGTCTGGACCCTGCTTGCCTCGGCTTCGCCGCGGGGCGTCCGTCCGGTGGGGGTGCCCTGCGCGGCTGGCTGGCCCTGCCGGGCGGCGAGGCTTTCGACCCGGTGTCGTTGCTGTTCGCGGTTGACGCGTTTCCACCGGCCACGTTCGACATCGAGACGAGTGGCTGGGTGCCCACGTTCGAGCTGACCGCCTACGTGCGCGCGCTGCCGGTGCCCGGTCCGGTCCGGGTGCTGCAGCAGGCGCGGCTCATCGACGGCGAGCGGGTCGACGAGGCGTGCTTCGTGTGGGACTCGTCGGGGCGCCTCGTGGCCCAGGCGACGCAACTGGCCGGCATCCGGATCGGCTGACCGACTCTCAGCCGTCCACTCCCTCGTCCTTGATCTGCTCGCCCTCGAGCTTGTCGTCGGGCGGTGGCTCGTCGCCGTCCAGCTCGCCGGTCGCGAGCGGCGCGCGGCCGGCAGGCTGCGACGGGCGTTCGGTGAGCGGCTCGACGTTGCACAGGTCACGCCGGACCGGTTGGCCGGGACGCAGGGTGAGGGTGTCACCGCAGTCGACGACCTGTAGCTCGTCCACCTCCCCGTCGACCAGTTCGTAGGTGACGGCGTCGCGCTCGACGTGCACGCGGATCCGTCCCCCGCGCCAGCGAACCCGGAAGGTCATCGACGTCCACGTCTCGGGCAGCTGCGGGTGGAATGACAGCCTGCCGCCGAAATCGCGCATGCCGCCGAAACCGGCGACCAGCGCGAGCCATGTTCCGGCGAGCGACGCGATGTGCACGCCGTCTCGCGTGTTGTGCTCGAGATCGCGCAGGTCCATCATGGCGGCCTCGCGCAGGTAGGCGATCGCCAGCTCGTGCTGGCCCACCTCGGCGGCGATCACAGCCTGGGTGCACGCCGACAGGGACGAGTCGCGAACCGTCAAGGGTTCGTAGTAGGCGAAGGCACGTGCCTTGTCCTCGAGCGTGAACTCGTCGCCGCACCAGTGCATGGCCAGGATGAGGTCGGCCTGCTTGACCACCTGCTTGCGGTAGAGGTCGAAGTACGGCGCATGGAGCAGCAACGGGTAGCCGTTCTCCTTGTCGCTCTTCTCGAAGTCCCACACGTCGTGGTCGGTGAAGTCCTTGTCCTGGCGGTAGACCTGCCGATCGTCGTCGTACGGCACGGCGACGACCGCTGCCGCCGCGCGCCATGCGGCGATCTCGTCGTCGGTGACGTCGAACTCGCTCGCCTCGTCGCGCCAGCGCGTTGCGGCGTCGGCAGCGCCGACGAGGTTCTGCTTGGCCATCAGGTTGGTGTAGACGTTGTCGTCGACGATCGCGCTGTACTCGTCGGGGCCGGTAACCCCGTCGATGTGGAACAGGCCGTCCTCGCCGTGGTAGCCGAGCGCCAGCCACAGTCGCGCCGTCTGGACGAGAACGGGCAGGGCGACGACCTGCTCGAAGTGCTCGTCGCCGGTCCAGTGCACGTGGCGCAGCATCGCCACCGCGATGTCGGCGTTGATGTGGAACGCCGCGGTGCCGGCCGGCCAGTAGCCGGAGCACTCCTGCCCGCGGATGGTGCGCCACGGGAACACCGCGCCGCGCAGTGTGATCGCCTTCGCCCGCTCGCTCGCGAAATCGAGGATCGAGGTGCGCCAGCGCAGCGCGTCCGCGGCGGCGTGCGGAGCGGTCGCCGTCAGCACCGGGAGCACGAAGCACTCGGTGTCCCAGAACGCGTGGCCGTCGTAGCCGGGGCCGGTGAGGCCCTTCGCCGGGATCGCCCGGTTCTCGGCGCGCGCCGCCGCCTGATAGGTGTGGAACAGAGCGAAGCGGACGGCCTGCTGCACCGCGTCGTCACCGTCGATCTCGACGTCAGCGCCGTCCCAGAACAGCTCGAGCGCCAGTCGCTGGTCCTCGACCAGTCGGTCCCAGCCCGCGTGCATCGCGGCGGTGACCGCCGCGTCGACCTGGTCGCGCAGTGCAGGAACCGAGCGCTGGCTCGACCAGCCGTACGCGACGAACTTGGTGAACGACAGCAGGTCACCCGGCTCCAGCACCGTACCGGCGGTGATGCGCGCCCAGTCCGGATGCACGGTCATCTCGGGATCGCCGTTGACGCCGGTGTGGAACACGTGCCCCATCGCCGCGGCCATCAGCAGATTGCTGGCGCGGGTGCGGTGGATCAGGTGGGCGCGCAGGCCGTTGCTCTGATGTTCGACGGGAGCCAGTGGCGCGTCGAGCATCGCCGCGACGCGCGGGTCCTTCGACTGGGCCGGGACGTGCTCGTTGGCGACGAGCTCGGACTGCACCACGACCCGTGCCGGCGCATCGACCGCCTCGACCTCGTAGTGCACCGCCATGATGGAGCGCTGGGTCAGCGAGACCAGACGGGTGCTGCGCACCCGGATGCGCTGATCGGCCGGCGAAGCCCACTCGACTTCGCGGCGCAGCACGCCTGCGCGCAGGTCGAGAGTGCGTTCGTGATGCAGCACCTCGCCGTAGCGCAGGTCGAACGGCTCGTCGTCGACCAGCAGCCGGATCAGCTTGCCGTCGGTGACGTTGACGACGGTCTGGCCGGTCTCGGGGAACCCGTAACCCGCCTCGGCGTACGGCAGCGGCCGGTTCTCGTAGAAGGAGTTCAGGTACGTGCCGGGGAGTCCCGCGGGGTCGCCCTCGTCCAGATTCCCGCGCAGGCCGATGTGGCCGTTCGACAACGCGAAGACGGACTCGGACTGGGCCAGGACGTCGAGGTCCAGTCCGATCTCGCGGACCTGCCACGGCTCGATCGGGAACCTGCGGTGTGGGATCACAGCAGCTCCGCCAGGTCGCTGACGACGATGGTCGCGCCGTGAGCCCTCAGATCGACCGCGTGCCTGTCGTCGAGCCGGTTGACCCCGACGACGACGCCGAACTTGCCGCGCGCTCCCGCCTCGACGCCGGCCGTCGCGTCCTCGAAGACCGCAGCCTGCGCGGGTGCGACGCCGAGGCGGTGCGCACCCTCGAGGAACGAGTCGGGGGCCGGCTTGCCGGCGAGCCCCAGCTGCACGATGGTCACGCCGTCGACGCGCTGCTCGACGTACTGGTCCAACCCGGTCACTCTGAGGACGTCCGCGGTGTTGGCGCTCGAGGAGACGACTGCGCGGCGTAGGCCGGCGTCGCGAGCGGCGAGGAGATAGCGACGCGAGCCCTCGTAGACCCGCACGCCGTCGGCCTTGATGCGGTGCTGCAGGAGCTCGTTCTTGCGGTTGCCGACGCCGTTCACGGTCTCGCGATCGGGCGGGTCGTCCGGGCTGCCCTCCGGCAGCGTGATGTGCCGCGAGGCGAGGAAGTCGCGCACGCCGTCGGCGCGTGGCTTGCCGTCGACGAACTGCGCGTAGTCGTCGTCGGTGAACTCGGCCAGGCCACGCGCGGCAAGCACGGCGTCGAACGTCTGCTTCCAGGCGCTGCGATGGACCGAGGCGGTATCGGTGAGAACCCCGTCCAGGTCGAACAGGCAGGCCGTGACCCCGTCGGGTAGTCCGAGCATGCCAACAGTCTGCCCCGGAAGGCGGCATTCCCGCGTGACGTAGGTTCGGCTGGTGAGCCAGCCTGCCCCCGACGGGCCCCTGACGCCGATCGGCCTCGACGCCGTCTTCGGCGCAAGGTACCTCGAGTACACAGCGGACCGCGTGGTGATCCAGTGGCAGGTGACGCCCGACCAGCACCAGCCCTTCGGCATCGTGCACGGCGGCGTCTACTGCTCCATCGTGGAGTCCGCCGCGAGCATGGGTGCCACCCTGTGGTTCGGCGGGCGCGGCCGCGTCGTCGGTGTGTCGAACCACACCGACTTCCTTCGCGCGGTGAGCGACGGCCTCATGACTGCCACGGCGACCCCTATCCACCGCGGTCGTAGCCAGCAGCTGTGGCTCGTCGAGATCGTCGACGACGAGCAGCGGCTGGTCGCCCGCGGTCAGGTACGCCTGCAGAACCTCGCCGATCCGGCAGCTGGGTAGGGTCGGAGGGAGGTATGCGAGAGGGGAAACGGATGTCGGAATCCGGTAGCGCCGCACACGCCGTACTGACGACGCCGGACGGCACGCGCGTGGACCTGCCCGTGACGCCCGCGACCGAGGGCTCCGCCGGGGCGGACATCAGCAAGCTGCTGAGCGCCACCGGGCTGGTCACGTACGACCCCGGATTCGCAAACACCGCCTCGTGCGCGTCGGCGATCACCTACATCGACGGCGACGCGGGGATCCTGCGCTATCGCGGATACCCGATCGACGCGCTGGCGCAGCACTCGACGTTCCTCGAGGTGAGCTACCTGCTGATCTACGGCGGCCTGCCGACGGCCGACGAGCTCGCCGAGTTCGCGGCGAAGATCAACAGGCACACCCTGCTGCACGAGGACCTCAAGCGGTTCTTCGACGGCTTCCCGCGCGACGCGCACCCCATGCCGGTGCTCTCGTCGGCGGTCTCGGCGCTGTCGACGTTCTACCAGGACTCGCACAACCCGTTCGACGAGGAACAGGTCGAGCTGTCGACGATCCGGCTGCTCGCGAAGCTTCCGACGATCGCCGCCTACGCCTACAAGAAGTCGATCGGGCAGCCGTTCCTCTATCCGGACAACTCGCTCGGGCTGGTCGAGAACTTCCTTCGCATGACGTTCGGGCTGCCGGCCGAGCCGTACGACGCCAATCCTGCGGTCGTCCGCGCGCTCGACATGCTGTTCGTCCTGCACGCCGACCACGAGCAGAACTGCTCCACCTCGACGGTGCGCCTCGTCGGCTCGTCGCAGGCCAACCTCTTCGCGTCCGTGTCCGCGGGGATCAACGCGCTGTTCGGACCTCTCCACGGCGGCGCCAACCAGGCGGTGCTCGAGATGCTGGAGAAGATCCGCGCCGACGGCGGCGACGTGTCGGACTTCGTGAACAAGGTCAAGACGAAGCAGGACGGCGTGAAGCTGATGGGCTTCGGGCACCGGGTCTACAAGAACTACGACCCGCGCGCGACGATCGTGAAGAAGGCCGCCGACGAGATCCTCTCCTCGTTGGGCAAGCGCGACGAACTGCTCGACATCGCGATGGAGCTCGAGGGTGTCGCGCTCTCGGACGACTACTTCGTCGAGCGCAAGCTCTACCCGAACGTCGACTTCTATACCGGGCTGCTGTACCGGGCGATGGGATTCCCGACGAAGATGTTCACCGTCCTGTTCGCGATCGGCCGGCTGCCCGGTTGGATCGCGCAGTGGCACGAGATGATCAACGACCCCGAGACCAAGATCGGTCGCCCGCGCCAGCTGTACACCGGCGCCCCCGAGCGGGAGTTCGTCCCGATGGAGAAGCGCTGATCGTCGGGCGCACGAGCCCGAGCCTCGCTATCGTCTGCTGATGGCGCTTCGGGTGGTGATCGCCGAGGACTCCTTGCTCGTACGTGAGGGCGTGCGGCAGGTCGTCGACCGTGCGGCCGATCTCGAGGTGCGGGCCGATTGCGCGGACCTGCCGTCCCTGCGCGCGACGCTGCAGCGGGACCTTCCCGACGTCGTGGTCACCGACGTCCGCATGCCGCCGGGCTTCTCCGACGAAGGCATCCGCATCGCCGTCGAACTGCGCCAGAGCCATCCGGACGTCGGTGTCGTCGTGCTGTCGCAGTACGCCGAGCCGGCGTACGCCAACGAGTTGCTCGCCGGCGGCAGCGCCGGCCGCGCGTACCTGCTGAAGGAGCGGGTGAGCCAGCCGGACCAGTTGGTAGCCGCGATCCGTACCGTCGCACGCGGCGGCTCGGTGATCGATCCGATCGTCGTCGACATGCTGGTGTCGGCGTCTTCCAAGGGTCCCGCGTCGCCGTTGGCGAGCCTCACGCCGCGCGAGCTCGAGGTGCTCGACCAGGTGGCGCAGGGCAAGAGCAACGCCGCGGTCGCCGCGACGCTCTTCCTCACCGAGCGGGCCGTCGAGAAGCACATCAACGCGCTGTTCGCGAAGTTGGGGCTGGGCCCTACGCCTGATCTGAACCGCCGCGTCGCGGCCGTCCTGCTGCACCTGTCCGAGCGGGGGCCGCGGGGTGGTTAGCACCCTTGTGCCGGTGATCACATCAACCAAGACTTGACGGGTGTGAACGCCGTACCCGCCAGCACCGCAGCGCCCGTAAGCGTCCTGATCGTCGATGACCAGCCGCCGTTCCGCGACGCGGCGCGCACGGTCGTGTCGATGTTGCGGGGATGGGAGGTCGTCGCCGAAGCGGCGAGCGGCGAGGACGCCGTGCTGGCTGCCTCGACGATCGGCCCGGCCATCGTGCTGATGGACATCAACCTGCCGGGCATCAGCGGCATCGAGGCCACCCGGCAGATCGTCGGAGCGGCGCCCGGTACCCGGGTCGTCCTGCTCTCGACCTACCAGCAGCACGACCTGCCGGTCGATGCGCTCTCGTGCGGTGCGGTGGCCTACGTGCGCAAGGAGGACCTCACGCCCCGCGTGCTGCGAGAGGTGGCGGCGTCCTGAACCCGGTACCTGCCCAGGTGCCGGCGTCAGATCGAGGAGCGTGACGGGGGCCGGGCCGGAATGACGGCGCGGACGGTCGTGCCGCAGCCGGGTCGCGATTCGACGTCCAACATTCCGCCGATCGCCCCGAGGCGGTCCAGCATGTTCAGGAAACCGTGCCCCTTGACCGCCGTCGTCGCGTCGAAGCCGGCGCCGTCGTCGGACAGCTCGCAGCACAGCGACTCCCCGTCGCTCGTGATCCGCACCGCGATCGTCGCGCCCGGGCCGGCGTACTTGCCCGCGTTCTGCATCGCCTCGAGCGAGCAGAAGTACGCAGCCGTCTCGACCGCCTCGTCGAAGCGCCCCGGCAGGGCGACCTCGACCGTGCACGGCAGCGGGGACCGCGTGGCGGCGGTCCGCAGCGCCTCGCCCAACCCCCGGTCGCGCAGCAGCGGCGGGTAGATGCCGTGTGCAAGTTCGCGCAGCTCGCCGATGGTCGTCTGCACGTCGCTGCGCAGGTCTGCGAGCAGGGTGAGCACCGTTTCGGTGTCGCCTTCCTCGGCGATGGCGCGAGCCAGCCCCAGCTTCACCGCGAGGGCCACCAGGTGCTGCTGCGCGCCGTCGTGCAGGTTGCGCTCGATGGCCCGGCGCGACGAGTCGGCCGCAGTGACGATGCGCAGCCGCGAGGCCTGCAGCTGCTCGTTGCGCTCCGCCAGCTCCGCGAGCGAGGCCTGCAGCGCGGAGTCCAGCCGGACGTTGTGCAGTGCCAAGCCGAGCTGACGGGCCAGCTCGACGAGCGCGCCCTCGTCGTCGTCGCCGAACGGCTCGACGCCGCGCGCTCGCCACACGACGACGAGACCGAGCAGCTCGCCGAGGTGCGCCACCGGCACCGCCCGGTGGTCGCCGAAGCCATGCCCGTGGGCCGCGATCGCAGGCAGCCACACCGCGGTCCACGCCGGGCCCCCGATGCGCGCCCGGCCCATCACCACGCGTTCCTGCTCCCCCAGGACGATCCGCTCGGCGCTGCGCCCGGGCACGCTCACCGTCAGGGTCAGGATTCCATCGGTGCCGGTCCAGATCTCCGCGCCCGCCGGCGCGATCATGTCCTGAAGCGATTCGACGAGCTGCAGCATGAGCTCGTCCATCGGGATCGCGCGGCTCATGCGCGCGCCGAAGCCGCTGACGACCTCCGCGCGGGACGGTTTCCTGCCGCCGACGAGCTGATCGCCGAGTTGTACGAGCCGGTGCCGGGACGGCACCCCGAGCAGCGCGACCACGCCGGCGGCGACGAGCGAGGCGGTAAGGATCGAGCGCGCGTGCCCGGTCGGTGAGCCTTCGATGCCCACGACGATCACCAGGTAGACGACGCAGACCAGCACGGCCATGCCGGCAGCCGCGATCGTCTCGACGAGAACGACCGCCGCCGCGCGCGCGCCCGGGACGAGTGCGGCGGCCACGAGGCCCGCTGGGATGGTGGCCGTGACCCCGACCAGCCAGGCGTCCAGCGCGTTGGGCTGACCACTCATCGCCCGCAGAGCGAGCAGGACGACCACCGCCGCGGTGAGCGCGACCGACGCGGCCGCCAGCCACTGCAGCACGCGGCGGGTGTCACCGGCGGCGCGACCGAGCCGGTATGTCGCCATCAGGCCACCGACGACCGCTATCGCGATCGCCGCGGTGGCGACCGGCGCCGGGCCCGGACGGTGGCCGGAAACGGCGAGCTGGACCGCCCAGCCCGCCGCCCCGGCGGCCCCGGCAGCGGCGGTCGACCGGCGCCACCCGGATGTCACCCGACCGTCCGGGATCACGAGCACGAAGGCCAGCCAGAGCGCGAGCACCACCGGTACCAGCGCGGACCGGAACGCCGCGCCGGCGTGTGCGGCCACCAGAGCTACACAGAGCAACCGCAGGCCCGGTGCGGCCCAGGACGCACGCAGGCTCGCCACCGTGGCGAGCAGCCACGCACTCGCCAGGATGACCGACGCCACCTGCAGCCCGGTCATGATCACTCCGCCCTCAGTATCGCGGCGATCCGCAGCCGAGCGGCCCGACGGCCCGGCCACGCGGCAAGCGCGTTGGCGATGAGCAACGCCGCTGGACCGACGAGCACCAGCACGCTCACCGCAACCGGCGCGACGTACTGGATCGGCGTGTAGTCGGCCACCACCCGCCAGACCGTGCGGCCGAGCGCGAGACCGATTGGCACGCCGGCAACGAGCCCCACGACGGCGAGCACCGTCGCCTGCGTGAGCACGACCCATCGGCACTGCCACTGCGTCATACCCAGCGCGCGGAGCACCGCGAGGTCGTGCGATCGCCGGCGCACCGCTGTCGCGAGAGCATGCCCGACCGCGCCGACCGCGAGCAGCGCAAGGAATCCGCCGAGCACGATCGGCAACGTACGTACCTCGCGTATCTCGGCGACCTCTGTCGGCAACTGTCCCCTCTCGATATCCGGTTTCCCGATGCCCGGCAGGGCCGTCGT
>JAVHVN010000069.1:0-2783 GCA_032160545.1 Pseudonocardiales bacterium | reverse complement strand
GCGTTGTCTCTTGAATTGGCGGAGGATCAGCTCGCACCCGTCGACGAACCTGTCGACTGATCCAGAAGCTCGGATCTCTACAAGACGATCGCCGTAGGATTCGACGGGTGGACGGCGTTCACGACCTCGGCGGCCTCGACGGCTTCGGCCCCGTCGAGCACACGGTGTCCGAGCCTCTCTTCGCCGAAGAGTGGGAGCGGCGGATGTTTCGGGCAGGAATCGGCTTGCTCGCCTGGATCGGCCCCGGCGGGAGATTCCGGCACGCGGTAGAGCGCATGGCACCCGAGCACTACCTGTCGTCGCCGTACTACGAGCACTGGCTGACCGGTGTCTCAACCCTGGTTGTCGAATCGGGTCTCACGACGCCGGCCGAACTCGAACGCCGTGCCGGAGGGTGCTTTCGACTGTCCCGACCCGATCGCGGCGTGCTGCCCGACGACCTCACCCCGCACACCACACCGCGCTACGCGGTCGGCGACGAGGTCCGCGTCCGGGCATGGCATCCGCCGGGACACACCCGCGCGCCCCGCTATGTGCAGGGCAAGCGAGGCACCATCGTCCGCGTCGACGGGGCGTTCGCCATCGACGACGTCGCGGCCCACGACGGAGGATCCGTGTCCGACCCGCTCTATTCGATGCGCTTCACGTCACGCGAGTTGTGGGGCGAGGCCGGCTCCGACGGCGATGTCATCCACGTCGACCTATTTGAGCGCTACCTCCAGGATCCGCAATGACGGCTGATCACCACCACCCCGCCGATCTGGCACCGATCGAGGCCCGGGTCGCCGCCATCGAATCGGTCCTCGTCGAAAAGGGCATCATCGACACCGACGCCCTCGATGCGATCGTCCAGCATTTCGAGGACAACCTCGGCCCGATGAACGGTGCGAAGGTGGTGGCCAAGGCGTGGACTGACCCTGCTTATAGGGAGCGCCTCCTCACGGACGGCACCGCCGCGATCGCCGAACTCGGCTTCGAAGGACCGCAGGGCGAGTACATGGTCGTCGTCGAGAACACCCAGGACGTGCACAACGTAGTGGTGTGCACGCTGTGCTCGTGCTATCCGTGGCCAACCCTCGGGCTGCCGCCGAAGTGGTACAAGGCGCCCGCCTACCGGTCGCGTGCCGTGCGCGAGCCGCGCACGCTGCTCGCCGAGATGGGCACGGTCATCCCGGCCGACGTCGAGATCAGGGTGTGGGATTCCAGCGCCGAGGCGCGCTATCTGGTTTTGCCGATGCGGCCGGACGGTACGGAGGACATGTCCGAGGAGCAGCTCGCCGGGATCGTCACCCGCGATTCGATGATCGGCGTGCAGCGGCTGTGACCGGGGCACCGCTCGACGATGCGTCGCTGCCCCGCGACAATGGCGAGCTCGTCTTCGACGCGCCGTGGCAGGCCCGCGCCTTGGCGATCGCGGTCGCGGTCACCGAGAGGCTCGGCCTGCCCTGGGATGCGTTTCGCCTGCGGCTGATGGATGAGATCGCCAACAACCCGCAGCGCCCGTATTACGAAAGCTGGTGCGCAGCACTGGAATCCATGGTCGTCGACCTGGATCTGACCACACCCGCTGCGCTCGACGCCGCAGCGCCCACCGCACGCGCGCCGCTGTAACTACTTCGTCTGAACGGCTATCAACACAACCCGTAACCCGGCAATGTCGTCGGTAACCAGAAAAGTGACTGTGGGGCAGACGAATTCCACGCCATCAGCCTTGCGCCGTGACAAGGCGCATCGGTACAGCGCCGAGACAGAGTTGAGTACGGACACTTCCGGATGCAGCACATCGGTGTGGTGGTAGCCATTAGCGCGCAGGCCGTCGATGAGGCCCTGCATCATCGCTGCCGCCTCATCATCGGTCATCAGCGTGGTGACACCGGCGTCACTGGTGAAGATCAGAGGGACACCGTAATGGCCCAGTAGCTCAGACATGTCCCGCTCGCCTCGGGCGCACGCCTCGAAGGTGGCGAAGTACTCGTCGAACCAACGGTTGACGACATCGGTGTCTACGGGCATGACCAGATCATGCCCCAGATGTTTGCCGGTTCTAGGCGTTCTGGCCGGACCGCTTCTCGGCCAGCGGGTCGCCGAGCGAGATGCCACTGGCATCGTCGGGGACCTTAGGCGCGGTCAGCTCTGGCGTGTCTCCGTTGGTGGAGGCGGTGGCATGCTCGTCGCGCTCGGGTGTCGAGCGTTCGATAAAGCGCAGCAGTTCGACCGGGAAGGGCTGGATGAGCGTGGAGTTCTTCTCGGCCGCGACCTCGACCACGGTCTGCAGCAGGCGCTGCTGAAGCGCCGCGGGCTGTGCCGACATGACCTCGGCGGCCTGGGCCAGCTTCTCCGATGCCTGCAGTTCGCCGTCGGCGGTGATGACGCGTGCCCGTCGCTCCCGCTCGGCCTCGGCCTGCCTGGCGATCGAGCGTTTCATCGAGTCGGGCAGCACGACGTCCTTGATCTCCACCCGGTCGATGTGGATGCCCCAGCCCAGCGCGGGGCTGTCGATCAGCAGCTCGAGGCCCTGGTTGAGCCGCTCCCGATTGGACAGCAGATCGTCCAGGTTGCTCTTGCCGATGACCGAGCGCAGCGACGTCTGCGCCACCTGCCCGATCGCGGACATGTAGTCCTGCACGTCGACGGCCGCCCGTATCGGATCCTCGACCTTGAAGTAGATGACCGCATCGACGCGCACGGTCACGTTGTCGCGGGTGATGCCGTCCTGGCCGGGCACCGGCAACGTGATGATCTGCATGTTCACCTTCTGCAGGCGATCGGCGAACGGGACCAGC
>JAVHVN010000065.1:0-7932 GCA_032160545.1 Pseudonocardiales bacterium | reverse complement strand
AGCTCGAGGTCGGCCCACGCTCCGTGAACGGTCAACACGGCAATGGACGCGGTGGGATAGCCGCGGTTGAGAGCCTCGCGAGCCTCGAGATTCCCACGGTGGTCGTCGAGCGCGTCTGCGTACGCGGCGATGCCGGGGTTGTGCCCGACGAGCGCCAGCGTTGTGATCTGTGGCGGTGTGTCGCGGGTGACGTCGAGAATCTTCGGCACCGAGTTGTCGTAGATCCGCTCGTCGATCAACGGCGTCGGCGCTGTCGGTAGATGATCGGCGATCTCGTCCCACGTCTGAACGGCTCGCCTTGCGGGTGACACCACGGCGTGATCGGGGACGATCGCCTGGGCAGACAGCCACGTGCCGATGGCGCGGGCGTCGGTATGTCCCCGCGCTGTGAGTGGCCGGCCCAGGTCGACCGGGCCGTCGCCGGCTTTCGCGTGGCGGATCAGGATGAGGCGGTGCTCGGGCATGAACCCAGTGTGCAGCGACGCGTCATGATCGAGCGAAGCCCGTATTCAGACCGAGACTTTCGAGCAACATCGTCTCGGAGGCGTCGCCGAGGCGGGCGACGCTAGGGGAGCAGTCGCGTCAGCGCTGTCAGCACCTTGGCCACGGCCGCACGGGCCGGCACCGGTGACAGCGGGTTGGTCTCGACCTGCTTCACCGCAGGATCGCCGTCGATGAGCTTGAGGAACTCCCGCGCGGTCCGGCCTGCCGTGGCATAGAGCGCGGTGCGCTTGCCCGGATCGGACTCGTTCAACGCCTTGTCGAGCGAGTCGACCAAACGTGCATCCGCGGCTTTCAAACCCTGCCGCAGCTTGTGGACCGCGCCACTCAGCGACGCGTCCCCGTGGCCGCGTAGTGCCTTCTCCAATCCGGTCGTCTGCTTGCTGAGCTCCTGAAGCGACTTGTTCATCGCGAGGCGCAGCTTTTGCAGCTCGACGAGATTGGGCGCGTTCGTGGCCATGTGCTACCTCCGCAGAACGAGGTTCGGGGACAATAGTTTCACTCAAATCTCACGCGGGTACGTCAGCCGCATGGTGATCAGACGCGATTATGGACGCACGTCGGGTGGGATCGGAATAGTCGGGCTTCTGCTGGTGGTGTGGCTGATCATCGGCGCGGTGGCGGCGGGCCAGCGCCACTACTACAGCGGCTCCCCGACGACGTGTGCGAAGGCCGGCACCATAGCGGTCACGATTCTTGCCGGTCCGCTCAACTATGCGGGCGCAAATCCGAAGGTCCACTGCACGGCGCCGCAACCCAGCAAGTGAGCGCGACCTGCGGCGTAGCTCGCTCGACCATGTCAGGTGCGGACGGGCGCCGCGTGGGTGTCGGGCGTGTGCCACTGCCCACGGCTGATCAGCACCTCGCGGAGCACGTCGGGACGGTCAGTGATGACGCCGTCCACGCCGCAGTCGAGCAACCGGTGCATGGTGGCCGGCTCGTTGACGGTCCAGACGATGACCTTGATGCCGGCATCGTGGGCTCGCGCCACCAGGTCGTCCGCGAAGACCGGAAAGCGGCCGAACCGCAGCGGGACGTGTGCGTAGCACCCTGCGCCCGGGTCGGAGCCGGCGAGCCGCCGTGCCGCCCGCGACGAGGTGACGAGCCTGGTCAGCGCGCGCCAGCTCAACGCGGTCGTGAGCTCGGGGCCGACGCGCTCGCGCAACTCGAGCAGCCAGGAGTCCCACGCGCCCGCGGCACACACGCGCCTCGCGGCACGGGTCTCGACGAGCAGCTGCGCCAGCGCGGGGATCGACGCGCGGTCCTTCACGTCGATGATGAACCGGCAGTCCGGATGCGCCGCGAGCAGCGCCGCCAGCGGCAGCACCGGCTGGCCACCGAGCACCGGCAGCTGGACGAGCTCGGCGAGGGCACGCCCGGACACCCGCCCGCGCATTCCGGTCACACGGCGCAGGCCGGCATCGTGAAACGCAACGAGCTGCCCGTCCGAGGTGACCCGCACGTCCGTCTCGAGGCAGCGCAGCCCCAGCGCGTACGACCTCGAGAACGCCTCGAGGGTGTTCTCCGCCGCGAGCCCGGCACCGCCCCGGTGGGCGATGGCCAACGGCCCGCGCTGCTCGCGATAGCTCGGGTGGCCGATCCGCACGTCCCAACTGTGGAGCACCGATGCACTTCTCCGGGCCGAATCCGGACCAGTTCGCCGAGCGTTCACCGAAGCTTCGCGCCCTTGCGGCTCGCCGACGCCTTCCCGCCGCCGGGCCTTCGCCGTAGGTTCGGCCTGGGGAACGCCTGCGAGGAGGATCCGATGACGATTCGCGACACACCATGGCCGGCCGGAACACCGTGTTGGGTGGACCTGATGACGAACGACCTCGACGCCGCGCGGCTGTTCTACGAGCAGCTGTTCGACTGGCAGCTCGAGGACACCGGCCCTGACGGCGGCGGCTATGTGATGGCGACCCTCCAGGGCCGCTACGTCGCCGGGCTGGGGCCGACCATGGGGGATGACCCGGGCCACCCGCCGGTGTGGAACACCTACCTCGCCACCGAGGACGCTGCGGCAACCTGCGAGAAGGTGACCGCCGCAGGGGGTTCGGTGTTCGTCCCGCCGATGCCCGTCATGGACGCCGGCGTGATGGCGGTGTGCCAGGACGCCGTGGGCGGCTCGTTCGGCCTGTGGCAGGCGGGCAAACATTTCGGCGTGCAGCTGGCCAACGAGCCGAACTCGCTGACGTGGAACGAGCAGCTGTCGCGCGACTACGAGCGGGCCAAGCAGTTCTATTCGGACGTCTTCGGCTACACGTTCAGCGAGCTGGGAGGCGGCGAGTTCCAGTACGCGGCGATCGAGGTCGGTGGGACTACCGTCGGCGGTATCGGCACTCTCGCGGACGACGTCCCGCCCGACGTGCCTGCGCATTGGCGCAGCTACTTCGCGGTCGACGACGCGGACGACACGGTGGACCGCGCAGTCCGTGCGGGTGCCACGGTCCTGACTCCGCCGAGGGACATGCCCTACGGCCGGCACGCCGACATCGCGGACCCGACAGGCGCGGCGTTCTCGGTCATCAAAGGGGCCGACCCCTCCTGATGCCGGGGACGAAGGCAGGCCGGGCGACCCGTTAGACTGACGTGTCGCGCCGGCCTGCCGGCGGACGCCGCCTTAGCTCAGTCGGCAGAGCACCTCACTCGTAATGAGGTTGTCCGGGGTTCGATTCCCCGAGGCGGCTCCAAGATCGACCCCCCGGATCCAGGGACTTCAGCGGTGCTCTGGCGGTGGCATGGCCGAGGATCCGCTGAACGACCATCGGCCCGAGGCCGCCAGCACCAAGCGCCGGCCAGTCGATCTCATGCGATGAATTAACGCGAACCAGCGCAACCGAGCGTCGTAGCGCCAGGGTATCGGCCGGACCTCGACAGCTGGTTGTTTGTGCCGGGTGGCGAGACGTACGATCTATTCTCCGGGCGCCTGATCCGCTGGGCGCGCTCGTCCAAGCCTGGGGTATGCCGTGCGTCGTGCGCTGTCCGTGATCACGGTTCTGTTGGCTGGCTTAGGTGCCACCGCGTTGACGCTGACGACGGCGGAGGTGGCACAGGCCCTGCCGACCAACTGCGCGCAGCCGACCCTGGTCGGTCCGGTGACCTGTAGCTACACCGTGACGGGGGCGGAGCAGACCTTCTCGGTGCCGGCGGGGGTGACGTCCGTCAACGTGGTGGCGATCGGCGGCGCGGGCGGCCCGTCGGACGTCGGGGCGCCGGGCGGCCGAGGGGCGCAGGTGAGCGGCGTCGTGTCGACGGTGAACGTGCCTACGCTGTACGTCGAGGTGGGCGGCACCGGCGCACAGAGCTTCGGCGGGTTCAACGGCGGCGGCAGCACCTACTTTGCCGGTGGCGGGGGCGGCGCGTCCGACGTGCGGGTGCAGCCGCGCACGGTCGACCTGGCCACCACCGACTCCCGGCAGATCGTGGCCGCCGGCGGCGGTGGCGGCTCCGGATTCGTTTGCCCCGTCGCAGGTGTCGGTGGCGGGGCCGGGCTGCCCGGCGCTCAGGGCAGCGACAGCCAGTCCTGCGCTCTCGACGGCGGCACCGGTGGTGGCGCCGGCACGGCGACCGGCGGCGGAGCCGCGGGATCGCCGAGCGGTTTCGCGGGCTCGCTCGGCGTCGGTGGCGGCCCGGGTACCGCCACCTGCAATTGCGCGCAAGGTGCCGGGGGCGGGGGCCTGTGGGGCGGCGGCGCGGGCGGCGTCTCCTCCCTCGCGAGCATGGGCCTGATCACCGATCATGGTGGCGGTGGTGGCGGCGGCGGATCGTCACTGGTGCCGGCCGGCGGCACCGGCCCAACGCTGACCTCGGCAGCTCCGTCGGTAACGATCACCTACAGCGTCGCTGCCCCGACGAATGTGCCGACGAGGACGATGATCATCAGCACGACGCCGGAGCCGTCGCAGGTGGGCCAGTCGGTCATCGTGAACTATTCGGTGAACTCGAACGTCGCGAACGTCGGGGTGAGGCCGACCGGCACGGTGACAGTCACGTCCTCCGACGGTGCGTCGTGCAGCGGCACCGTGGGCGCCGGGTCTTGCACCGTCACCTTCGCCACGTCGGGCACCAAGTTGCTGACCGCCACGTACGGCGGCGACTCGATCTTCGCGGGATCCAGCAACGGCGGCGCCCCGTACTTGCACACCGTCACAGGTCAGCCGCAGACGATCACGGTGACCTCGTCGCCGCCGTCTCCGGCGTACGTGGGCAGCACCTACACGCCGACGGCCACAGCGCCGGGCGGCACCGTCGCGGTGTCGGTGGACGTCGGCACCGACGGGTACGGGACGGCTGCCGTGGCGTGCACGAGCGACGGGACGACGGTGACGTTCACCCACGCCGGGTCGTGCGTCATCGACCTCGACCAGCCGGGCAACGCCACCTATGCGGCGGCCCCCACGGTGAAGCAGACGGTGACGGCGTCCACTGTGCCCGCGACGGTGGGTGTGGCGCTGTCGTCCTCGCCGGTGGTCTTCGGGCAGCCCGCGACGGCGACCGTGACGGTCACGGCGGTCGAGGGCACCGCGGCCGGGACGGTGCAGTTCGCCGTCGACGGCGCTGACGTCGGTTCGCCGGTTGTCCTCGGCTCGGACGGCACGGCGACATCGTCGTCGTTGCTGGCCAACGGCTCACTGGCCCTGGGGGCGCACACCGTGACCGCGACCTACACACCGAATGACACGGTCCGCTACGCCGGCGGCACCAACAGCGTGACGTTGAGGGTGGACAAGGCCGCCACCTCGACAGCGCTGAATGTCGGTGCGACCACGCTGAGCGCGGCCGTGTCCGCCGTCGCTCCTGCGGCGGGCGTCCCGACCGGGATGGTCACGTTCTCCGTCGATGGCCAGCCGGTCGGGTCCGCGCCGTTGACGAACGGGTCCGCGACGCTGCCCTACACCCTGCCGGCCGGACCTCACGACGTGGCGGCACAGTACGGCGGGGACGCCGACTTCGCCGCGTCCAGCTCGACCGTCCGACATGAGCCGTCCATCACCGCGGGGGTGGTCAACACACCGGTGTCCGTCGCGCCCGTTGCTCCGGCGGCGCAGCTGGCGAGCACCGGGTCGCCCATCAGCCGGTTGGTAAATCTCGCCGCCCTGTTGCTAGTCGCCGGAGCCGCCCTGCTGCTTTGCGCCTACGCCCGTAGATCCCACCACCGCTGACCTGACGAACAGAAAACGCCTCGGACGGTCCGTCTACCGCTATCGCACCGAGGTGGCGTGGCGTGATCCGCCAGAGCCGTTCGGGCAGCGGACGCACGATCACCACCTTCGGCAAAGCCCGCAGGTCGCGTTCAGCCACCTCCCGGCTGCGCCTTGCGGCTGCGTCCGTCCGCCCGCCCCGCGCTCACCGGGACGCTGCAAACCGAGAACGAGTTCTCTGCCATCACGATCAACTAGCTTGCGCCAAATCGCCTGAAATCAAGGCGTCGTTAGCTCCAAGATCGTTTTGTAAGTAGATCGCGTTTCAAATTGCTGGCCGGTTTCGGCGGTGCTAGGAACACGTCGGTCCGCGCCCACGGCGACGGATCTCCGTCGCACGAATGGGCACCTCGAGGGGCAGGCATGCGCGTACGCAGTGGTCGGGTCGGTCGTCATCGCAGAGCACCACGCGCCGCTCACCGGCGGACCTTCGCGCTGATCACGGCGATCGGGCTGGCCGCCGGCGTCGTGGTGGTCGTACTGCCCACCGCCGACGCGGTGCAGGCATCCGGTCACGACGTCGCCGCCTGGAACCCGGGTTACTCGTGGACGTACGCCTCGACGTTCAACTACAACGACGGCAACGGAACGAACGTCACCATCAACGAGAACGTCACCTACGCGTTCGCCGGCGTGACGACGTTCGCGGGGCAGTCGGCCTACCAGCTCACCCTCTCCGGCACGATCACCGGCGGCAGCGGGAACGCGAACGCCAACGGCACGAACGTCTCGCTGAGCAGCTTCTCGGGCAGCGTCTCAGGCACCGAGTACATCCGCCGCTCCGACCTCGCCCTGCTGCAGGAGTACCAGCACCAGGACCTCAAGGCGAAGGCCGCCGGCCTCGTCGGGGTGACTGCGGTCGTCGACCTGACCCTCACGCCGGCGCCGGGCTGGCACAGCCTCGACTTCCCGCTGAACGCCGGTGACTCGTACCAGCAGAACGAGCAGGTCGCATACACCGGTGGGTTCGTGTACGACGCGGGCAGCTTCGGCAGCGGCTCGTCCCCCTTCGACGGGACGTTCCCGTTCGTCGGCGGCGCGACCGTGAGCTCGCAGACGATCACCGTCGCGGGCTCGTCCACGGCAACCGACTTCGTCGCCGCGAGCAGCAGTGACGGCTCGGCGGTCGACAACCAGAACTGGTCGCCCGCGCACCGGAACGTCGTGAAGGAGCACCTGCAGCTGCCCATGGGCAGCGCCACGCTCGTGCTGGACCGCACGCTCACGTCGGCCGCATTGGCGGCACCGGCCAACTCCGTCACCGAGACGATCACCCCGTCGCTGAGTTGCGCGGGCAACACCGTCACCGTCGCCGGCACGCTGAGCACCAACGCCAGCGGTGTTCCGGTAAGCGTCACGCTGGACGAGTCGGCTGCTGCCGTCGGTGCCGGGCAGACGGTCACCACCACGACCGGGACGAACGGCGCCTACACCGCCACGCTCAGCGCACCGGCCGACAGCGACGGCCTTGCCAAGAACGGCTCGCGCGGCAACTGGGGCGTGCTCGTCTCGGCGCCGTCGGCTGCGCCGACCAACGTCGCGACCCTGGTGGTGACGCCGCAGGACTGCTCGTCCATCGCGTACACCGGAGCGACGAGTGCGCCTCAGGGCGGGACGGCCACCGTCAAGGCCAAGCTCATCGACCTCGCGACGCCCGCGAATGCGGCCGGTCGCACGGTCACCTTCTCGCTGTCGGGCGGCTCGAGCGTCACCGGGACGACCGACCCATCCGGGGTCGCCACCGCGACCCTTCCGGTGAACGGACCGGTGCGCTCGGCAACCGTCACCGCATCGGTGGCGGCGGCGTCGGACCTGACCGCCGCCACGACGAGCGCCGCGTTCACGGTCACCGTCGACCCGACCACCACCGCGGTCGTCGCGTCCGAGCCGTCTGCCACGATCGGCGACCCCGTCACGTTCACGGCGACCGTGACGCCGGGCATCGGCAGCAACCCGACCGGGTCGGTGCAGTTCGTCGTCGACGGCGCGAACTTCGGTGCGCCGGCGCCGGTCAGCGGTGGCACGGCGACGAGCGCGGCGATCTCGACGCTGCCACTCGGGTCGCACTCGGTGTACGCGGTGTACGGCGGTGACGCGAACTTCGCCGGCAGCACGTCACCGGCGATCAACCTGAACGTCCACAACCCGCTGCTGCCGACGACGACCTCGAGCACGCCGGCCCCCTCGCCCTCGGTGTACGGGCAGCAGGTGACGATCACGACAACGGTCG
>JAVHVN010000060.1:0-14064 GCA_032160545.1 Pseudonocardiales bacterium | reverse complement strand
ATCTTGTCCACCGGTGAGAAGAAGTGCAGGCCGATGAAGTCGGCCTTGCGCTGCACACCCTCGGCCAAGCCGGTGATCGGCAGGGTGGACGTGTTCGAGCCGAGCAGGGCGTCGTCGTTGACGATCGGCTCGAGCTCGGCGAACACCGAGTGCTTGAGCTCGACGTTCTCGAAGACGGCCTCGACCATCAGGTCGCAGCCGGCCAGGTCGGCGTAGTCGGCGGTCGGCGTGATGCGGGCGAGCACCTCGTCCGCCTTCTCCTGCGTCATCTTCCCGCGCTCGACGGCCTTGCTGAGCAGCTTGGTCGAGTACGCCTTGCCCTTCTCGGCAGCTTCGAGCGAGACGTCCTTGAGCACGACCTCCATGCCGTTGCGCGCGCTGACGTACGCGATCCCCGCGCCCATCATGCCCGCGCCGAGAACCGCGACCTTCTGCGCGTTCCGCTTCTCATAGCCGGCCGGCCGCGATCCGCCGGCATTGATCGAGTTCAGGTCGAACCAGAACGCCTGGATCATGTTCTTCGCGACCTGACCACGGGCGAGGTCGACGAAATAGCGGCCCTCGATCGTGAGGGCCGTGTCGATGTCTACGAGCGCGCCCTCGACCGCTGCGCACATGATGTGGTGCGGGGCCGGCATGTTCGCGCCCTTGAGCTGCTTGCGCAGGTTCGCCGGAAACGCGGGCAGCACAGCGGCGACGCTCGGGCTGGCCGGGCTGCCTCCGGGCATGCGGTAGCCCTTGGCGTCCCACGGCTGCACCGCCTCGGGGTTGGCCACGATCCACGCGCGGGCCTTCTCGAACATCTCGTCGGGGGTGGTCGCCAGCTCGTCCACGAGACCGGCGGCGAGCGCCTCGGCGGGCTTGAAGCGGTTGCCCTGCACGAGCACTTTCATCAGGCCGTCGGCGAGGCCCAGCAGCCGAACGACGCGGGTGACCCCGCCGCCGCCGGGGAGCAGGCCGAGGGTGACCTCGGGCAGGCCGAACTGCGACTTCGGGCCGTCCAGCGCGACGCGGTGGTGGCACGCGAGCGCGATCTCGAGGCCGCCGCCGAGGGCCGCGCCGTTGAGGGCGGCAACCACCGGCCTGCCGAACAGCTCGAGGCGGCGCAGGTCGGCCTTGATGGCGGTGACCCCCGCGGCGAACTCGGCGGCGTTGGCGTCGGTCACCTGCGACAGCAGCTTCAGGTCGCCTCCTGCGAAGAACGTGTCCTTCGCCGAGGTGATGATCACGCCGGTGATGGAGTCCTTCTCGGCGTAGAGGCGGTCCACCGCGGCCTTCATGGACGCCTGGAAGTCACCCGTCATCGTGTTGGCCCGCTGCGTGGGGTCGTCCAGGGTGAGCGTGACGACGTCGTTCGCGTCCTGGTCCCAGCGGATGGTGTTCTGGTCGGTCATGGGTTCGTTGCTCCGTAGTCAGTCGCTGGGTCAGAGACGCTCGACGACGGTGGCGACACCCATGCCGCCGCCGACGCACAGGGTGGCCAGGCCGTAGCGCTGGTCGCGGCGCTCGAGCTCGTCCACGAGCGAGCCGAGGATCATTGCGCCGGTGGCGCCGAGCGGGTGGCCGAGGGCGATCGCTCCGCCGTTGACATTGACCTTCTCGTGCGGCACGCCGAGGTCCTTCATGAACTTCAGGACCACCGCCGCGAACGCCTCGTTGACCTCGAACAGGTCGATGTCGCCGACCGTGAGGCCGGCCTTCGCGAGCGCCTTCCGTGCCGAAGGAGCGGGGCCGGTCAGCATGATGGTCGGCTCGCTGCCGACGACGCCGACGGACACGATGCGGGCTCGCGGTGTCAGGCTCATCGCCGACCCGGCCTGCTCGCTGCCGATGAGCACGAGAGCGGCCCCGTCGACGATGCCCGACGAGTTGCCGGGCGTGTGGACGTGGTTGATCTTCTCGACCCAGTGGTACTTCTGCAGCGCCACCGCGTCGAAGCCACCTTGCTCGCCGATGGCGGCGAACGACGGCGTGAGCGCACCGAGCGACTCGGGCGTCGTCCCGGGACGGGGGAACTCGTCGTGGTCGAGCACGACCTGGCCGTTGATGTCGAGCACCGGAACGACCGAGCGGGAGAACGCTCCGTTCGCGATCGCCTTGCCGGCGCGCTCCTGCGACTCGGCGGCGAAGACGTCGACGTCCTCGCGCGAGAAGCCCTCGATGGTGGCGATAAGGTCGGCGCCGACGCCCTGGGGGACGAAGCTGGTCGCGTAGGCCGTCTCGGGATCCATCGCCCACGGGCCGCCGTCAGAGCCCATCGGCACGCGCGACATCGATTCGACGCCACCGGCGACGATCACGTCCTCCCAGCCAGAGCGCACCTTCTGCGCGGCGATGTTGACCGCCTCGAGGCCGGAGGCGCAGAACCGGTTGAGCTGGAAGCCCGGGCCGGAGGTCTCCAAACCCGCGACGAGCGCGGCAGTCCGGGCGATGTCGGCGCCCTGCTCGCCGACGGGGGAGACGACGCCGAGGATGACGTCCTCGACGAGCGCCGGATCGAGCGACGGGTTGCGCTTGCGCAGCTCGTCGATCAGGCCGACGACGAGCGAGACGGGCTTCGTGCCGTGCAGCGAACCGGTGTTCTTGCCCCGGCCGCGCGGCGTGCGGACCGCGTCGTAGACGAATGCTTCGGTCATGAGAGCTCCCCAGGTTCCGCAAGCGGCTTCGGCGGCCCGGTTCCGGGTCGGCGATCTGCCGATAATGCCAGTGTCACTGTCTCAGTCGTCAAGGACCAGTAAGTGTGTCGAATACCCCGCTACGCTCTGGGCATGAGCCCGGCCGGCACCACCTCAGCGCCGGCGACCGACGAACTGACGATCGACGAACTCGCGGCCCGCACCGGGACGACCGTACGCACGGTCCGGTTCTACGCAAGTGAAGGCCTGCTGCCCCCACCGGTCCGACGCGGCCGGATCGCGTACTACGACGCCCGGCACCGCATGCGCCTCGATCTGGTCCGCACCCTGCAGGACCACGGCTACACGCTCGCGGCGATCGAGCGAGTGCTCGCGCGCATTCCGGAGAACGCCGGTCCGCCGGTCTACGCGGTGCAGGCCGCGGTGCTCGCGCCGTGGCTTCCCGGGGACGAGACCGAGCAGCTTGATCGCAGCACCCTCGAGCGACGCATCGGGCACCGCGTCAGCGACGACGAGTTGGACTACCTGGCCAAGGTCGGAGCCCTCGAGAAGCTCGGCGAGGACACCTACCGCACCACACCCGCGACACTCGGGCACGCCGTCGAGCTGTTGCGGCTGCCGGTTCCGTTGAGCGTGCTGCAGGATTCGGCGCGCATCATCGAGGAGCACGCCACCGCCGTCGCGAACGCGCTCACCGAGGTGTTCGTCGAAGCCGTGTGGGGCCCGTACCAGCGCGGTGAGCTCGACTCCGACCAGGTCGTGGCGATGCTGGCCCGGCTGCGTCCGCTCGCCGTGCAGGGCCTCGTCAGCTCGTTCGGCCGGGCCGCCGACCGCGCTGCCCGTCGCGGGGTCGTCAAGGACTGAGCGCTACGGCCGGTCGGTGCACAGGATGCCCGCGGCCGGTTGCGTCGCGTCCGTGCCCGGAACGATGCAGACCGCGGGCAGCGCCTTCGACACCGCGGTCGAGATGGGTGCGAGCGGGCCGCCCCCGTAGGTCGAGGGCACGGTCACCTCGATGTACACCGCGCGGTCGATGACGGTGAACACGGTCGCGCCCTTCACCGAGTCGCGGTCGACCCAGTAGAAGACCCCGTTCACGCCGGTGGTGAACGCCGAACTTCCCGGGACGAGACCGCTGGGCCGGGGCACCCCGCAACGGAGGACGATCGCCGGGTCGCCCCACGCCACGGCGAAGGTGCTGCTCGACAGGGCCGGACGGCTGGGCAGCCCGTCGAGGGCGATCGGCAGCACCGCCAGCAGTTTCGTGCACGGCCCGATCGCGGCGGGGTTCGCCGGAGGCGCGGCGACCGTCACCGGCGCGAGCGGGCGAGCGGAACCGCTCGGCGTGGCCGACGTGGGAGCGCCGGAATCGTGCGTGCCGCCGAGTAGCAGCGCGATCACGATGACGACCGGGACGGTCACCACGGTCGCGATCAACGCGGCGCGGCGGCGGGTGGGATCGATCGCGGTGCTCCGGGCAGTCGTGGGTCGGGCGTCAGAGATGCACGACGGGGCAGGTCAGGGTCCTGGTGATGCCGTCGACCGCCTGCACCTTCGCGACGACCAGCTTGCCGAGTTCGTCGACGTTGCGGGCCTCGGCCCGCACGATGACATCGTAGGGACCGGTGACGTCCTCGGCGTTGGTCACGCCCTTGAGTTCGCCGATGGCGCGGGCCACCGCGGCGGCCTTGCCCACCTCGGTCTGGATCAGGATGTAGGCGTTGACGGCCATCGGCGGTGTGTCCTCTCGGCGCGGTGTCGTCCCGAGCGGTAGAACGGTGACCGAAAGAACGTACCGCCCTGTCGAAAGGCACCCACCATCACAGTCTCCGAGCTCGGCGAATTCGGCCTCATCCGGCGCGTCACCAGCGGGCTGGTCCCGGTCGAGTCCACGCTGCTCGGCCCTGGCGACGACGCCGCCGTCGTCGCCACGCCGGACGGCCGGGTGGTGGCGACGACGGACCTGCTCGTCGAGAACCGGCACTTCCGCCGCGACTGGTCGACGGCCACGGACATCGGCCGCAAGGCGGCCGCCCGCAACTTCGCCGACATCGCCGCGATGGGGGCCGTGCCGACCGCGCTGCTCGTCGGCTTCGCGGCCCCCGGCGCACTCGACGTCGAGTGGGTGGACGGGTTGATGGCCGGGTTGCGCGAGGAGTGCGGCGAGGTCGGCGCCGCCGTGGTCGGGGGCGACGTCACCGAAGCCGACCTGGTCACCCTCGGCGTGACCGCGCTCGGCGACCTGCAGGGCCGCGACCCGGTGACCCTGGCGGGGGCGCGCCCGGGCGACCTGGTCGCCGTGGTGGGCCGGCTCGGCTGGGCAGCCGCGGGATTCGCCGTCCTGGGACGCGGCTTCCGTTCGCCGGTACAGGTGGTGAACGCCCACCGCCGGCCCGAGCCGCCGTATGCGCAGGGTCCGGTGGCCGCCGACCTCGGGGCCACCGCGATGACCGACGTCAGCGACGGGTTGGTGGCCGACCTCGGCCACGTGGCCGAGGCGAGCCGCGTACGCATCGACCTGCAGGCCGCCCGCATCGATGTCGCGGCGAAGCTGCGCGAGGTCGGTGCCGCTTTGAACGTCGACCCGTTGGTGTGGGTGCTGACCGGCGGCGACGACTACGCCCTGACCGCAACATTCCCGCCCGGCACCGACCTGCCGGAAGGGTGGGCCGTCATCGGCACCGTCACCGAGGGCGAGGGCGTGCGTGTCGACGGCCGGCGCTGGCCCGGGGGGCACGAGCACTTCCGGTGACCGGATGCACCGACCGTGGCGCACCGGGGGCGCTGTCACCGCTGCTCATTACAGTCGCGCCGTGACCCTCCGGTTCGACGCCCGTCCCTACGACGACCCGCTGGTGCAGCGCCTCGTCGCCGAGGTCCAGCAGGAGTACGTCACCCGCTACGGCGGCCCCGACGAGGCTCCGGTCGACGCGGCCGAGTTCACCCCACCGAACGGCCTGTTCCTGCTGGGTCTGCTCGACGAGCAGCCGGTGACCACCGGGGCCTGGCGGCTTCTCGAACCCGGCGTCGCCGAGATCAAGCGCATGTACGTGTCGGCGTCGGCGCGCCGGCGCGGACTGGCCCGGCTGATGCTGGCCGAACTCGAGCGCACGGCGGTTGCCGCAGGCGTCAGCCAGGTGGTGCTCAACACCGGCTTGGCCCAGCCCGAGGCGGTCGCGCTGTACGAGTCATCGGGGTACGCGACGATCCCGGGCTTCGGCCACTATGCCGCAGCGCCACTCGCCCGGTTCTACGGCAAGTCGCTCGTCGCGCACCCGGCCGCCGATCGAGCCGGACGGACACAGGCCGACGGCCCGCCTCGCTAGCGCGAGAGCGGGCCGTTCAGCGAGTGTGCGCTGCGGCGGTCAGCCGCGGACGACCTTGCCGGCCTTCAGGCAGGACGTGCAGACGGTGATGCGCCGCCGCGTGCCGGGCGCGACGATCGCGCGCACCCGCTGCACGTTCGGGTTCCAGCGGCGGTGAGTACGCCGGTGGGAGTGTGAGACGGACATGCCGAAGCCGGGCCCCTTGCCGCAGACATCGCAGACGCTGGCCACAATGGCCTCCTCGATCCGTGGTCGGTGTGGTCGCCCCGGGCCGCCGCGCTGGACTCGTGACACCCGGTGACACCTGGTGTCTTCCATCGCGCAGCCCAGTTCCGGGCAACCCGAGGAGTCTAACCGTTCGCACGCCGCGCGGCCAAACCGCCGTAACCGGCATGCCGCTGGCGTCGGACCCGGCCAGTATTCTGCGGCCACCGGGTCTCTGCTGCGCCAGCGTCGCCGCCCGGCTGTCCGGTTGCAGGGGGTGGTCGTGCTCGACGCGCTCGACGCTTCCGCGATCCGCCGCTGGAGTGGCGCGGCGCTCGCGTCCGTCCGGGTGCACCAGGACGAGATCGACGCGTTGAACGTGTTCCCGGTACCCGACGGCGACACCGGCACGAACCTCGCACTGACCCTTGCCGCCGCCGATGACGCTCTGGCCGCCGAGCCGGCGGACGTCGACGCGGCCGGTGCGGCGCGGGCGCTGGCCCGCGGCGCCGTACGGGGCGCCCGCGGCAACTCGGGCGTGATCCTCTCGCAACTGCTGCGCGGTCTCGCCGATGCCTCCGCAGGGAGGTTTGCGCCGAAGGGTTCGGACGGCGAGCACGGCGCTGACGGCGCTGCTGGCGCTGCCGGCAGGGTGATCACCGGCGCGGTGCTCTGCCGCGCCCTGCGCCTCGGTGCCGACCACGCCTGGCGTGCGGTCGCCGAGCCCGCCGACGGCACGCTGCTCACGGTTGCTCGCGCCGTCGCCGACGCGCTGCCCGACCCGGCAAGCGAGGGCGACCGCCTGCCCGACTGTGTCCAGGCAGCCGTTACGGCCGCCCGCGTGGCGTTGGCCCGCACGACCGGCCAGCATCCGGTTCTCGCCGAGGCCGGCGTGGTCGACGCCGGCGCCAAGGGGTACGTCCTGGTGCTCGAGGCGCTGCTCGACGTCGTCACCGGCACCGGCGGACCTGCCGACACCCCAGGCACCACTCGCGCCATCGGCACGGGCGCCATCGGGGCCTCCGCGTCCCTCACCGAGCCGCTCGGTGCGGCGCCTTCGCCTCGACCTGCCCACCGCGAGACCGGCAGCCCCGAGTTCGGGTACGAGGTGCAATACCTTCTCGACATCGAACCGGGCGCCGAGCCCGCCGAACTGCGTGGCGCGCTGGCGGTGATCGGTGATTCGGTCACCCTCGCGGGCACCGGCGACGGGCTGTGGAACGTCCACGTGCACACCAACGACGTCGGTGCCGCGGTCGAGGCCGGCGTGCACGCGGGTCGCCCGTACCGCATCTCGGTGCTGCGATTTACCGACCAGCAGGCGCCGGGGGCCGTGGCTGTCGTGGCCGTCGCGCCAGGGGCGGGCCTCGGCCCGCTCTTCGCCCGCGAGGGAGTCCAGGTCGTCGACGGCCTCGACCCGGCCGCCGACGACGTCGTCGCGGTCGCGCGCTCCACCCACGCCGCAGAGGTCGTGCTCGTGCCGATCGGCGCACCGGCGCTGGCCGCCGCGGACGAGGCCGTTCGCGTGGTCCGACGCGACGGCGTGCGCGCGGCGGTCGTCCCCACCCGGTCAGCGGTCCAGGCGCTGGCCGCGATCGCCGTGCACGACGGAAACCGGTCGTTCGACGATGACGTGGTCGCCATGGCCGAGGCGGCGGCCGCGACCCGCTTCGCCGAGGTGGTGGTCGCGGACCAGCAAGCGCTGACCTCCGTCGGCATGTGCGAGCCCGGCGACATCCTGGGCCTCATCGACGGCGAGGTGGTCGAGATCGGCCATGGTCTGCTCGCGGTGACGTTCGCCCTGACCGACCGGCTGCTGGGGGTCGGCGCCGAACTGCTCACCGTGCTCGTCGGCGAAGGCGCCCCGAACGGCGTCGGCGCCGTGATCGCCGGGCACGTCCGCAACCGCGCTCCACTCGCCGAGGTCACCGTGTACGCCGCGGGTCAGCAGAGCTGCCCGCTGATCATCGGCGTCGAATGACCACCACGCTCGCGACGCGCCTGCCCGACGTGGTCGGCCGCGTCGCCTCGCTTCTCGAGAAGGCGTTCGGGCTGCGCACCGTCAACGACCTGGTGCAGCACTATCCGCGCCGCCTCGCCGAGCGGGGTGAACTCACCGACCTCGCGACCTTGCAGGTGGACGACGATGTCACCGTCCTCGCCGAGGTCCGCAGCTGCCGCGCCATCCCTGGCCGCAACGGCGGCAATCCCCGCCTCGAGGCGGTGATCGGCGACGGCAGGGGCACGCTGACGCTGGTGTTCTTCGGCAGGCGGCAGCTCTGGCGCGAGAAGGAGCTGACACCCGGCGCACGGGGGCTGTTCTCGGGCAAGGTCGGGCTGTTCAACCGCACCCGGCAGTTGGCGCACCCGGCCTACGTGCTGCTCGAAGGCGACGACACCGATGGCGAGACGATCGACCAGTACGCCGGCGCGCTGATCCCGGTGTACCCGGCGACGAAGGACGTCCGCACCTGGCAGATCTCCGAGGCCGTGCGCATAGTCCTGCGGCTGCTGGACGAGATTCCCGATCCGGTGCCGATCGAAGTGCGGGCGCGGCGCGGCCTGCCCGACTTCGACAGTGCCCTGCGGGCCGTGCACCGCCCCGAGAACCGTGAGCAGTGGTACAGCGCCCGGCGCCGGCTGGCATGGGACGAGGCCTTCGGCATGCAGCTCACGCTGGCGCAGCGCCGCGCAGCCGTCGCGGCGAACCCGGCCACCCCGAGGCCCCCGCGCCCCGACGGGCTACGGGCGGCGTTCGACCAGCGGCTGCCGTTCGAGCTGACCAGTGGCCAGCGTGAGGTCGGCGAGGTGCTTGCCGGCGAGCTCAGCGGCGAGCACCCGATGCACCGGTTGCTGCAGGGCGAGGTGGGCTCGGGCAAGACCGTCGTCGCGCTTCGGGCGATGCTGCAGGTCGTCGACGCGGGCGGCCAGGCGGCGCTGCTCGCCCCGACCGAGGTGCTCGCGCAGCAACACGCGCGCTCCATCGAGGAGATGCTGGGCCCGCTGGGGCACGCCGGCCTGCTCGGAAGCAGCGACACCGCCACCCGGGTGACCCTGCTCACCGGCTCGCTGTCCGCCGCGGCGCGGCGGACGGCGTTGCTCGAGGCGGCCGCCGGAAGCGCCGGCATCGTCGTCGGTACGCACGCTCTGATTCAGGACCAGGTGAGTTTCGCCGATCTCGGACTCGTGGTGATCGACGAGCAGCACCGGTTCGGGGTCGAACAGCGCGACGCGCTGCGGGGCAAGGCTGACCGCCCGCCGCACGTGCTCGTCATGACGGCGACGCCGATTCCGCGCACGGTCGCGATGACGGTCTTCGGCGATCTCGAGACCTCGACGCTGGCCGAGCTGCCGAAGGGCCGCTCGCCGATCTCGACGACGGTGGTACCGGCGCTCGAGCGGCCGGGGTGGCTCGAGCGCGTGTGGGGGCGCGTCCGCGAGGAGGTCGATCAGGGTCGGCAGGCCTTCGTGGTCTGCCCGCGCATCGGGGACGGCGGGGCCGAGACCGACGACACCGACGACGCCGAGGCCCTTGCGCAGGACGGTCCCGACGGGGCCGCGCCGGCACGACGGCCGCCGGTCGGCGTGGTCGAGACACTCGAGTCGCTGCGATCCGGGTCACTCGCCGGGCTGCGGGTCGCGGAACTTCACGGCCGTCTACCGGCGGATGAGAAGGATCGCACCATGTCCGACTTCGCGAAGGGCGCCATCGATGTGCTGGTCGCGACGACAGTCGTCGAGGTCGGCGTCGACGTGCCCAATGCGACGGTGATGGTCGTCATGGACGCCGACCGCTTCGGCGTCTCGCAGCTGCACCAGCTGCGAGGGCGCATCGGCCGGGGGAGTGCCGCAGGCACCTGCCTGCTCGTCACCGACGCGCCGGCTGACACGCCGGCACGTGAGCGGCTCGACGCGGTGGCTGCGACGACCGACGGCTTCGCGCTGGCCCGGCTGGACGTCGAACAGCGCCGCGAGGGGGACGTGCTCGGGGTCGCCCAGTCCGGCCGGCGCTCGCAGCTGCGCCTGCTCTCGTTGCTGCGCGACGAAGACCTGATCGTCGCGGCCCGGGCCGAAGCGAGCGACCTGGTGGCTGCGGACCCGGATCTCTGCGCGCATCCGTTGCTGGCCGCCCAGGTGGCGGCGCTTGTCGCCGATGCGCAGGCCGAGTACCTGGAGAAGGCATGACGTGTGCCGTTGCTGACCGCAGGGCGCGGGCGCGGCGGAGGCACTCGTGACCAGGATCGTCGGCGGCACGGCCAAGGGCCGCCGTCTCGCAGTACCGCCGCGGGGCACCCGGCCGACGTCCGACCGGGCCCGCGAGGCGCTGTTCAACTCGCTAGCCGGGCTGACCGACATCGGTGGGGCGCGCGTCCTCGACCTGTTCGCCGGCACCGGAGCCGTCGGCCTCGAGGCGCTGTCCAGGGGCGCCGCCTGGGCAACCTTCGTGGACTCCGACCGGACGGCGTACGAGCTGATCCGCAGGAACGTCGCCGCCGTCGGCATCGATCGCGCCGAGATCCACCGCCGTCCGGCGGCCGCCTACCTCGTCGGCGGCGGGTGCGACCATCCGTTCGATCTGGCGTTCGTCGACCCGCCGTATGCGTTCGCCGAGCAGCCCCTGGCTGTGCTGCTGAGCACGCTCGCGACACCCGACTGGCTCGCCGATGGAGCCGTGGTCGTCGTCGAACGATCGGCACGCGGCGCTGAGCCGCAATGGCCCGAAGCGCTCGAACCGATCAAGCAGAAGCGCTACGGCGAGGGCGTGCTTTGGTACGGTCGCCGACGATGAACACCCCTCCGCAGAAGGTCCGCCGGGCAGTCTGCCCCGGTTCCTTCGACCCGGTCACCAACGGGCACCTCGACATCATCAGCCGCGCCGCCGAGCTCTACGACGAGGTCGTCGTCGCCGTGTTCGTCAACCAGTCGAAGTCGAGCCTGTTCTCCGTCGACGAGCGCCGGGAGCTGCTCGAGGAGGTGACCGCGTCGTACGGCAACGTCAGCATCGACGCGTTCGAGGGGCTGGTTGTCGAGTACTGCCGCAGCCATGACATCCCGGTGATCATCAAGGGCCTGCGGGCCGTCAGCGACTTCGACTACGAGTTGCAGATGGCGCAGATGAACCGCGGCATGGCCGGCATCGACACGCTGTTCATGCCGACGAACCCCGAGTACAGCTTCCTCGCCTCCAGCTTGGTGAAGGAGATCGCGCGATGGGGCGGCGACGTCTCCTCGCTCGTGCCGCCCAACGTCCTCAAGCGCCTGGTCGACCGGGTCGAACGCGGCGACGCAGACTCCGGGCCCTCGGACTAGCGGCCCGTGACCGACCAGTCTCTGCGCCGCACCGACGAGCTGCTCACCGAGCTGGTCGAGATGGTCGAGACTGCGCGGGTCCTGCCGATGTCGTCGTCCTGCGTCCTCCCGCGGGAACGCGTCCTCGATCTGCTGGACGGGCTGCGCGAGACGATGCCGCCCGAGATGGACGAGGCGCGGCGCACCATCTCCCGGCGCGAGGAGCTGCTGCACGAGGCGGCCCGGCGCGCCGAGGCGGCCGTGGCGGCAGCGACCGAGCACGCCGAGCGGATCATGGCCGAGGCACAGGCCCACTCCACCGAGATCCTCACTGCCGGGCGGACCGAACACGCGCGCCTCGTCTCCCAGACCGAGATCCACACGGCCGCGCGAGACCGCGCCGCCGAGATCCAGCGCCAGGCCCGGGAGGTCGCCGAGGCGCACCGCGCCGACCTCGCCGCCGAGCAGCACCGGGCCGCCGACGAGCTCGCCCGGCTGCGGGCCGAGGCGCTGGCCGACGCGCAGCGCTCCGCCGAACAGGTACGCGCCGAGGCCGAGGCGTACGCGGCCAAGCTCGCGGCCGATGCCGAGGATTACACCGACCGCACGCTGGCCGACCTCGCCGACCGGCTGCAGCGCGCGGCCGCCACGGCCGAGCAGGGCCGGATCGCCCTCGCAGGGCGCCGGGAGCACGGCCGCGGACAGCAGTCCGGCCGGCCCGCGGACGACCGCGAACCGGGCCGTCCGCCTGCCCCGCCAGGCTGATCAGGTCCGTACGGCCCCCCGATATCCGTGCGATTTCGGGGCAGCGGCGGTTCTCGGCTAAGCTCGTCCATGGCCTCAACCTGAGTCAGGGCCGACTTCGTATGCCTGAGAACACCACACCGAAGCACGTTCCGACCGCGGACGCGCGCAGCCCATTCGTCTTCGACGTCCGGGAACTGGGCCGCCGGCCGGGCGCGATGCGTGAATATCGGCGTGGCGTCCCCGCGCCTACGGGGTTCGGTCTCGACATCATCGGGGTGCCGGAAGGCGCTCCGCTCGCAGTCGATATCCGGCTCGAGTCGGTTACCGAGGGCGTGCTCGTCACGGGCAGCGTCACCGGCCCGCTCACCGGCGAGTGCGGGCGGTGCCTCGACCCGGTCACCGATGAGCTCGACGTCGACATCTGTGAGCTGTTCGCCTACGCCGACAGCGTCACCGACGAGACGACCGAGCAGGACGAGGTCCACCGGGTCGACGGCGATCTCATCGACATCGAGCCGGTGGTGCGAGATGCGGTGGTCCTCGGCCTGCCCTGGACCCCGCTGTGCCGTCCGGACTGCCCCGGGCTGTGCCCGGACTGCGGGCAGCGGCTCGACGACCTTCCCGCCGGTCATGCGCACGACCAGCTCGACCCGCGCTGGGCGACGCTCGCGGCCTTCACCTCAGGTGACGGCGCCGGGGGCGACGACCCAGCTCCCAGCGCCTCCAGCTCGACTAGTCAGGAGTGAACGAACGTGGCCGTCCCGAAGCGGAAGATGTCTCGCAGCAATACCCGGGCCCGCCGGTCGCAGTGGAAGACGTCGGCCCCGACGCTCGTCCAGTGCCCGAACCGTGCGTGCGGCGAGATGAAGCTCCCCCACACCGCGTGCAGTAATTGCGGCCAGTACGACGGCAGGCAGGTTCTGAGCGTCTGAGCCGGCCGGCCGCAGTCGTGACCACGCCTGACTACGCCGACCAATCCGGGTTGGCTGCCGCGCTCGGCATCGAGATCGAGGCCGAGCTGCTCAGGCGCGCGCTCACGCACCGCTCGTACGCCTACGAGCACGGCGGGTTGCCGCACAACGAGCGGCTGGAGTTCCTGGGTGACGCCGTGCTGGGTCTGGTGGTCACCGAGACGCTGTACCGCGCCCACCCCGACCTCTCCGAGGGCAAGCTCGCCAAGCTGCGGGCGTCCGTCGTCAACATGCGCGCGCTCGCCGACGTCGGGCGCGGCGTCGGAGCCCACGGCATCGGCGCCTTCGTCCGTCTGGGGCGGGGAGAAGAGACCACCGGCGGCCGTGACAAGTCCAGCATCCTGGCCGACACCGTCGAGGCGATCCTCGGCGCGATCTACCTCGAACACGGCCTCGACGGTGCCGCCCGCGTCGTGCACGCCTTGTTCGACGAGCTGATGCACGAGGTCGCGACGACCAGCGCCGGGCTGGATTGGAAGACCACGCTGCAGGAGCTCACAGCCGAACGCGGACTTGGCGTCCCCGAATACCAGATGAGCTCGGCCGGCCCCGACCACGCCAAGGTCTTCACCGCCCGCGCGCAGATCGCCGGGCGCACCTTCGTTGCCTGCACCGGGCACAGCAAGAAGGAGGCCGAGCAGTCGGCCGCCGAATCGGCGTGGCGCGCGATCACCGCCGAGGACGACGCAGCCCCGACCAGCGCCGCCGCCGCCGGCTCCGCACCCACGACGTCGACCCCCGGTCCGGCCGCAACGGTCACCGGTTCGGTCACAGCGCACCTCCGTGCCTGAGCTGCCCGAGGTCGAGACCGTCCGGCAGGGCGTGCAGCGCTGGGTCGCCGGGCGCACGATCGCGGGGGTCGAGGTACGTCATCCCCGTGCGGTCCGCCGG
>JAVHVN010000054.1:0-17174 GCA_032160545.1 Pseudonocardiales bacterium | reverse complement strand
CTGCCACATGATCAACGGCATCCCCCACTGGACCGCCCCCCACCACCTCGACCCCACCCAAACCCCACACCCCAACACCGCCCACCAAACACCCCTCGACCCACCACCCGACTAACCCAAGAAACCGCGGCCGCAGGCCCACGAAGATGCCTGGCCCATCATCGATCTGGTCGTGCACGGCGCCGGTCGCGGCCGACGAGGATGCGCTCGCTACCGGTTCCGTCGAGCAGCGCAACCACGTTCGAGGTGTCGCTTCGGAGCACGGAACGGGCGACGACGCGGATACCGTGACGCGGTGAGCCACGATGCCATCGATGAGGAACTCAGCCCTGCCGCGCGCAACGCCGGTGTCGACGCGGCGGTGGTCGCCGCTCGGCGGGTGATGGAGGCGCTGCTGCACGCAGGCAACAACTCCGCCGCTGAGATGAACGTCGTGGCCGCGAAGCTGAACGAGGTCGCCGACTACCTGCACGAGCACCTGCCGAGCGTGGACGAGCGGATGGTCGACATGTGGGCGGGCGAGGGCATCACCCGGCACAACCCGGTAACCGGGCCTGAGAACGCGGTCGCTCCGCCCGTGCATCTGGTCTCGCAACCGGACGACTCGGTGCGCGGTGACGTGACGCTCGGGCTCGTCTACCAGGGACCGCCCGGGTACGTCCACGGCGGCGTCAGCGCGCTGCTGCTCGACCACGTACTGGGCGTCGCAAACCACGTTGCCGGCGAGTCCGGAATGACCGCACAGCTCACCCTGCGGTACCGCCGCCCCACGCCGCTGTTCGAACCGCTCGAGATCACGGCACGGCAGGTCGCCGTGGACGGCCGCAAGATCCGCACCGTCGGGACGATCTCCGCGCGGGGCGAGGAGTGCGTCGTCGCCGAGGGGCTGTTCGTGAACAAACACCTGCCCCGGCCGACCGCAGCGACGTGAGCGCGGCCGCGGCACCATGCGCGTTGCAGGCGGCCGGTGTCGAGTTCGTCGGCGAGCCTCGCGACGAGCCGTGCGGCACTGCGGTCGTGCTCCGCGACATCGCCGGCGCCCGGTGGGACCTGCTCGGCCCGCGGCCGTCCTGAAGCCAGAGGTCCAAAAACAAGCAGTCAGGCTTGATTTGTTCGCCGGCTGCTGGGAGGCTCGGACGGTGGCAGACCTGCAGGCTCGCCTCACCGAGCTGGCCGACGAGTGCGCCGACCTCGACGCCCTCGTCGCGGACGTCTCCCCCGAGGACTGGGCACGCCGGACACCCGCACCGGGGTGGACGATCGCGACCCAGATCGCGCACCTGGCGTGGACCGACGACATCGCCGTGCTCGCCGCCACCGATCCGGACGGCTTCCAGGTCGAGCTGACGAAGGCGCTGCACAAGATCGGCACCGTCGCCGACGAGGCGGCCCTCGAACGCGCCCGGCAGCCGGCGGACGAGCTGCTCGCGAGCTGGCGCGCCGGCCGCGACGCGCTCGCCAAGGCGCTGCGGGACGTGCCTGACGGCACCCGGCTGCCGTGGTTCGGGCCGCCGATGGCGCCCGCGACGATGGCGAGCGCGCGGCTCATGGAGACGTGGGCGCACGGGCAGGACGTCGCCGACGCGCTCGCAGTCACGCGCACGCCGGCCGCGCGGCTGCGCAGCGTCGCGCACATCGGCGTACGCACCCGCGACTTCGCGTTCGCACTTCGCGACAAGCCGGTACCCACCGACGAGTTCCGCGTCGAGCTGATCGCACCGGACGGTTCGATCTGGGCCTGGGGTCCCGAGGACGCGACCCAGCTGGTGACCGGACCCGCGCTCGACTTCTGCCTCTTGGTGACTCAGCGCCGCAACCGCGCCGACCTCGCTCTGCGTACCGACGGCGCCGACGCCGATGCCTGGCTCGGCATCGCGCAGGCGTTCGCCGGGCCGCCCGGCCGCGGCCGTGAGCCCTCGGCACCATGACGGCACCATGACGGCACCGATCCGCATCGGCAACGCGTCCGGCTTCTACGGCGACCGGGCGTCCGCGATGCACGAGATGCTGACCGGCGGCGAGCTGGACTTCGTGACCGGCGACTACCTCGCCGAGCTGACCATGCTGATCCTCGGCCGCGACCGGCTGAGGGATCCGTCGCTCGGCTTCGCCAGGACGTTCCTGCGCCAGCTCGAGAACTCGCTCGGCGCTGCCGTCGAGAGCGGGGTGCGGATCGTCACCAACGCGGGCGGGCTCAATCCGGCCGGGCTGGCCGACGGTGTGCGGGCGCTGGCCGAGCGGCTCGGCCTGAGCGTGCGCGTCGCGCACGTCGAGGGCGACGACCTGCGCCCGCGTGCCACCGAACTGGGTCTCGGCGAGCCGCTGGCTGCGAATGCCTACCTCGGCGCCTTCGGCATCGCCGAGTGCCTGCGCGCCGGTGCCGACATCGTCGTCACCGGTCGCGTCACCGACGCGTCGCTCGTCGTCGGGCCCGCGGCCGCGCACTTCGGCTGGGGCCCCGCCGACCTCGACGCGCTCGCGGGCGCGGTCGTGGCCGGGCACGTCATCGAATGCGGGACGCAGGCCACCGGCGGGAACTACGCCTTCTTCCGCGAGATCGCCGACCTGCGCGCGCCGGGCTTCCCGATCGCCGAGGTGCACGCCGACGGGTCGTCGGTGATCACCAAGCACCCGGGCACCGGCGGGGCGGTCACCGTCGGCACCGTCACCGCTCAGCTGCTCTACGAGATCGGCGGCCACGACTACGCCGGCCCCGATGTCACAACCCGCTTCGACACCGTCAGGCTCGACGACGAAGGCCCCGACCGGGTGCGGATCAGCGGTGCGCGTGGCTACCCGCCGCCGCCGACGGTGAAGGTCGGCTTGAACGCGCTCGGCGGCTTCCGCAACGAGGTGACCTTCGTGCTCACCGGGCTCGACATCGACGCGAAGGCCGCCCTGCTGCAGCAGCAACTCGCCGGCGTCGACGCCACCTGGACGCTCGCGCGCACCGACCACGCCGACGCAGCCGTGCAGGAAGAGGCGAGCGCGCTGCTGCACTGCGTCGTGCGCGGCACGGACCCCACAACAGTGGGTCGCGCCTTCTCCGGCGCCGCGATCGAGTTGGCGCTCGCGAGCGTCCCTGGCTTCCACGTCACGGCACCCCCCGGCGACTCCGCGCCCTACGGAGTGTTCACCGCCGCGTACGTCGACGCGAGGCTCGTGCCGCACGTCGCGGTGCTGCCTGACGGCCGCCGCGTCGAGGTGCCCGCACCGACCGAGACCCGCCTTCTCGAGACCGCTGCGGAAGACGTGTGGATGCCTCGCGACGCCGGTGCACCCACGGCCGGCGCGACCCGGCGGGTGCCGCTGGGCACGGTCGCCGGCGCGCGCAGCGGTGACAAGGGTGCTTCGGCCAACGTCGGCGTCTGGGTGCGCAGTGCGGCGGCGTACGAGTGGCTGACCGGGTACCTGACCGTCGGCGAGTTCCAGCGGCTGCTGCCCGAGACGGCCGCGCTGCCGGTGACGCGCTACCAGTTCCCCAACCTGCGGGCGGTGAACTTCGTCGTCGACGGCCTGCTCGGCGCGGGCGTCGCGTCGAACGCGCGGCACGATCCGCAGGCCAAGGCCGTTGGCGAGTGGCTGCGCGCTCGTCTCGTCGACGTCCCGGAGGAGCTGGTGTGACCGACCCCATCGACGCGCCCGAGCGGCGCGCCCTGCGCCAGACCGTCCGGCGCTTCGTCGAACGCGAGGTGCTGCCCTACCAGGACGAGTGGGAGCGCGCCGGTGAGCTGCCCCGTGCGCTGCACCGCAAGGCGGCCGAGGCCGGCCTGCTCGGCGTCCCGTACCCCGAGGCCGTCGGCGGCGGCGGCGGCGACGCCCTCGACGCACTCGTCGTCACCGAAGAACTGCACTACGCAGGTGCGGCGGGCGGGGTGTACGCAAGCCTGTTCACCACGGGCATCTCGCTGCCCCACCTCGTACACGCGGACGACCCGGCACAGATCGACCGGTGGGTACGTCCCACCCTCGAGGGCGACTTGATCGGCTCGCTCGCCATCACCGAACCGGACGGCGGCTCCGACGTCGCGCACATCCGGACGAGCGCGAAGCGCGACGGCGGCGGAGACTTCGTCGTGAACGGCGCGAAGACCTACATCACCTCGGGCGTGCGAGCCGACTTCGTCGTCACCGCTGTGCGCACCGGCGAGGCCGGCGCGCACGGCATCTCGCTGCTCGTCGTCGAGCGCGGTACGCCCGGCTTCACGGTCAGCCGCAAGCTGGAGAAGATGGGCTGGTCGTCCTCCGACACCGCCGAGCTGTCTTACGTCGACGTGCGGGTACCGGCGGGGAATCTTGTCGGCGCCGAGAACACCGGCTTCGTACAGATCGCGCAGAACTTCGTCAGCGAGCGCGTCGGCCTGGCCGTACAGGCGTACGCGTCGGCGCAGCGCTGCCTCGATCTCACCGTCGAGTGGTGCCGCCTGCGCGAGACGTTCGGCAGCCCGCTGATCACGCGCCAGACCGTGCAACACACGCTCGCCGAGATGGCGCGGCGGATCGAGGTGGCGCGCTCGTACGTCCGAGGCGTCGCCACCCGGGCCGCCCAGGGCGAGCAGAACCTCGTGCTCGAGGCCTGCTTCGCGAAGAACACGGCGGTCGAGGCAGGCATGTGGGCGGCCGACCGGGCTGTTCAGCTGCACGGCGGCATGGGCTACATGCGCGAGTCGGAGGTCGAACGGCAGTACCGGGACATGCGCATCCTCGGCATCGGCGGGGGCACCGACGAGATCCTCGCCGGCCTCGCCGCCAAGCTCCTCGGGTACACCTGATGACGCCCCGGACTCGACCCAGGTCTGCCCGGTCAGCGAGCAGGAGGGGGCGGCGATGACGGTCATCAGGACAGGTGTCGACCGGGCCGGCCCCGAGTTCGCGGCCAATCGCGAGGCGATGCTCGCCAAGCTCGCCGAACTCGACGTCGAGCAGGCCAAGGCGGTCGCGGGCGGTGGCGAGAAGTACGTCGAGCGGCACCACATGCGCGGCAAGCTGCTCGCACGCGAGCGCATCGAACTGCTGCTCGACCCCGGCTCACCGTTCCTCGAACTCTCGGCGCTCGCCGCGTGGGGAACCGACTTCCCGGTCGGCGCCAGCATCGTTGCCGGCATCGGCGTCGTGAGCGGCGTCGAGTGCCTGATCACCGCATCCGACCCCACCGTGCGCGGCGGCGCGAGCAACCCGTGGACGCTGCGCAAGATCCTGCGCGCGAACGAGATCGCCCTGCAGAACCGGCTGCCCGTCATCGGCCTCGTCGAGTCCGGTGGCGCCGACCTGCCGACACAGAAGGAGATCTTCATCCCCGGCGGCGCGATGTTCCGCGACCTGACCCGGCTGAGCGCTGCGGGCATCCCGACGATCGCGCTCGTCTTCGGCAACTCGACAGCGGGCGGCGCGTACATCCCCGGCATGAGCGACTACGTAGTCATGGTCAGGGAGCGCGCCAAGGTGTTCCTCGCCGGCCCGCCGCTGGTCAAGATGGCCACCGGCGAGGAATCCGACGACGAGTCGCTGGGGGGTGCCGAGATGCATGCGCGGCGCTCGGGACTCGCCGACTACATGGCGGTCGACGAGCGCGACGCCCTCCGGCTCGGCCGGCAGATCGTCGCGCGCCTCAACTGGCGCAAAGCGGGCCCGGCGCCCAAGCCCGAGCCGGCGCCGCCCGTCCTCGACGAGGACGACCTGCTCGGGCTCGTGCCGACCGACCTGAAGGTGCCCTTCGACCCGCGCGAGGTCATCGGCCGCATCGTCGACGGCAGCGACTTCGACGAGTTCAAGCCGCTGTACGGATCGTCGCTCGTCACCGGGTGGGCGAGCCTGTTCGGCTACCCCGTCGGCATCCTCGCGAACGCGCGCGGTGTGCTGTTCAGCGAAGAGGCACAGAAGGCCGCGCAGTTCATCCAGCTCGCCAACCAGGTCGACACCCCGTTGCTGTTCCTGCAGAACACGACCGGCTACATGGTCGGCAAGGAGTACGAGCAGGCCGGGATCATCAAGCACGGCGCACTGATGATCAACGCGGTCTCGAACTCGCGGGTTCCGCACCTCACGCTCAACATGGGCGCTTCCTACGGCGCCGGCAACTACGGCATGTGCGGACGTGCCTTCGGCCCCCGGTTCCTGTTCACGTGGCCGAACGCGAAGTCGGCAGTCATGGGACCGGCCCAGCTCGCCGGCGTCCTCTCGATCGTCGCGCGGCAAGCGGCCGAATCGCGCGGCCAGGCCTACGACGAGGCGGCCGACGCGGCGATGCGACAGGCAGTCGAGGCACAGATCGAGACCGAGTCGCTCGCACCGTTCCTGTCCGGGCGGCTCTACGACGACGGGATCATCGATCCGCGCGACACCCGGACGGTCCTCGGCATCGCCCTGTCCGCGATCCACTCCGCCCCGGTCAGCGGCACCAACAGCGGCGCCGACGGATTCGGGGTGTTCCGGCTGTGAACGGTCTGCGCTACCAGGAGCCACTCGTGATCACGTCCGTGCTCGTTGCGAACCGGGGCGAGATCGCACGCCGCGTCTTCCGGACCTGCCGGGACCGTGGCCTCGGCACGGTGGCCGTGTTCTCCGACGCGGACGCCGAAGCGCCGCACGTGCGCGCCGCCGATGCAGCCGTGCGCCTACCCGGCAACGCGCCGGGCGAGACCTACCTGCGGGCCGAGCTGATCGTCGACGCCGCGCGGCGCGCGGGCGCGGACGCGGTGCACCCGGGGTACGGGTTCCTGTCCGAGAACGCCGCGTTCGCGCGCGCCGTCATCGATGCCGGCCTGTGCTGGATCGGACCGCCGCCCGAGGCGATCGACGCGATGGGCAGCAAGATCGAGTCCAAACGGATGATGTCCGCCGCGGGCGTACCGGTGCTGCCCGAGCTGTCGCCGGATGCGGTCACCGAGGCGGACCTGCCCGTGCTGATCAAGGCGTCCGCGGGCGGGGGCGGGCGCGGCATGCGGGTGGTGCGCGAGCTGAGCGCGCTGCCGGCTGAGGCCGAGGCGGCCCGGGCCGAGGCGCAATCGGCCTTCGGCGACCCGACGGTGTTCTGCGAGCCGTACCTCGCGACCGGCCGGCACATCGAGGTACAGGTTATGGCCGACTCGTTCGGCACGGTCTGGACCGTGGGCGAACGCGAGTGCTCGATCCAGCGCCGCCACCAGAAGGTGGTCGAGGAGGCGCCGTCGCCGCTCGTCGAGCGCATCACCGGCATGCGCGAGCAGCTCTTCGACGCCGCACGCGCGGCGGCCAAGGCGATCGGCTACACGGGCGCAGGCACGGTCGAGTTCCTCGCGGACGAGCGCGGGCGGTTCTTCTTCCTCGAGATGAACACGCGGTTGCAGGTCGAGCACCCGGTGACCGAGTGCACCACCGGGCTGGACCTGGTCGCACTGCAGCTCCATGTCGCTGGCGGCGGCCGGCTCGACGAGAATCCCCCGTTGCCACAAGGGCATTCCATCGAGGTCCGGCTCTACGCCGAGGATCCGGCGGCCGGCTGGCAGCCGCAGACCGGCACCGTGCATCGCATCGCCGTGCCCGGCGTCCTGACCCGGTTCGCCGTGGGGACGACGCCGAGTGGCCTTCGCCTCGACAGTGGTGTCGAGGACGGCAGCATCGTGGGCATCCACTACGACCCGATGCTCGCCAAGGTCATCAGCTGGGCGCCCACGCGGACGGACGCGGCGCGGCTGCTCGCGTCCGCACTGCACCGGGCGGCCATCCACGGCGTGCGCACGAACCGCGACCTGCTCGTGAACGTGTTGCGCCACCGGGCGTTCCTCGCGGGCGAGACCGACACCGCGTTCTTCGACACGCACGGGCTCACCACCTTGGCCGCTCCCGTCGCGGACGAGCCGGCCGAACGGGTTAGCGCACTCGCGGCGGCCGTCACCGCCGATGCGGCGGCGCCCCAACCGCTGCCGGGGGTCCCCCTCGGCTGGCGCAACGTCGTGAGCCAGGCGCAGCGCGTGGAGTTCGACGGCCCGTCCGGACGTCACGACGTCACCTACCGGTTCAGCCGGCACGGGCTGATCACCGACTTCGTCGACGACGTGGTGCTCGTGCAGCTCGGCCCGCGCCGGGTCGTCCTCGGCGTCGGCGGGGTGCACCGTGTCTTCGACGTGAGCCGCTACGGCCGCGAGGTCTACGTCGACTCCGCGCTCGGCGCGGTGGCGCTCACGGCGCTCGAGCGGTTCCCGGACCCGGCCGACCTCGTGGCGCCCGGCTCGTTGCTCGCCCCGATGCCCGGCTCGGTCGTGCGGGTCGCCGTCGCGCTCGGCGACCCGGTCACCGCGGGGCAGCCGATCCTCTGGCTCGAGGCGATGAAGATGCAGCACCAGATCAGCGCGCCGGCCGACGGTGTGATCAGCGAACTGCCGGTGAGCGCCGGACAGCAGGTCGACGTCGGGACGATCCTGGCGGTCGTGGCAGAGCAGGCGGAGGAGCCCCAGTGAACTTCACCGAGACCGAGGAGCAGGTAGCGCTGCGCAGCGCGGTGCGTGACCTCGCAGCCAGGTACGGCTACGAGTACACCCGCGGCAAGCTGAAGTCCGGCGAGCACACCGACGAGCTGTGGGCCGAGGCCGGCAAGCTCGGCCTGATCGGCGTGAACCTCGCCGAGCAGTACGGTGGCGGCGGCGCCGGCATGTACGAACTCGCGCTCGTCCTCGAGGAACTGTCGGCCGGCGGGTGCAGCCAGCTGATGCTGGTGGTCTCCCCCGCGATCTGCGGCACGGTCATCAGCCGGTTCGGCACCGACGAGCAGAAGCAGCGCTGGCTGCCCGGCATCGCCGACGGATCGACGATCATGGCGTTCGGGATCACCGAGCCCGACGCCGGGAGCAACTCGCACAACATCACCACGACGGCACGCCGCGACGGCGACGGATGGATCCTCAACGGCCGCAAGATCTACGTCAGCGGCGTGGACCGCGCCGAGGCCGTCCTCATCGTCAGCCGCACCGAGGACGCCCGCACCGGCCGCCTCAAGCCGGTGCTCTTCGCGGTGCCGACCGACACTCCGGGCTTCGAGTACCGCGCGATCGACATGGACATCGCCATGACGGACAAGCAGTTCCTGCTCTTCCTCGACGACGTGCGGCTGCCGGCCGACGCGCTGATCGGCGAGGAGGACGCCGCGCTAGCGCAGCTGTTCGCGGGGCTCAATCCCGAACGGATCATGGCCGCATCGCTGTCGGTCGGCACCGGCCGCTACGCGCTCGACAAGGCGGTTGCCTACGCGAAGCAGCGCACGGTCTGGGGTGCTCCGATCGGCTCGCACCAAGGGCTCGCGCATCCCCTCGCCCAGGTCAAGATCGAGCTCGAGCAGGCCAAACTGATGATGCAGAAGGCGGCGACGCTCTACGACGCCGGCGACGACATGGGCGCCGGCGAGGCGGCGAACATGGCCAAGTACGCGGCCGCCGAGGCCGCCGTGCGGGCGGTCGACCAGGCGGTGCAGACCCTCGGCGGCAACGGCTTCGCGAGCGAGTACGGCCTTGGTGCGCTGCTCGCCTCGGCGCGCGTCGGTCGCGTGGCGCCGGTGAGCCGCGAGATGATCCTCAACTTCGTCGCGCAGTTCAGTCTCGGCCTGCCGAAGTCCTACTAGGCCGAAGTCCTACTAGGCCGAGGTCCTACCAGGAGGCCGTCGTGTCCGTCGTCCAGTACGCCGTCGACCGTGCCATCGCCACGATCACGCTCGACTCGCCCGAGAACCGCAACGCGCTCTCGGCCGCGCTCGTCGGCGAGCTGACCGCCCACCTCTCGACCGCCGGGGACGACCCGGCGGTCCGGGCCCTCGTCCTGACGCACACCGGGACGACGTTCTGCGCGGGAGCCGATCTGAGGGAACAGTCCGCCGAGGGTGGCCCGGCCGAGGGCACTCGCCGCATGGTCGCGCTGCTGCGGACGGTCGTCGAGCTGCCCAAGCCGGTGATCGCACGGGTCGACGGCCACGTCCGCGCCGGCGGCCTCGGTCTCGTCGGCGCCTGCGACATCGCGCTCGCCGGGCCGGACTCGTCGTTCGCGTTCACCGAAGTACGCCTCGGGCTGGCACCGGCGATCATCTCGCTCACCACGCTCGGACGGATGACCGAGCGGGCGGCCGCTCGCTATTACCTGACCGGCGAGACGTTCGACGCGCCGGCCGCCGCGACCGCCGGTCTCGTCACCGCGGCTGCCGAGAACGTCGACGCCGCGCTCGCGCCGATGCTCGACGCGCTGCGCCGCTGTTCCCCGCAGGGGCTCGCCGAGACCAAGCCACTCACCACCGCCGCGATGCGGGCCGACTTCGCCGCTCGTGCCGACGAGGTGCAGGCGCTCTCGGCGCGGCTGTTCGCGTCGGACCAGGCCCGCGAGGGGATGCTCGCCTTCCTGCAGCGGCGGCCACCGGCCTGGCAGGCCGCGGAGTGATCCGGTGACCGCCGCACCGGTCCGAGAACCGCAGCAGGGCCGCAGCCGTGCCACTCGCGCCCGGCTGCTCGAAGCGGCGATCGGGGCGCTCGCCGAACTCGGATTCCAGGCGAGCACCGTCGCCGTCGTGGCCGAACGGGCGGGCGTCTCCCGAGGCGCTGCGCAGCATCACTTCCCGACCCGCGAAGCGCTGTTCACCGCGGCGCTCGAGCACGTCAGCCAGGTGCGTGCCGAGCAACTGCGGCACGAGCGGGACCGGCTACCCGGGGGCACGCAGGCCGGAACTGCCGAGGTCGTCCAGCTGGTGTTCGGCTTCTTCACCGGGCCGCTGTTCCGGGCCGCACTCGCGCTGTGGGTGGCCGCCGCGGCCGAACCGCAACTGCGCGACCAGATCGTGCCCCTCGAGGCGCGCCTCGGCCGCGAGATCCACGGCATCGTCGTCGAGTTGCTCGGCGTGGACGAGCGTCAGCCGGGTATGCGCGAGACGGTCCAGGCGACGCTGGACCTCGCCCGCGGGTTGGGGCTTGCGAACCTGCTGACGGACGACAGCCGCCGCCGCCGACGGATCGCCGCGCAGTGGGCGCGCATGCTCGACACGACGGTCGGGACGGCGCAGGAGCGCTGACCCGGCCCGTACGGTCAGCGGTGCTGACCCTCGCGTTGCAATATCTGGCTCAGAATGTCGTGCCCCTCGTCGGAGTCGCGCCGCCGCCGGCCGCCGCCTGACTCGCTGTCGTTGCGCTCGGCCGGGTCCGGGGACTGGGCGGGGATCTCCGGCAGCGCACCGGTGCCGCCGACGTCGACGGGGTCGAGGTCGAACTCGGTGAACGGCTTGAGGCGCGGCAGCTCGGCGAACGGATCGGGTGTAGCCGGGCTCGGACGAGCGGCCGGCGGCGACGCCGCAGCAGCCCGCGCGTCGGGGGTCGCTTCGGCGGCGGGCCGGGTGCTCGGCAGGCTCACCGTCGCGGGAGCCACCCAGCGGCTGCTGGCCGGCGTTCCCGCAGCCGAGCTCGCTGAGGCAGCCGCGGGCTGCGGCACGGGCAGCTGGGGCGCGGGCTGCGGGGGCGCGGGCTGCGGCGGCACGGGCAGCTGGGGCGCAGGCTGCGGCGGCTCAGGAGCCACAACCACCGGCTGCGGCGGCTCAGGCCGGGCCACCGCCTCGATGCCCGGCGATGGCGCGAGGTCAGCGGGCGACTCGACCTCGAAGGCCGGGGGCGCCGGGCGGGTGGTCGCGGCACGCTGCGGGGGCAGCCGGTCGATGCGGCCCGTCACTGCCTGCACAACGGTGCTCGGCGCGGCGGCGGCCCGGTTGATCTTCAACTGTTGGATCTCGTGCTGCAGGGCCTCGATGTCCGAGCCGAAGAGGCGGGTCGTCTCTATGCGCTCGAGGCGCAGCTGGCCGCCGACCTTCTCGACGAGTTCGCTGCGCATCGACGCGACCTCGTTGCGCAGGCTGGCGAGTTCGGCACCGAGGGTCTGCTCGATCTGGTGCCCCAGCATGGCGTGCAGACGCTGCTCGTACTCGCGCACCGCAGCCGCGTCGCTCAGCCGGTCGAGCCCAGTCAACGACCGCACCACCAGCTCGCCGCCGGCCTCACTCGCCTCGTGCCGCCGGGAGCCGGCCGCCGCGAAGCCGGCGACCACGATGCCCCAGAGCCCCAGCAGGACGCCCAGTTTGACGTTCTTCGTCGAGTCGGTCGTCACGATCAGCCAGATGGCGGCGGCACCGAGCAGGCCGCCGAGGACCATGCCGCTGGTGCGCAGCACGACTCCCAGTCGGGCGCGGCCCAAGGAGCCGCCGGGCAGCCGTGGCATTGGGTCAGCTTAGTCACGTCGATCGAATGCGGCGCAACCTCACGCCCGCCGTGCGTGATCGCGGAAACGGTGTGCTACGGCCGTCCGCGCTCGTCCTGACCGTTGTGCCGGTTCGGGTCGATCCCGGCCCGTTCCAGGGCCAGCCCGGCAACCACGAGCAGAACCGCCGCCCCGAACAGCAGAGCCGCGACGAGGGCATCGTTGGCCGCTGCAGTGACCTGGCCGGCGTCCGGCAGCACGCGCAGGAGCAGCGCCCCGGCCGCCCCCGCGACGACCGCACCGACGATCGACGAGGCCTTGCCGAGGGCGACGCACCGGGCTATCACGATCGCCGGCATCATCCGGGCGTTCGGCAGGTGCCGGACCGCCGCGCGAACCCGCCGTGCGGCGATCAGTTCGGCGACCCCGAGCGCGGCGAGCGGCGCGGGGACGATCAGGCCCAACGGCGGGATCGAGCCGTAGGAGAAGCGCAGCAGTGCGTAGATCGTCACGCCGACGATGACGAACGTGATCACGAGGTCGACCAGTCGGGTGCGGTTCACCTAGGCCACCCGCAGGTCCGGACGGGGCCGCACGCCCGCCACCTCGTCTGCCGGGAGCGCCGCGACCAGTTCCTCGACCGGGACGCCCCCCAGCCGCGCCGATGGCTGCACGGCGCGCCAGGGCACCAGGACGAACGCCCGCTCGGCCGCGCGCGGATGCGGCAGGGTGAGGTCGGGGTCGGCGCTGACCGCGTCATCGACGACGATGACGTCGACGTCCAGGGTGCGCGGGCCCCATCGGACGTCGCGCGTGCGACCAGCTGCCTGCTCCGCCGCCTGGGCCCGCCGCAGCCAGTCGCGCGGACCGGCATCGATGTCGCGGGCCACCAGCACCGCGTTGAGATAGTCGTCCTGGGGCACCGGGCCCCACGGTGCGGTCTCGTACACCGGCGACACGGCAACCAGCCAGTCGCGGAACGCGTCGACGGCGGCCTGCAGCGACGCCTCCCGGTCACCCAGGTTCGCCCCGATGGACAGCACGGCCTGGCTCACTCCGTACTCCAGCCCGGCGTCATCGACGGGTCCGCAGTACGCGCACCGCGACATCGTCGAACTGCAGCGGGATCGGCGCCTGCGGCTTGTGCACGGTCACCACCGCGACGTCCACCCGTCCGTCAGCGAGGCAGGCGTCGGCCAGCCGCCCGGCGAGGGTTTCGAGCAGGTCGACCGGTTCACCGGCGACGACCTCCGCGAGCCGCTGGGCGAGCGTGCCGTAGTCGATCGTGTCGGCGAGGTCGTCGGAGGCGGCCGCCGCGCGGGTGTCGACCCGCAGCTCGACGTCGACCACGAAGTCCTGGCCCTCGCGGCGCTCGTGCTCGAACACGCCGTGGAACCCACGCACGCGCAGGCCGGTCAGCATGATCTCGTCGCTCATCCGTGACCCGGCCCGGCCGCCGCTGCGATGGCATCGATGGTCAGCGCCGCGTCGACCGACGGACGCACCTCGTGCACGCGCACGCCCCAGACCCCGGCTGCCGCCGAGTAGGCGGTCAGCGCGGTGGTCGCGTCCTCGCGATCGTGTACCGGGCGCGGCGTGCCGTCCGGCGCGGCGAGCAGCGAGCCCAGGAACGACTTGCGCGAGGAGCCGATGAGCACGGGGACGCCCGATTCGACGAACTCGCGCAGGTGGGCGAGCAGCGTCCAGTTGTGCGCTGCGGTCTTGGCGAAACCGAGGCCCGGATCGATCGCGAGACACTCGGCGTCCACTCCCGAGGCGACCGCCGCGTCGACCCGAGCCGCGAGTTCGGCGCGGACCTCGCCGACGACGTCGACGTATGTCGCGAGTTGCTGCATGGACGCGCTGTGGCCGCGCCAGTGCATGAGGATCCAGGGGCACTGCGCTGATCGGACGACCGCAGCCATGTCCGGATCGCCGAGGCCGCCCGACACGTCGTTCACGACCGAGGCGCCCGCCTCGAGCGCGGCGTCGGCCACGCGGGCGCGGTAGGTATCGACGCTGACCGGGAGGCCGGCGTGCACCAGGCATTCGATGACGGGGAGCACCCGCCGCAGCTCCTCGTCGGCCGGTACGCGTCGCGCCCCGGGACGCGTCGACTCGCCGCCGACGTCGATGAGGTCGGCGCCCTCGGCGCGCATCGTGACCGCGTGCGCCACCGCGTCGTCGAGTGAGGTGTACCGCCCGCCGTCGCTGAACGAGTCCGGGGTGACGTTCAGGACACCCATCACGACGATGCGGTCCGAGCGCACCGGCAGCCCCCGGCCGGGCATCAGCGACCCAGAACGAGCGAGAGGGCCTCGGCCCGCGTGCGCTGGTCGGACTGGAAGATGCCGCGCACTGCCGAGGTCATGGTCCTCGAGCCGGGCTTGCGCACGCCACGCATCGCCATGCAGAGGTGCTCGGCCTCGATCACGACGATGACGCCCTGAGGCTCGAGCCGGCGCATGACGGCGTCGGCGACCTGCGAGGTGAGCCGCTCCTGCACCTGCGGCCGGCGGGCGTACAGGTCGACCACGCGTGCCAGCTTCGACAGGCCGGTGATGCGCCCGCTCTCGTTCGGGATGTAGCCCACGGCGGCCGTTCCGTGCCAGGGCACGAGGTGGTGCTCGCAGGTGGAGTAGATCGGGATGTCCTTCACCAGGACGAGTTCGTCGTGGTGCTCGTCGAACGTCGTCTCGAGTACCTCGTCGGGGTTGACGAACAACCCCGCGAAGATCTCGGCATACGAGCGCGCAACGCGGCCCGGGGTCGCGCGCAGGCCCTCTCGGTCGGGGTCCTCGCCCACGGCGATCAGCAACTCGCGCACGGCGGCCTCGGCACGAGCCATGTCGATGGGCGCCTGTGCTTGCCCCGCGATCGTCGGTGCTTGACCCGCGATCGTCGGCGTCGCGGGCGGGCGGATCTCGGTCATGCCGGGATTATGGGCCAGGCTTGTCGTGCGGGTTCGCAGGTGGGTAGTTGCCGTACGTTCCCGGCCCGAAGGCGCCCGGCTGCTGCGCGGGCGTGCCCGGCTGGTTCGGCGGCGACGGCGGGTTCGGATTGGGCTGGACGCCGGGCAGCGCACCCGTACCGCCGTTGGCACCGTGGGACGAACCGTTGGACCCGCTCGACGACTCGGGCTTGCGCAGGTGCACCGGGATATCGATCGGCGGCCGATCGCTCGGCGTGCGCTTGCCGAACGCTGCGAACGTGTTGTGCGGCGGGCGCTTGCGCACCGGCGCGAGGATCCGCTCGAGATCGTCCTTGGCCAGCGTTTCCTTCTCGACGAGTTCGAGCACCATCGTGTCGAGGACGTCCCGGTACTGCACCAGGATCTCCCAGGCCTCGTCGTGCGCGCCCTCGATGAGGTCGCGCACCTCGCCGTCGATGCCGGCGGCGATGTCCTCGGAGTAGTCGCGCTGGTGGCCGTAGTCGCGGCCCATGAACGGCTCGGCGTCGCCGGTGCCGTACTTGACCGCGCCGAGCTTCGAACTCATCCCGTACTCGGTGACCATTGCCCTGGCGAGCCCGGTGGCCTTCTCGATGTCGTTGGACGCGCCGGTCGTCGGCTCGTGGAACACCAGTTCCTCGGCGGCGCGGCCGCCGAGTGCGTAGACCAGCTGGTCGATGATCTCGGAGCGGGTCTGCGTGTAGCGGTCCTCGAGTGGCAGCACGAGCGTGTGCCCGAGGGAGCGGCCGCGGGGCAGGATCGTCACCTTGTGCACGGGATCGAGGTTCGGCATGGCCCATGCGGTCAGCGCGTGGCCGGCCTCGTGGTACGCGGTGACCCGCTTCTCTTTGTCGCTCATGGCGCGGGTCTTGCGCTCCGGGCCCGCGATGACGCGGTCGATCGACTCCTCGAGCGCCGAGTTGGTGATCAGCCGGCCGTTGTTGCGAGCGGTGAGCAGCGCGGCCTCGTTGATGACGTTCGCGAGGTCGGCACCGGTGAAGCCCGGGGTGCGGCGCGCGATCACCCCGAGGTCGACGTCGGCGGCGAACGGCTTGCCCTTGGCGTGCACCTTGAGCACGGCCTCGCGGCCTATCACGTCGGGCGGCCCGACCGCGATCTGCCGGTCGAAGCGGCCAGGGCGCAACAGCGCGGGGTCGAGGATGTCGGGGCGGTTGGTCGCCGCGATCAGGATCACGCCGCCCTTGACGTCGAACCCGTCCATCTCGACCAGCAGCTGGTTGAGCGTCTGCTCACGCTCGTCGTGGCCGCCGCCCATGCCGGCACCGCGGTGGCGGCCGACGGCGTCGATCTCGTCGACGAAGATGATGGACGGCGCGTTGGACTTGGCCTGCTCGAACAGGTCCCGCACGCGGGACGCACCGACACCGACGAACATCTCGACGAAGTCCGAACCCGAGATGGAGTAGAACGGCACACCCGCTTCGCCGGCGACGGCGCGGGCGAGCAGCGTCTTGCCGGTACCGGGCGGACCGTAGAGCAGGACGCCCTTCGGGATCTTGGCGCCGATGGCCTGGAACTTGGCGGGGTTGGCCAGGAACTCCTTGATCTCTTCGAGTTCCTCGATCGCCTCGTCCGCCCCGGCGACGTCGGCGAACGTCGTCTTCGGAGTGTCCTTGTTCACGAGCTTGGCCTTGCTGCGGCCGAAGCTCATGACCCGGTTGCCGCCGCCCTGGACCTGGCTCATGACGAAGAACAGGACGCCGACGAACATCTCGACGAAGTCCGAGCCGGAGATGGAGAAGAACGGCACGCCGGCCTCGCCCGCGACGGCGCGCGCGAGCAGCGTCTTGCCGGTGCCGGGAGGGCCGTAGAGCAGAACGCCCTTGGGAATGCGAGCGCCCAGCGCCTGGAACTTCTTGGGATTCTCGAGGAACTCCTTGATCTCGTGGAGCTCCTCGACGGCCTCGTCGGCGCCGGCCACGTCGCGGAACGTGATCTTCGGCGAGTCGACGGCCATGCGCTTCGCGCGGCTCTTGCCGAAGCTCATCACCTTCGAGCCGCCGCCCTGCATCTGGTT
>JAVHVN010000031.1:0-18752 GCA_032160545.1 Pseudonocardiales bacterium | reverse complement strand
CGAACTCGGGCTCAGCACGGCGGACGCGGCACTCGCCGAGTCGTATACCGCGGCACTCGCCGCAGCGGGCGTCGTGACGTTCGTCAGCCGGTCGGCCTGCTGACCGTTGTTGACGATCACCAGGGTGAGCGTCGCGGAGCCGCCCTGCGGGTACGACGGACCGGACGGCGGCGTGATTGCGATGCCGCGCAGATCGATGGTGCCGACAGTGGCGCTGACCGCGTCGATCGCCGGGCTCTCGTTGGCGGTCATGGCGTGCTGACCGGCGGCGCACGAGGTGGTGCCCAGTGCGGCACACAGGGCGACGAGCCCGATGGCGAAGCGGCGGCGCGTGCCCCGCAGTGCTCTCACGTCGACTCCTCGAAGGGTCCGGCACAGGTCACGTGTCACCTGCGCGGGCACCGCCGGACCCGCCCCGCACGAGGTGCGGACGGCTCGATGCCGATGCCCGCGGACAGCCTAGCGAGCCCGTCAGGACGGCCCTCCCGTGGGCCTGCGGGTCCAAACGAGCCAGGCTGGGAGGGTGTGCCGCGTGTTACCCTGGGAGGAGTGGAAAGGGGCTCGAACACATGACTTTCAAGGTCGGTGAGACCGTTGTCTACCCCCATCATGGGGCGGCGCTGATCGAGGCCATCGAGGAACGCGTCCTGCAGGGTGTGCAGAAGACCTACCTGCGGCTGAAGGTCGCACAGGGCGATCTGACCGTCCTGGTTCCGGCCGAGAACGCCGAGGTCGTCGGAGTCCGTGACGTCGTCGGCCAGGAGGGTCTGGACAAGGTATTCGACGTGCTGCGCGCACCGCACACCGAGGAGCCGACCAACTGGTCGCGTCGCTACAAGGCGAACGGCGAGAAGCTGGCATCGGGTGACGTGAACAAGGTCGCCGAGGTCGTCCGCGACCTCTGGCGCCGTGACCGTGACCGCGGCCTGTCGGCCGGCGAGAAGCGGATGTTGGCGAAGGCCCGGCAGATCCTCGTCAGCGAGCTTGCTCTCGCCGAGGGCACGAACGAGGACAAGGCCGAGATCGTCCTCGACGAGGTGCTCGGCGAGGCCGTGGCCTGAACACCACACAGCAGCTGATTGCGGCGGTGACGGTCTGATGACCGTCGCCGCCGTTCTCGTTGCCGGCGGGTCCGGTGTCCGGCTCGGCGCGGACGTGCCGAAGGCCTTCGTCACGGTCGCCGGGCGCACGCTGCTCGAGCACGCCGCCGACCGCTTCAGTGCGCATCCGGGCGTCGCCTGCTGCGTCGTGGTCGTCCCTGAAGGCTGGCTCGACAAGGCGGCCGCGCTGTGCGCGACGCCGGTGGTGGTCGGCGGGCTGACCCGCCAGGACTCGGTCGATTCGGGGTTGCGCGCGCTGCCGGCCGGCATCGAGACGGTGCTCGTGCACGACGTGGCGCGCCCGTTCGTCCCCGCCGCGGTGATCGACCGCGTGCTGGCCGGTCTCGCGGGCGGCGCCGACGCGGTCGTCCCGGCGCTGCCGGTCACCGACACGATCAAGCAGGTCGCCACGGACGGGACGGTCGTGGCCACGGTCGAGCGCGGGACACTCGTCGCCGTGCAGACGCCGCAGGGGTTCCGCCGCGCCGTCCTGGTCGCGGCGCATCTCGCGGCGCCCGATGCCACCGCGACCGACGATGCAGGCCTGGTCGAGCGGGCCGGCGGCCGGGTCGTCGTCGTGGCCGGCGACGAGGCCGCCTTCAAGATCACCACCCCGCGCGACCTCCTGCTCGCCGAGGCGATCGCCGGTGGCTGACGTCCGCACCGGGATCGGCGTCGACGCGCACCCGATCCAGCCCGGCCGGCCGTGCTGGCTGGCCGGGCTGCTGTGGGACGGTGCCGACGGCTGCAGCGGGCACTCCGACGGTGACGTCGCCGCGCACGCCGCGGCCGACGCGCTGCTCTCCGCCGGCGGGCTCGGCGACCTCGGCGCCGTGTTCGGCACCGACGACCCGCGCTGGGCGGGTGCGTCCGGGGCCACGCTGCTGCGTGAGGTCGTCCGGCTGCTGGCCGAGGCCGGGTGGCAGGTGGGCAACGTCGCGGTGCAGGTGGTCGGCAACCGTCCCAGGCTGGGCAGCCGGCGATCGGAGGCGGAGCAAGTGCTGTCGGACGCGGTCGGTGCACCGGTCTCGGTGAGCGCCACCACGACGGACGGCCTCGGGCTCACGGGCCGGGGCGAGGGGCTCGCCGCCGTCGCCACCGCGCTCGTGCGGTCCGCCGACTGACCGCGGCACCGCCACGAACGACGAACGTTTCGTCAGCTGTCCGTCGCCAACGCGGACGACAAGTCCGCCCAGAGATCGTCGACGTGTTCGATGCCGACCGAGAGCCGCAACAGGGTCGGTGGCGTCCCGTACGACGCGTCCACGTCGTAGCGGGCCCGCCGCTCGATCAGCGACTCGACGCCGCCGAGGCTCGTCCCGTGCGTGATCAGTCGCACGCGGCGGCAGACCCGTTCCGCCTCGGCGGCGGTGCCGGCGACCTCGAACGACACCATCGCGCCGAAGCCGTCGAAGATGCGCGCTGCCCGCTCGTGGCCCGGGTCGGACGGCAGACCGGGGTAGCGGACCCGGGTCACCGCGGGGTGCGTCTCGAGCCTGCGGGCGAGTTCGGCCGCGTTGGCCTCGGCGCGTTCCATGCGCACGCCGAACGTCCTGAGCCCGCGCAGCGCGAGGAAGCATTCGAGCGCCCCGGGCACGGCCCCGGTGACCCGGCGCCGGGCCGCCAGCTCGGCGTGCAACTGCGGCGACCCGGTGGCGAGCACGCCCATGAGCAGGTCGGAGTGCCCGGAGAGGTACTTGGTGGCCGAGTGCATCACGACGTCGGCGCCGAGATCGAGCGGACGCACGTTGCGCGGCGTCGAGAACGTGGCGTCGACGCAGACGAGCGCACCCGCTGCCCGCGCTGCCTCGATCACGACCGGAAGGTCGGCGACGCCGAGCAGCGGGTTCGTGACCGTCTCGAGCCAGAGCAGGCGCGCACCCGGCAGCGCGGCGAGGACGGCGTCGGTGTCGGTGCTGTCGACGCGGCGCACGGTCATGCGGCCGAGGCGTTCCTGCTCGTCGAAGATCGTCACGGTGCCCGAGTACGCCGCGGCCGGGGCCACCGCCACGGTGCCGGCCGGGCGCCCCTCGACGACTGCGCTGATCGCCGCCATGCCGCTGGCGAACGCGACCGCGGGGGCGCCCTCGAGCGCCCCGACCGCGTCCTCGAACGCTCGGATGGTGTCGCTGCTGTCGTTGCGCAGGTAGCCGTTGCCGCTGTCCTGGCGACCGCCCCGATCGGCGGACCGGAACGTCGCACTGAGCACGATCGGCTGGGAGAGCGGGTCTCCGGGGGCGTGCGGCCGTCCGGCGGCCACGACGACCGAGTCGGGGTGCAACGGGGCGCCGTCCTCCACGGGTTGACGCTATCGCGTGATCCGGCCGGAATATTCGCGGACGGATGGGCATATAACCTGTATGAGCGTTCAACTTCCCGACCTGGCCAAGAAGCTCCTCGACAACCCGAACTTCGTGACGCTGACGACGCTGAAGAAGGACGGCACCCCGCACTCGACGACCATGTGGGCCACGCGCGAGGGCGACGAGGTGGTCATCTCGACCACCGAGCAGCGTCAGAAGGCGCAGCACATGCTGCGCGACCCGCGCGTGACGGTGAGCATGTTCGACCCCGAGACCCCGTACAACTACGTGACCGTCGAGGGCACCGCGTCGCTGACGCGCGACGGCGGTCCCGAGCTGATTCAGGAACTGTCGCGCAAGTACACGGGCCAGCCGTACACGAATGACGAGGGCACCGACAACGTCCGGGTCGTCGTGACGATCACGCCCAAGCGCACGTACCCGAGCTGACAGCGCGGGCTCACTACGATGGACAAGTGAGCCTGCACCTCTACGACTCGGCGACCCGGTCGCTGCGTCCGTTCGAGCCGATCGAGGCCGGTAAGGCCTCGATCTATCTGTGTGGTGCCACCGTGCAGGCGCCGCCGCACATCGGGCACATCCGCAGCGGGCTCAACTTCGACATCCTGCGCCGCTGGCTGGCGCACTCGGGCTACGACGTCACGTTCATCCGCAACGTCACCGACATCGACGACAAGATCCTCGCGAAGTCCGCCCAGAACGGCTACGAGTGGTGGGCCTGGGCCGCTCTGCACGAGGCGAACTTCCGCTGGGCGTACGAGACGCTGGGCTGCCTGCCGCCGACGTACGAGCCGCGAGCCACCGGGCACGTCCCCGAGATGATCGAGCTGATGCAGCGGCTGATCGAGCGAGGCAACGCGTACGCGGTGGACGGTGACGTGTACTTCGACGTGCGCTCGTTCCCGGCCTACGGCTCGCTGTCCCGGCAACGACTCGACGCGATGCAGCCCGCGGGTGACTCCGAAGCGGACGACCGCAAGCGCGACCCGCGGGATTTTGCGTTGTGGAAGCGGTACAAGGACGGCGAGCCCCACACCGCCTCCTGGGCCACCCCGTGGGGGCGCGGCCGTCCCGGCTGGCACCTCGAGTGCTCGGCCATGGCGACGAAGTACCTCGGGCCCACCTTCGACATCCACGGCGGCGGGCTCGACCTCGTCTTCCCGCACCACGAGAACGAGATCGCCCAGTCGGTCGCCGCCGGCGACGGTTTCGCGCGCTACTGGATGCACAACGCGTGGCTGACGATCGGCGGCGAGAAGATGTCGAAGTCCCTCGGCAACTCGCTGCTCGTCACCGAGATCACCAAGCGGTGGCGGCCGGTCGAGGTGCGCTACTACCTCGGCGCCGCGCACTACCGCAGCAACGTCGAGTACTCGCCCGAGGCGCTGGACGAGGCCGCGGCCGCGTACCGGCGCATCGAGAACTTCGTCGAGCGGGCCGGTCGGCTGCTTTCCGGCGGCGCGGGCGAGCTCGGCGTGCAGGGCGTGCTGCCCGACGGCTTCGCCACGGCGATGGACGACGACATCGGCGTGCCGGCGGCGCTGGCGAGCGTGCATTCCCTTGTGCGGCAAGGCAATTCGGCCCTTGCCGACGGTGACCGCGCCGGTGTCGAGTGGGCCTTCGCCGGTGTGGCGTTGGGTACCAGGGTGCTCGGGATCTGGCCCGGCGACTGGGCCGACGGCGCAGCCGACGCCTCGGCGCTCGAACCCGTCGTCGACGCGCTGGTCCGCGTCGCGCTCGAGCAGCGGGCGGCGGCACGCGCGCGCCGGGACTGGCACGCGGCCGACACGATCCGCGACGCACTCAGCGCCGCCGGCATCGACATCGAGGACACCCCGGACGGACCGCGCTGGACACTGAAGGAGCCCTCGTAATGGCCGGCAACTCACGCCGTCAGGGCGCGATCCGCAAGTCGAAGAAGGGTGCCCAGGTCGGCTCCGGCGGGCAGCCGAAGCGAGCGCTGCAGGGCAAGGGCCCGACGCCGAAGGCGAGTGAGCGCACCGGCCACCCGGCGGCACGCCGCGCAGCCGCGGTCGCCCGGCGCGAAGGGCCCCGCGGCGGCTCGCGGCCGGTCGAGGCCGCCGAGCTGCTCGTGGGTCGCAACCCGGTCGCCGAGGCGCTTCGCGCCAAGGTGCCCGCCACCGCGCTGTACGTCGCCATCGGCCTCGACACCGACGAGCGCGTGACCGAGGCGGTGCGGCTCGCGTCCAACCGCGGCATCGCGCTGCTCGAGGTGAGCCGCGGCGAGCTCGATCGCAAGACGGGCGGCATCCTGCACCAGGGCATCGCGTTGCAGGTGCCGCCGTTCGCGTACCGCGAGCTCGCCGACGTCCTCGCTGCCGCGGCCGAGTCCACCACGGCGCCGCTGCTCGTCGCGCTCGACGGGGTCACCGACCCGCGCAACCTCGGCGCGGTCATCCGCTCGGCGGTCGCCTTCGGCGCGCACGGCGTGATCCTGCCCGAGCGCCGTGCCGCCGGTGTCACCGCCGTCGCGTGGCGCAGCTCGGCCGGCACGGCCGCCCGCATCCCCGTCGCGCGCGTCACCAACCTGGTCCGCGCGCTCAAGCAGTGCCAGGACGAGGGCCTGACCGTGCTCGGCCTCGACGCCGACGGAACGACATCCCTGGACGAACTCGAGATCGCGACCGACCCGGTCGTGGTCGTGGTCGGTTCCGAAGGGCGAGGCCTGTCGCGGCTCGTCGGCGAGCGGTGTGATCTCACCGTCTCTATCCCGATGTCGGAGTCGGCCGAGTCGCTCAACGCGTCGGTCGCCGCCGCGGTCACCCTCGCCGAGATCGCCCGCCGCCGCCGGGCCTCCTGACGCCGTCAGAGCGTGAGGCCGGTACGGATGATCTTGCCGGTCGCGGTCTTGGGCAACGGCTCCCGCGTCAGCCGCCACCTCGACGGCACCTTGTAGTAGCCGAGCCGCTCGGCGGCGAAGGCGCGCAGGTCGGCTTCGTCGACACCTTCGGACAGCACCACCACCGCGGCCACCTCCTGCCCGAGGTCGACATGCGGCGTGCCGAATACCGCGCACTCCACGACGGCGTGGTGCTCGGCCAGCACCGCTTCGACCTCGGCGGGGTAGACGTTCTCGCCCCCGCGCAGGATGAGGTCGCTGCGGCGGGTGCTCACGAACAGCAGTCCCTCGCGCAGCTGGCCGATGTCGCCGGTGCGCAGCCAGCCGTCAGGGGTGATGGCCCGCGCCGTCGCCTCCGGGTCGTCCCAGTACCCGAGCATGACGAACGCGCTGCGCACGCAGATCTCGCCCTCGACACCGTCCGCGACCGGCGTCCCGTCCGCGTCGCGCACCGACACCTCGACGGTCACGATCGGGCGGCCCACAGTGGTCGGGTGCGCCTCGAGGTCGATCGGCGTCGCGACCGTCGCCGCGGTCGAGGACTCGGTGAGCCCGTAGCTGTCGATGATCGCCTGCTGCACCGAGGGCACGGCCGCCGCGAGCCGCGCCTTCAACGCCGGTGACGACGGTGCGGAATTCACGCTCACCGCCGTCAACGAGGACAGGTCGAACCGGGACAGACCTGCGTGCTGCGCAATCCGGTGCGCCATCGTCGGGACGATCGCCCAGTTGGTGACGCGCTCGCTCTCGACGAGCGACAACACCCGGTCGACGTCGAACCGCCCGCTGTGGATGACGACGGTGTCGCCACTCACCAGTCGCGGGATCGCGAGGTTGTGCAGGCTCGCGATGTGGAACAACGGCAGGCTCATCAGGAACCGCCGCGGCAGCGCGGGCGCGATCCCCAGCGCAGCGGCGAGTGCGTCGTTGAGCCGGTGGTACTCGATCACCGACAGCAGGTTGCGGTGCGAGTGCGTCGCGCCTTTCGGATGCCCGGTCGTGCCGCTGGTGTACATGATCACCGCAGGGTCGTCCTCGCCCACCGGGGGCTGCTCGAGAGCCGCCTGCGGGTGCGCGGCCGTCATGCGGCGGACGTCCCGTTCGGCCGACAGCGTCCGGGTGCCGGCCGCGACGAACCCCGCGCGTCGTTCGTCCGCGATGACGAGCCGCGGGGTGCTGTGCGCCAGCGCGTACTCGACCTCGCGGGCCGTCCACCACGCGTTGCCTGCGACGGTGATCGCGCCGGTCGCCGCGACCGCCCAGAACGCGACCACCCATTCGGCCGAGTTGGCGGCGAGGATCATCACCCGGTCGCCGGGGCGCACCCCCTCGGCGGCCAGGCACGCGGCGAGCGAGGCGACCGCGGCGTGGTGGCGCGCGAACGTCAGCCGGGTCCCGCCGTCGACCAGGTACTCACGGTCGCCGTACCGCGCCGAGCGCACGACGTGCTCGGTCAGTGTCCGGGCGCGGTTGGCGAACACGGGCAACCGGACGCCGCGGACATCCTGCTCGACCAGCTCGAACTCGCCGCCCGGCCCGGTCAGCCGCGCCCGGATCCCGGCGAGGTGGTCCGCCGCCGCGACCGGCGAGCTGCTCACGCAACGACGGGCAGCACCAGGGACTGACCCGCGGACCCCGTCGTGACCGCCACCGGCGTCGCGACCAGGCCGCCGCGGTAGTTCACGTCGCCGCCGGCCAGCATGATCTCGAGCCTGTGCCCCGGCGCGAACCGGTGGGCGATACCCGGCAGGGTGATCTTCACCGGCTTCGTCGGGTCGGGGATGCGCACCGGTGCGACCAGTCCGTTGATGCGCGAGCGGCTGCCGTCGGGTGCGACGTCATAGACCTTCGCGAAGAGCACCAGCTGGCCCGCGGGGTCGACACTCGTCACGGCCGCGGTCGGTGCGGTGAGCTGGACGGTCAGCACCGGCGAACCGACGACGTCGAGCGCGCTGCTCAGCGTCGGCGTCGCCCAGGACACGTACGTGCCGGGCGTGTTGGCGTCGGGCAGGTCCGGTATCGGCACGACGCCGCCGAGCGCGTCGAGGCCGCTCATGCTGCTCGGTGCGCCCGCCGGCAGCGTGACCATCGACTGGGTGTCCTTGCCGATGCCCAGCACGTTGGTCGTGAGCGAGTGGCCGCTGGACAGGTAGTAGCTGCGGTTCGTCCCGACGGGGTACGACCCGGCCTCGGCGAACGTGCCCGTCCAGTCGCGGTAGTAGGCGAACGACGGGCCGGTGCCGACGTTCATACCCTTGAGGTAGCGGTCGAACCAGGCCTGGATGCGGCTGTTCTCGTACGCCAGGCCGGCCGCGGACGGGGTGCCACCCGAGTGGCCCTGCTCGCGCCACAGCATCGCCACCGGGGTGTGCTGCGCCTTGAGCGCGCGGTAGGTCGCCACCGCCTCGTTCAGGTTGAACAGGGTGTCGACCTGGCCCTGGTCCAGCAGCACGGGGATCCGGATGCGGCTGAGGTAGCTGCTCACCGACGCGTGCCGCAGCTGGGTCACCGCGCCGGGCTGGAAGAAGCCGGTCGTGCTCGCGGTGACGAGTGCGGGGCAGACGAACGTCGCGAAGTTCGGGCACCCGATCAGCCGGGTCGGGTCGTTCTGCGCGTACTGCACGCCGTCGAAAATGCCTTCGGCCGAGAAGGCCAGTCCCCAGCTGAGCTTGACCGTGCCGGGGTTGCCGGTCGAGACCCCGCTCGTCTGGTTGGTGTTGTTCGGGCCGAGCGAGTACGAGAGGTCGTTCCAGGTGATCTGCGGGTTGATCGTGTCGATGCGCGGGTCGACCGCTGCGGCCGCGAACTGGACCTGGCCACCGTAGCTGCCACCCCACATGCCGACGCGCGGATCGTTGGTGCTCGGATGCCCGAGGTGGTCGACCAGGTCGCGCTTCACGACGTTCAGCGTGGGCGCCGGGGTGGTATGTGCGGCATCGGTGAACGCGATGCCGGACGCGCCCCCGAGGTAGCTCACCAGTTGGCTCGCGGCGACGCCGTCCCAGTCCGGGTCGTCCAGGGTGATCTTGCAGCCCGAACCGCCGAAGCCCAGCCCGGAGTAGGTCAGCACGACGTAGCCGAGCGCGGCCTCCTGCTCGGCGAAGGGCACCTGCCCGTTGAGGTCGCCGCCGAAGCCGTTCGTCGTGAGGATCGCAGGAACCGGGTTCGCGCTCGACGCGCTCGTCGGCGTGACGAGCAGGCCGACGATGTCGCACGCCTGGTCGAGCGCCGGCCCGACCTGGACCTTGAAGTGCAGGGTCTGCTCGGTGAACGCGGGGTCCGCATGTGCGCTGTTGTTGACCACGGCGGGCACACCGACCGCGGCTGCCGCCGCGAGGGTGGCGACGATTCCGGCACGCAGCGGGCGGCGGGCAGCGTGGCGGTGCGGCATGGCGGCTCCTCGGCTGGCGACCGGCGGGTGGCTATGCCGGGTCAACGAGCCGGAAATCCGGAAGTTACTCGCCGGTTACCTCTTGTCGACGTGCTTCCTTCCTAGCCGGCCTGAAGAAGGCAGTCGGCGCGGGCTCGCCGCGCAATTCGGCCACTTCGTCGCGGATCGCACCCATGATCACGTCGGTGATCTCGTGCAGCGTGGTGGCAGTCGGCTCGGCGTCCCGGAACCGGCTCAGATCCAGCGGCTTGCCGACGCTTGCCAGCGACTCGCCGCGCAGGCCCGGCCTGCGCTTCCCCCGCCGCTTCTGGGGACCCCACTGCCCGATCGGGATGACCGGGACGTCCGGCGCGAGCAGGACGAGCCGGGCGATGCCGGTCTTGCCCTGCATCGGCCACTGCTCGGGATCCTTGGTGATCGTGCCCTCCGGGTAGATGACGATCGCCTCACCCTCGTCGAGCGCGCGGACCGCATCCCGCAGCGATTCGGCGGCCTCGGTCGTACCGCGGTAGACCGGGATCTGCTTGGCGCCCGTGAAGATGCGGCCGATCACCGGCTTGGAGAACAGGTTCGCCTTGATCATGAACCGCGGCACCCGCCCGGTCTGCCAGACAAGGCGGGCCATGAGCACCGTGTCGATGTGCGACACGTGGTTCATGGCGATGATGACGCCGCCCTCCCGCGGGGCGGGCACCCGGTCGAGATTGCGCCACCGGATGCGGAACAGCAGAGCATCCAGCGGATAGAGGATCGCGACGCAGAGTCGGATCCAGAACCCGGCCTTCGGCTTGTGTAGACGGCTCACGCGCTCGCTCCTCGTCGGTTACGGTGCCGTAGGAAGTCTGCCCGGAATTCGTGCGGACGACCGCACCGGCGTGCGAACCGTCTCAGGTTCGTCCGGCGCACGGCGGTAACCTCGGTGGCGCTGCCGCCTTAGCTCAGTTGGCCAGAGCAATCGCCTTGTAAGCGATAGGTCGTCGGTTCGAACCCGACAGGCGGCTCAGGAAACCGGGGGCCGCAGCACCCTCAAGACCGTCCCTGCCCTCGGTGGGGCCAACGTGGGGGCCGAACGCCCGCGTTGATCATCACTCGGGACCGGCACATCCGGGAGAAGGTCGTCGAGATCAACGCCTTCACGATCTGCCGACGACCTGGGTAGGCCGAGGACAGTGACCCTGCTGACCTCGCCGGGGGAGCGCTGAGTTCGAGACAGTTACCGCTCCCGGACTGCGTAGGTCAGGTGGGTCACCCGCTGCGTCGGCTCCGCGCGGACCTGCGTCATATGCCGAGATAGGCATGCGTCAAGCCGGACGAATCAGTTGAACGTGCGTCGATCGACCTTCGCAGAGTCCCGCGGGCATCTAGCCAACGTCGCTCGACCTCAGCGCGCCCGCGCGGGGTCGACCGTGACGCTGACGCTGCGGATCAGATCGCCGACGACGTCCAGGCGGATCACCGCGGTGAACTCGCGGTCGTCGAAGGCGAGGATCTCGCGCTCGTCCCTGGCGGGGTCGGTGACCAGCGTCGAGTTCCGGCCGAACCAGAACAACAGGGTCCGGGCGACCCGGTCGCGCCCGCGGTTGACCACACCCGAGCGCGGGTCCTGCGGCCCCATGTCGGCCGTCCCCCACGCGTCCGGGTCGAGCAGCAGCACCAGCGCGGCCACGTCGCCCGTCGCGCAGGCCTCGATGAACCGGTCGACCACCTGGCGTTGCCGCAGGTCGGCGGCGCCGCTCGTGGGCACGCCACCCTGCTGCACCTTCTGCCGGGCGCGGCGCGCGAGTTGTCGGCAGGTGGCAGCCGATCGCCCCACGGTCTCGGCGATCTGCTCGAAGGGTGTGCTGAACACGTCGTGCAGAACGAACACCACGCGCTCGGCGGGCGTCAGCCGGTCGAGCACCACGAGCATCGCGGCCCGCACGTCGTCGTCGAGCGTGACCCGGTCGGCCGGGTCGACGGCGGGTGCCGCCGTCGGCGTGCCGGCCCACTCCAGCGTGCTCACGTCCTGCGGCCGCTCGCGCCGTGCACGAGCCGAGCCGATCTGGTCGAGGCAGATGCGGCTGGTGACGACGGTGAGCCACGCGCGCAGCTCGGCGATGGCGGGGTAGTCGGCGTCGGCGAGGCGGGCGAACGCCTCCTGCACGGCGTCCTCGGCCGCACCGACGTCACGCAGCATCCCGTAGGCGAGGTTGACGAGATAGGCACGGTGCGCGCGCCAGGCCGCATCGAACTCGGCCTCGGTCGCCTTCGTCCGTCCAGTGCCGCTCGCCATGACCCACCCACCCTAGATCGCGCCTTCGAAGGATCAGGACGACGCAGCGCGCCGGAAAGTGACACGGCCGACGCGCTGTCACATTCCGTGCCGCGCCGTCGTCCTCGCTGCCATGACCACAACCCTCACGACCCGGCCGTCGGTCTTGGCGACGCGCCGCGGAAAGCTCGTACTGGCGCTGCTGTGCGCCGTCGCGTTCCTGGACTTCGTGGACGCGTCCATCGTCAACGTCGCGCTGCCGTCGATCCGCGACGACCTCAACGTCTCGGTCCAGGGCCTGCAGTGGGTCCCGAGCGGATACCTGCTCACGTACGGCGGCTTCATGCTCCTCGGCGGGCGCCTCGCCGACCTGCTCGGCCGCCGCCGCATTCTCATCAGCGGCACGGTGCTGATCGGCCTGTCGTCCTTCGTGGGCGGGCTCGCGCAGAACGAAGGGACGCTCGTCGGCGCGCGCCTGGCGCAGGGGGTCGGCGCCGCGCTGATGCTGCCCGCCGCGCTCTCGATCCTGACGACCACGTTCGAGTCCCCCGCCGATCGGCACAAGGCACTCGGCGTGTGGGGCGGCATGGGCGGCCTCGCCTCGGCAGCCGGCGTGCTGCTCGGCGGCTTGCTCACCGAAGGTCCCGGCTGGCGGTGGGTCATGTTCGTCAACCCGCCCGCGAGCGTCCTCGTGCTGCTCGGGATCTTCGCGCTGCTCGACGACGAACGCCCGGCACGTGCCCGCGGCGCGTTCGATCTGCTGGGTTCGGTGCTGGTGACCACGGCGATGCTGCTGCTGGTCTTCACGCTGGTCAAGGCGCCCGACGAAGGCTGGGGCTCGACGACCACCGTGCTGCGTCTCGCCGGTGCGGCGGTGCTCATGGCGGCGTTCATCGCCAAGGAGGCGACGGGCGCGAATCCGCTGTTGCCGTTGTCGATCTTCCGGGTACGCGGGCTCGCGGCGGCCGACGTCACGCAGCTGATCGCGTTCGCCGGCTTCCTTGCGATGTTCTTCTTCCTGACCCTGTACATGCAGAACGTCCTCGGCTGGTCGCCGATCCAGACCGGCGCTGCGTACCTGCCGCTCTGTGTCGGGGTCGGCATCGCCGCCGGTGTGACGGCGCAGTTGCTCGCCCGTACCGGCACCCGGCCCGTGATCGTCGCGGGCTGCATCGTCGCCGCGGGAGGGGTGTACTGGCTCTCGCGCATTCCGGTCGACGGGTCGTACCTCGGCGATCTGCTTCCGGGGATGATGATCATGTCGTTCGGGCTCGGCGCCGTGTTCGTCGGCGTGACCACCGCGGCCAACGCCGGCGTCCCGCCGGAGCAGGCCGGTCTCGCTGCCGCGCTGCTGAACGCGTCGCAGCAGCTCGGCGGGGCGCTCGGACTCGCCATCTTCTCGGCGATCGCGACGGCACGCACGACGCACCTGCTGAGCACCGGCGATGCGGCGCCGCACGCGTTGACGTCCGGGTTCCACCGTGCGCTGCTCGCCAGCGCGATCTTCCTGCTCGCCGCGGCCGTCGTGGCCGTACGCGCGAGCAACACCCGTGGCGAGCCGGATGGCGTCGCCGCTGAGCATTCCGCCGACGAAGGGATCGCCGCATGACCACCGACGCCTCAGACCACTCGATCGTGACCGGGTCCGACCCGTCACCGGACGCGCCCGGCGGAGCGGGGCCGGCCGTCATCGAGGGGGTGGACTTCTCGATGATGTACGCCGCGCACGGCGCGTTCGAACGGCACCTGGACCGGATGCTCGTCGCCCTCGAACGCGACCGCATCGTGACGCCCGCGGTTCTCGCGCAATGGGAGTTGTTCGACCGGCAGTTGCATCTGCACCACACCGCCGAGGACACCGCACTGTGGCCACCGCTGCAGGCCGCGGTGCATGCGGCGGACGAGCTCGCGGTACTCGACGCGATGGCCGCCGAGCATGCGGCGATTGACCCCGCCCTGGAGGCGATCGGCGACCGGCTCGAGATCGGTGACGCGTCCGCGACAGCGATCGCCATCGCCGCACTGCGCTCCGGACTGGTCGCCCACATGCGGCACGAGGAGGGTGCCGCGCTGCCGCTCGTCGCCCGCCGGCTCGGCCCGTCGGGGTGGGCCGCGTTCGGGCGGCACATGCGTGAGACCCAGGGCATGCGTGGCGCGTCGACCTACCTGCCGTGGTTGCTCGACGGCGCGCCGGCGTCGACGGTGGCGGCCGTGCTCGGCGGCCTGCCGCGACCGGTCCGGTTGCTCTATCGCGTGCTCTGGCTGCCCCGCTATCGCCGCCGGCTCGCCTGATCGTGGAGGATGCTGACCGATCACCGGTCAGCATCCTTTCCGATCCCGGCCGTCCGGCCGGCCGGCAGTACGGAGGCGGGCGTGCCCACACTCGCGACCAACGGCGCGATCGTTGCGTACACCGACACCGGCGCGCCGCCGGGCCGGCCGGACGCGCCGACGATCGTGTTCGGCCACGGGCTGCTGTTCAGCGGCTGGATGTTCCACCCGCAGATCGAGGCGCTGAGCTCGTCGTTTCGGTGCGTCGCCATCGACTGGCGCGGCCAGGGGCAGTCGCCGCCGGCGGCCGCTTACGACATGGACGCGCTGTACGACGACGCCGTCGCGCTGATCGAGCACCTCGAGGTCGGGCCGGTCCACTGGGTCGGCCTGTCGATGGGCGGCTTCGTCGGGCAGCGCATCGGCGCGCGCCGCCCCGGCCTGCTGCGCTCACTCGTCCTGCTCGACACCAGCGCCGACCGCGAGGAACGCTCGGCGCTGGTACAGGATCTCGCGCTGTCAGTGGTCTATCGCCTCGCCGGCATCGCGCCGGTGCGCCGGCCGGTTCTGAAGATCATGCTCGGGCCCGCGTTCCGCAACGATCCGGCTTCGGCGCCGGTCATCGACGAGTGGATGTGCCAGCTCGAGGCGACCGACCGCGCCGGGCTGGTCGGCGCGATCCGCGCCGTGGCCCTACGCAAGGCCATCCGGCCCGAGATCGGCCGGATCGCCGCGCCGACCCTCGTCATCGTCGGCGCCGACGACGTCCCCACGCCCGTGAGGAAGGCACGCGCCATCGCCGAGGCTATTCCGGGCGCGCGCCTGGAGGTCGTCCCCGAGGCGGGGCACTCGATCACCATCGAGCAACCCGTGCGGGTGGTCGAACTGCTGTCGGCGTTCCTCGGCGAGGTGGACGTCCGCGACTGACGGGAGCGGGGCCCGACGGCTCAGCGCTGTGGAGTGCCCTGGGCCTCGATCGAGACCGGCTCCCACTCCCGCCAGGTCGCGAGGCGCGACTCGTAGTCCGCGGTCGCGATGGCCAGTGGCCCGTCGCCGAAGAAGATGCGCAGCGGCGGTTCGTCGGCGTCCACCACCGTGAGCACGGCCTCTCGGGAAGCGACCGGGTCACCCGGACGGGCGCCGCGCTGGGCGCGGCGTTGCGCGGCCTGCTCGCGCGCGCGGTCGTACGCGGGGTCAGCAGTCGCGTGCTTCGACGACGGACCGCCCCAGTCGGTCGCGAAACCACCCGGCTCGATCACCGTCACCTTGATGCCGAAGTCCGCGACCTCGGCGGCGAGCGCCTGGCTGAAGCCTTCGAGCGCCCACTTCGACGCGTGATACATCCCGATGTTGGGGAACGCGCTGATGCCGCCGATCGACGACACCTGCAGGATGTGCCCGCCGCCCTGCGCCCGCAGCACCGGCAGCGCCGCCTGGGTCACCCACAGCGCCCCGAACAGGTTGGTCTCGATCTGGTCGCGGGCCTCGCTCTCGGACAGTTCCTCGATCATGCCGAACTGGCCGTAGCCCGCGTTGTTGACGATGATGTCGAGCCGGCCGAAGTGATCGTGCGCCTGCTGCACGGCGGCGAAATCAGCGGCACGGTCGGTGACGTCGAGCTCGATCGGCAGGATGCGCTCGCCGTACTTGCCGACGAGGTCGGTCAGGGTGTCGGTGTCGCGGGCTGTCGCAGCGACCGAGTCACCCCGGTCGAGCGCCGCGATCGCCCACTCGCGGCCGAATCCCCTGGACGTGCCCGTGATGAACCATGTCTTCGCCATGCTCGTACAACCCGACGGGACGCATCGGCCATTCCGGCACACGACGACGTGGCGATTAGGCGGTTCCTGTGCCCGCCGGGGCGCCCGGGTCACCAGGAGCGGGTCGAACGTTCGTGACCGCTACGAGGACGCGAGGCGGGCCTCGGTCACCCGGGCAGTGACGGCCGGACGGACCCGACCCCATCCCAGGGCCGGGAGGCGCAGCATCCGACGGCGCGGTGCCGTCGGCTTCGGTGCGGCCTCGCGGGCCATCCGGCTCTGCGCGGCAGCCTGCATCAGTTGACGGCGGTGGGTATCGGCCAGCGGGCCGGTGAACATCGGGTGGGACATGGCAACCCCTCGATCGCGAGTTCGATGACATCAGCGACGCTAGGCAGCGCACGGCTGCGCGAAATCGGCGACGGGCACCCATCTCCGCGGCCGGCCTACCTACCTGCGTCGTGCCGCTACCTACTTCGTGCCGGATCGATTGCGGCGTGCCTGGGTCGCGGGGACACTTCCGGAATGGAGTTGCTCGAACGCGAGCACATCCTCGGGGCGCTGGGGGAGTACGCCGCGCAGGCACGCGCCGGCGAGGGTCGGCTCGTCATGGTCGCGGGCGAGGCAGGCGTCGGCAAGTCCGCGCTCGTCGACGTCCTGCAGGCTCGCCTGACCGACGCGGACTGGGCGGTCGCCGCCTGCGACGGCCTGTTCACGCCGCGCGCGCTCGGGCCGCTGTTCGACCTCGCGCAGCAACTCGGCGGCGAAGTCGACGCCGCGTGCCGCTCCGGCGCGGCGCGGGACGAGCTGTTCGCGGTGGCGCTGCGGCAGCTGGGCGAGCGGCCCGGGCTCACGGTGCTGTGCATCGAGGACGTCCACTGGGCCGACGAGGCAACGCTCGACGTGGTGCGCTTTCTCGGCCGCCGGCTCCGGACGACGCGTTCGATGCTCGTCGTCACCTACCGTGACGACGCGCTCGCGTCGGACGACGCACTGCGCACCGTGGTCGGCGAGCTCGGCACCGAGCGCAGTACCCGTCGCATCACCGTGCCGCCGTTGAGCGAGGAGGCCGTGGGCAGGCTCGCCGCGGGCAGCGGCCTGGACGCCTCCGACCTGCACCGCACGACGGGCGGCAACGCCTTCTTCGTCACCGAGGCGCTGCACAGTGGCTCGGGCGGGGTGTCGGCGTCCGCGCGGGACGCAGTCCTCGCGCGGCTGGCCGGGCTCTCTGCGCGAGCGCGGGATGCCGTGCAGGTCGCCGCCCTCGTCGGAAACCGGGTGCAACCCCGGCTGGTCGCGGCGGGTGAGGTTTCGGTGGCCGACCTGGACGAGCTGGTGGCTCGCGGTGTTCTGGTCAGCGACAAGGACGCCCTGCGCTTCCGCCACGAGATGACCCGGCTCGCCGTCGAGGGCGAGATCCCGCTGCACCGCCGTATGTCCATCCACGGCTGCCTGCTGAGCGGGCTGATCGCCGCGGGCAATGAGGACGACGCGCAGCTGGCGTTCCACGCCGAGGGTGCGGATGACGCCGAGGCGGTGCTGCGTTTCGCGCCGCGCGCCGCGCGTCACGCATCGGGTCTGGGAGCGCACCGCGAGGCGGCCGCGCAGTACGAGCGGGCCTTGCGGTTCGCCGGTGCGGCCGACCCGGTGACGGTCGCCGAGCTGAACGACCGGCTGGCCTTCGAAGGCACCTGCATCGACCGGTGGGAGCGGGCCGCCGAAGCCTCGCGGTGTGCACTGGCGATCTGGCGCGACACCGGCGACCGGCTGCGCCAGGGCAACAGCATGACGGTGCTGTCGCGCACGATGTGGCGGCTGTGCCGCGGCGAGGAGGCTGCCCGGTTCGGCGCGGAGGCGGTCGTCACGCTCGAGCAGCTGGGACCGACTCCGGAGCTGGCCCGGGCGTACGTCAACCTCGCGGGCAGCGCCATGCAGCGGGACGAGAACGAGAAGGCGCTGCACTACGCGGCCGAGGCCGAGACTCTCGCGCACAGGTTCGAGCTTGCCGACGTCGTGAGCGACGCGCTCGACACGCGTGCGTGCGTCCTCTACGTGCTCGGCGAGGAGTGGTTGCCGACCATGCAGCGAGCTCTTCGGGTGGCGCTGGACGGTGGCGCCGCGGCACCGGCCGGCCGCGCGTACGCGAACATGCACGAGCTGCTCTCGGCCGACTGGCGATGGCAGGAGGCGGGAGAGTTCGCCGTCGAGGGAATCGCCTATTGCGAGAACCACGACCTGGCCACGTTCGGGACGTGCGTCGAATCCGGTCACGCGTACGCGCTGTTCCACACCGGCCGGTGGAACGAGTCGCTGGCGATGTGCCGCCGACTGCTCGCCGGTCCGGCATCGCCCATCAACCGGATGCGCCCGTTGATCATCCTCGGCCTGATCCTGGCGTTCCGCGGCGACGCCCCGAGGCGTTACCTGACCGAAGCCGTCGACAACGCCGACACCAGCGGGCAGCCGGCGTGGGTCACCCTCGCCCGGCTGGCGCGCGCGCAGGCCTGGTGGCTGCAGGGTGACCTCGACGCGGCGCGCGCCGACCTCGAGGCGGCGGCGGCCGCCGTCGGGGGGCAGGATCCGACAGCCCATGCCGAGGTCGCCACCTGGCAGCGCCGGCTCGGCGGCGAGGTGACCGTGAGCGTCGACGGCGTCGCCGCGCCCTACCTGGCGATGCTGTCCGGTGACGTCGGCACCGCCGCCCGGCTGTGGAGTGAGCTCGGCTGCCCGCTGAACCGTGCGCTCGCCCTCGCCGACGGCTCGACCGAGGACGAGCTGCGGCAGGCGCTGGCGGA
>JAVHVN010000014.1:0-37136 GCA_032160545.1 Pseudonocardiales bacterium | reverse complement strand
ACCATGTCGTCGATGAGCCGGTGCTCGTAGGTGATGCCGGCCGCCTCGAAGTCGGCCTTGAACTCGGACTCGAAGATCTCGGCGAAGATGTCCTTGAACCGGCCGTCGTAGGCCTTGAGGATCGTGTTCTTCGTGGACAGGTACACCGGCAGCTTGCGGTCGAGGCCGTAGCGCAACGAGGCCCGGGCGAAGTCGCGGATCGACTCGTCGAGGTTGTACATCGCCATGGCGACCCCGCCACCCGGGAAGTCGAAGACGTTGAGCTCGATCGGCTCGCCGCCGTCCTTGGGCGCGAACGTCAGGGTCAGGGTGCCCTCGCCGGGCACGACCAGATCGGTGGCGCGGTACTGGTCACCGAACGCGTGGCGGCCGATGATGATGGGCTTCGTCCAGCCGGGGACGAGCCGCGGAACGTTGCTCATGACGATCGGCTCACGGAAGATCACTCCGCCGAGGATGTTGCGGATCGTGCCGTTCGGCGACTTCCACATCTTCTTGAGGCCGAACTCCTCGACGCGGGCCTCGTCAGGCGTGATCGTCGCGCATTTGACGCCTACGCCGTGCCGCTTGATGGCGTTGGCGGCATCGATGGTGACCTGGTCGTCGGTGGCGTCGCGGTGTTCGATGCCGAGGTCGTAGTAGTCGAGGTTCACGTCGAGGTAAGGAATGATCAACTTGTCCTTGATGAACTGCCAGATGATGCGCGTCATCTCGTCGCCGTCTAGCTCGACGACGGTGCCCTGAACCTTGATCTTGGCCATGCGCGCTACCTCCAGCGGGTGAACTCTCTTGGTATCAAGATATCTCGGCGGCAGAGCGTGGACGCAGGCACCCCCGCCTCCGTCCTAGTCTGCTGGGCATGAGTGAGTCCCGCACCCCATCAGCAGTCGACGCCGTCGCAGACGGCTACCTGGACGCCTGGGTCGCACACGACCCCCTGATCGCCACGTACCTCGGCGTGCCCGGGCACGACGGCGAGATGCCCGAGCTGACCCCCGAGTGGTTCGCGCAGGGCTCCGAGCTGCGGCGGCGCACCCTGGCCGCCCTCGACGCCGCCGCGCCGGTCGACGCGAACGACCGGATCACGGTCGCCGCGCTGCGCCAGGACCTCGAGCTCTGGGAGGAGTTACGCGCCGCCGGCACCGAGGAATCGGACCTGAAGAACATCGCGTCGCCCCTGCAGAACGTGCGCGACGTCTTCGACCTCACGCCGACCGCCACCGCCGAGGACTGGGCGACCGTCGCCGCTCGCCTCGCGCAGGTCCCGAAGGCGATCGAGGGCTACCTGGCGTCGCTGCGGTTCGCCGCGCAGCGCGGCGATGTCGCGGCGACCCGCCAGGTCGCCGCGGGCATCCGGCAAGCCGAGGAAAACACCGGACCGGGCGGGTTCTTCGCCGGGTACGCGCGCGGCGCGGCGACGGCCGACGGCGCCGAACTGCCTGCCTCCGTCCGGGCCGACCTCGAGCGCAACGCCGCTGCGGCGGGTGACGCCTACGTCCGGCTCGCCGCGTTCCTGCGCGACCAGCTGATGGCCCAGGCCCCGGAGCGCGACGCCGTCGGGCGCGAGCGCTACGCGCTGCACTCGCGGTACTTCCTCGGAGCGCGAGTCGACCTGGAGGAGACGTACGAGTGGGGTCAGCAGGAGCTCGCGCGCATCGAACAGGCAATGCGCGAGACCGCCGAGCGCGTCAAGCCCGGTGCATCGGTGCAGGAGGCGATGGCCTACCTCGATGAGGACGCGAGCCGCAAGCTGCACGGCACCGAGGCGTTGCAGAGGTGGATGCAGGCCAAGTCCGACGAGGCGGTGGCCGGCCTCGCGGACACGCACTTCGACATCCCGGCGGCGATCCGCACGCTCGAGTGCCGCATCGCGCCGACGCAGAACGGCGGCATCTATTACACCGGGCCGAGCGAGGATCTGGTGAGCCGTCCCGGGCAGATGTGGTGGTCGGTGCCGAAGGGCGAGACCGAGTTCGCCACGTGGCGAGAGCTCACGACGGTGTACCACGAAGGCGTCCCCGGACATCACCTGCAGATCGCACAGACCGTGTACCGCAGCGATCTGCTCAACCGGTGGCGCCGCCTCGCGTCGTGGGTGAGCGGACACGGCGAGGGTTGGGCGCTGTACGCGGAGCGCCTGATGGCAGATCTCGGCTACCTCGACGACCCGGCCGATCACCTGGGCATGCTGGACAGCCAGCAGTTCCGGGCCGCGCGGGTGGTGCTCGACATCGGCATCCACTGCGAGTTCGACGCACCGGCCTCCGCCGGAGGGGGCCGCTGGGACTGGGAGAAGGCCTGGCGTTTCCTCTCCGAGCACGTGTCGAGTTCCGAAGGCGTGCGCCGCTTCGAGCTGACGCGCTACCTGGGCTGGCCCGGCCAGGCGCCGTCGTACAAGATCGGCGAACGGATGTGGCTGCAGCTGCGCGAGGACGCTCGGGCGGCGGAGCGGGACGCATTCGACCTGAAGGCGTTCCACCGGCGCGCGCTCGACATCGGCAGCGTCGGCCTGGACGTGCTGCGTGGCGCCGTTCTCGGCGAGTTCGAATGATGCCGTGCTGATCCACCCATGGGACGCGAGCACCTCGACCGACGAATGGGTCGACTTCGTCCGGGCCCAGCAGTTCGGCCAGCTCATCGCCGCCGGAGCCGGTCGTGAGGTGCCTGTGGCGGTGCCGACGCAGTTCGCGCTGCCCTCGCCGGACAGCGTGCTGCTGCACCTCGCGCGGCCCAACCCGGTATGGGACGCGCTGGCCGAGAACCCGACGGCCATGCTCTCGATCGCGGGGGACTGGGTCTACATCCCCGCGGAGTGGAAGGCGACCGGCGACGAGGACCCGCGCCTGGGGGTCCCGACGACCTACTACGCGGCGGTGCAGCTCGTATGCACCGCCGAGGTGGTCGACGACGCGGCCGGAAAGGCCGAGATCCTTCGCGTCCAGCTGGGCGTCACCGAGCCCGGCGGCGGCGCGGCCGACCCGGCCGAGCACGGCCGCCGCCTGGACGGTATCCGGGGACTTCGACTCGCGGTGCGTGACGTCCGCGCGAAGTTCAAGTACGGCGGCAACGTCGACGACGAGCACCGCGCGGCGGTCGTGGACCTACTGCGCAAGCGCGGTGGCCCGGGCGACAGCGCCGCCCGGGCCCATCTGATGCGCCGGACTCCGCTCTAGGTGCGCAGCTTGGCCAACTCGGCCTCGACCCACGCTTCGTGCTCCTGCTCCTGCCGCCGGGCCTTGCGCGGGTCCCAGAAGCCGGCCATCACGAAGATGAGCGGGATGAACACGATCTGACCGCCCACCGCGATCCAGAAGTACTTCTGCCACTGCTTGGGCGCGTCCCGCTGGGCCTTCTGTACGTCCGGCCCGTTCTTCTGCAGGTACGTCAGCGCGGCCACGACCTTGGGGTCCTTCAGCGGTGTCCCGTACTGGTTCAGGAACGCCAGATCGGCAGCCGGCACCGTGCTCAACGCGGTCAGCTGTCCGGCCGCCGTCTGCACGGCTGGGCCTGCTGTCGCCGCGCTCACCAGCACGTCCTGCGGAACTGTGCCGAGCGCCTGCAGCCGGGCAAGCGCCTGCGCGGGCGAGATCGTGAACGCCGCGGCGATCTCCCCCGTCGCCTTCGCCGCTGCCGCGGGGTCGGCCTTGTTCGCCAGCAACGCCAGCTGGGTGGCCGGGTCGATGGCCTGGGCCGTCTTGAGCTGATCGCTGTACTTCAGCACACTCGCCACCGTCGCGGCGCTGAGGTTGCTCAGCTCCGACAGCGCCTTGACCTGCGCCGTCTGGTCGGAAGGTGAGCTGGCCAGGGTCGCGAGCGTCGCCGGGTCGATCTTGGCGGCGGTCTGCAGTTCGGTCGCGTACTTCGCTGCCAGCGCCTGCACCTTCGGCACGATCGTGGGGTCGGCGGCGACCGCCTTCACCACCGCGTTCTGCGCCGGCGTGAGCGACGGGTCCTGACCGCTGGCCGCGGCCTGCACGGCGGCGCCCTTGTCGACCAGCGGGGTCACCGTATTGACGATGTGCGGCACGATGAACACCGACAGCGCGATGACCAGCCGGATGATCAGTCCCCATACGGCCAGGCCGGTCGCGGTCAGCGCGGGATTGCGCCGCTCAACCGTCTCGGTGAAGCTCGCCATCCACGGCGCGTACGCGACACCGAGCGACAGGCTCAACCCGACGAGCAGCCAGACGAACGTCGAGTAGCTCGTCGCGGGATGCGTGGCCCGCTGCAGGAACATGATCGTGAAGACGATCGCACCGATGGCGCCGACGATCATGAACGGCTTGCGGACGCGCAGCCGGTCGGACAGGAAGCCGACGACGAGCAGGCCGATCGCGTTGAACGCCCAATTCCAGTTGCCCAGCGCATTCGCCTTCGACTGGCTGAACCCGAAGACAGTCTGGAAGTAGATCGGGAAGAAGCCGACCGCGGCGTAGTAGATGATCAGGAAGACGCTGATCGCGAAGGCCGACCCGACGATATCGGCCTTCAGCATCTGCCGGAACGGCCGCCGCAGGCTCGCCTCGACGTCGATGCCCTTGGCCCGCGCCTCGATCAGAGCACGGTCGCGGCTGCTGACCATCAGCTGATCGCGCAGCGCCGGTGCCAGCTCGCGCAGGCCGACCAGGGCGATGACGGCGACGACCAGGCCGACGATGCCGCAGACGATGTACTGGTCCTGCCACGGCGTCGTGTTGCTCGTGTTGCTGACGATCACGCTCACGACCAGGCTGCCCATGACCGGGCCGAGCGTCCAGAAGCCCATGGCCGAGGCGCGGCCCAGCTGCGGGCTGAAATCGCGGATCAGCGCCGGCGTCGCAACGAGGATGACGCCTTCGACGAAGCCGATGGCGACGAACAGGATCGCGAAGGCCAGCTTGCTGTGCGCGTTGGGAATGCCGACCAGGCAGAGCAACCCGGTGATGAAGAGACCGACCGTGACGATGTTGGCCCGGCCGTACCGGTCGGCGACACCGGCCAGGAACGACGCCACCGCGCCGAAGACGTAGCCGACAACGCTGATGTTGACGTAGTAGACGAAGGACATGTGGTAGTCGGAGATGATGTGCGTCGCCACCGCGCCGGCGAGATAGAACTGGTAGTACAGGATGATCGTCGAGATCACGACGATGCCGAGCGATGTGAAACGCACTGGGGGCGCGGGGTAAAGGTCGAGGGCGCGGTCCCACAATCGGTTTCGGCGCGATCGCTGCGCCGGGCGGTTTCCTACGGTAGAAGATGTGGTCGCCATGTCCCGTCCGTCCCATGTTTCGCTCTGGTTAAAACTGAACGATCGTTTATAGCCACCATTCGAGTACCGAGTCAATGAGGCGCGGCCGAGAACGAGCACGGGGGTAGGGCATGACTGCGCCGGGCCGGATGCCGTCACCTGGTTCGCTGGCTGCCGACATCGCGCGGTTCAGGGCCGACTTCGATGCAGAACCCGACCTGGCGGACCTGGGGACGGCTGCACGCCGAGTGCTGGCCGCCGCCGCCGCGCTGTTCTACCGCAACGGGGCGCCGGCGACGTCGGTTCGAGACATCGCCCGGGCGGCCGGCTTGACCCCGGGCGCCATGTACCACCACTTCTCGAGCCGGGACGAACTGCTGTACCGGCTGGTTCGCCACGGCCACGATCGCCTCGACGCGGTGATCCGGCACAGCGTCGGCTCGGCCGGCAATTCCCCCGACGCCGCCCTACGCGCGTTCGTCCACGCGTACGTGCTCGGCCACCTCGAACGCCCGCAGCTCGCACAGGTGGTGCGGCGCGAGTACCTGCATCTGGCGCACGACGACTACGCCGAGATCGTGGTGCGGCGGCGCGCCGTCCGCGACCGGCTGAGCGGCATCCTGCGCGCCGGGGCCCGCAGCGGCACGTTCGCGCTCATCGGAGGGCGGCACGGTCCGACCCGGCAGGCGGTCATGGTGCTGGACATGTGCAGCCGGACCAGCGAATGGTTCGACCCGAGCGGTTCGACGCCGGCCGGCACGCTGGCCGATCAATACGTCGCTGCGGCCCTTCGTCTGGTCGGTGCAGTCCAGCAGGATCCCGCGGGTGACGTCTCCGCCGGCGACCGGCCCCCCGGCTAGAGGGTGGCGATGTCCGCCTGCTTGGCGCGGACGGCGTCCGCGGCCTCCTTCAGCGCGGCGAGCTCGGACTCGGTGAGGTCGCGCTCGACAACACGCTTGACGCCCTCACGGCCGATCTCGGCCTCGACCCCCAGGTAGACCTCGCTGATGCCGTACTCGCCGTCGACCCATGCACAGACCGGGATCAGCTTGCCGGAATCCTCGATGACGGCCTTGGCCATCCGAGCGGCGGCGGCCGACGGCGCGTAGTACGCCGACCCGGTCTTGAGCAGCGCGACGACCTCGGCACCGCCGTTGCGGGTTCGGGTGACGAGTTCTTCCACCGTGCCGGCGTCCATGACATCGGCGAGCGGCTTGCCGTCGACGAAGCAGGCGGACGGGACGGGCACCATCGTGTCGCCGTGCGAGCCGAGCGTCAGCGTCTGCACCGACCCGACCGGCACCCCGAGCGTCGTCGCGACATTGTTGGTGAACCGGGCGGTGTCCAGCACACCGGCCTGCCCGAACACCCGCTGCTTCGGGAACTGCGATGCGAGCTGCGTGAGCGCGGTCATCTCGTCGAGCGGGTTCGACACGACGATGATCACCGCGTTGGGCGAGTACTTCGCGATGTTCTCGGCGACGCCGCGGACGATCTTGGCGTTGACCTCGAGCAGGTCCATGCGGCTCATGCCGGGCTTGCGTGGCAGACCGGCGGTGATGACGACGACGTCCGAGTCGGCGGTCGGCTCGTACCCACCGCCCTCGGGCGTGGTGGTCGCCCCCACCACGGTCGTCTCGAAACCCTCGATCGGGCGCGACTGGTTGAGGTCGAGCGCGAGCCCCTCGGGCTTGCCCTCGACGATGTCCGTCAGCACGACGGTCTCGAAGACGTCGTACTCGGCCAGACGCTGTGCGGTCGTCGACCCGTAGAAGCCGGCTCCGACGACGGTGACCTTGCCGCGACGAGCGGGGTTGGACATTCCGATCTCCTTCGACTGACTCGAGGTCACCGGGCCCCGGCGCCCGAACCTCACGAGCTCTCCCCCGGCACGCTAGTCGGGCACGTGCTCAGTTCTGCAGGCGGATGTCGACGATGAGAATCAGGACACCCAGGACGGCGAAGCAGAAGACATCCCACCGCTTGCCCCGGACCGCGAGCAGGCCGGCCGTCCGGCGCGGCAGGAGGAGCCGCAGCACCGCCGCGAGCAGCATGGCGAGCGCGATGACGCCGCTCGCGCGGCGCCAGTGACCCGGCGAGACGGTGAGGTAGACGAACGCCGCGGCGACGATCGCGACGACCGTGAGGAACGGCGCCTGTGCCCGTGCCCTTCGCCTGATCTCGAGCGGCACCGGTCAGGCTCCCGAGGTGGCCCGCTCGGCCGCCTCGACGACGTTGGTGAGCAGCATCGCCCGGGTCATCGGGCCGACCCCACCCGGATTCGGCGTCAGGTAGCCCGCGACCTCGGCGACGTCGGGCGCGACATCGCCGGCGATCTTGCCGTCGACCCGGCTCACCCCGGCGTCGAGCACGGCGGCGCCCGGTCTGACCATGTCGGCCGTGATCAGGCGCGGCGACCCCGCGGCGCCGACCACGATGTCCGCCTGCCGGGTGAACGCCGCGAGGTCGCGGGTTCCGGTGTGGCAGACGGTGACGGTCGCGTTCTCCTGCCGGCGCGTGAGCATGAGCGCGAGCGGGCGGCCGACGGTGATGCCGCGGCCGACGACGACGACGTGGGCGCCCGCGATCGGGACGCCGTGACGGCGCAGCAGCTCGATGATGCCGGTCGGCGTGCACGGCAGCGGCGCCGGCTTGCCCAGCACCAGCCAGCCGAGGTTCAACGGATGCAGACCGTCGACGTCCTTCGCGGGATCGACCCGGGCAAGGATGGCGAACTCGTCGAGGCCGGTCGGCTGCTGGACGAGGAACGCGGTGCACGCAGCGTCGGCGTTGAGTTCGTCGACGACCGCCTCGACCTCGGCCTGGGTGCTGCCCGCCGGAAGTTCTCGCTGGATGCTGGCGACCCCGATCTCGCGGCAGTCCCGGTGCTTGGCGTCGACATACCAGCGGCTGGCGGGGTCGTCGCCGACGAGGACGGTGCCGAGGCCGGGGACCACACCGCGCTCGGCGAGTGCCGCGACGCGCGCGGCCAGCTCGGTCTTGATCGCCGCGAGCGTCGCCTTACCGTCGAGGATGGCAGCGGTCACGGCTGTCCATCCTGCCAGCCGCGGCGGTTGCCCTCGTTGCGCCCCGGTCAGTGCGCGAAGTGGCGCGTGCCGGTGAGGTACATCGTGGCGTTCGCTGCCGTCGCCGCGGCGACGGCATCCGCGTCGCGGATCGAGCCTCCCGGCTGGACGACGGCGCGGACCCCGGCGTCGAGCAGCACCTGCAACCCGTCCGCGAACGGGAAGAAGGCGTCCGACGCGGCGACCGAACCCGCGACCCTGTCCCCGGCACGGGCAACGGCGAGACGGCACGAGTCGACGCGGTTGACCTGGCCCATGCCGACGCCGACCGTGGCGCCGTCGCTGGCCAGGAGGATGGCGTTGGACTTCACCGCCCGGATCGCGCGCCACGCGAACGCGAGATCGGCGATCGTCGCCCCGTCGGCCGGGTCGCCGGCCGCGAGCGTCCAGGTGGCCGGGTCGTCGCCCGGTGCGTCGACTCGGTCGGCCGACTGGAGCAGCAGGCCACCGCTGATCGGGCGCAGCTCGACGCCGGGTCCCGGGGGGATCTCGGCGGCCACGAGCAGCCGCAAATTCTTCTTCGCGGTGAGCAGCGCGAGCGCGTCGTCGTCGAAGCGGGGCGCCACCACGACTTCGGTGAAGATGTCCGCGAGCTGCTCGGCCATCGCCCGGGTGACCGGCCTGTTGGTCGCGATCACCCCGCCGTACGCGCTGACGGGGTCGCACGCGTGTGCCTTGCGATGCGCCTCGGCTATGTCGGCGCCGATCGCGATACCGCACGGGTTCGCGTGCTTGATGATCGCGACGCACGGCTGCTCGAAGTCGTACGCGGCGCGGCGGGCGGCATCGGCGTCGACGTAGTTGTTGTAGCTCATCTCCTTGCCCGACAGCTGTTCGGCTTGGGCCAGCCCCGCAACGCCACCGGCGTGCGACACGTACAGCGCCGCGCGCTGATGCGGGTTCTCGCCGTAACGCAGCACGGCAGCACGCTCCCAGCTCGCGGCGACCCAGCCGGGGAACCCTCTGGACTCGTCGTCCACCAGGTCGTCGGGCGCGACGACGTTGCCGAGCCACGACGCCACGGCGATGTCGTACGCCGCCGTGTGCCGGAACGCTTCTACCGCGAGCCGCTGCCGGCTCTCGAGCTCGAAGCCGCCGTCGCGAACCGCTCGCAACACCTCGCCGTAGCGGGCGGGGTCGACGACGACGGCGAGGGAGCCATGGTTCTTCGCGCCGGCCCGCACCATCGCCGGGCCGCCGACGTCGATCTGCTCGATCACCTCGGGTGCGGACGCGCCGGAGGCCACCGTCTCGACGAACGGGTACAGGTTCACCACCAGCAGCTGGAACGCCGCGATGCCGAGTTCATCGATCGTGGCCGCGTGTTCGGCGTTGTTCTGGTCGGCGAGCAACCCCGCGTGCACGTGCGGGTGCAACGTCTTCACCCGGCCGCCGAGGATCTCGGGGAACCCGGTCACCTCGTCGACCGGCGTGACCGGAACGCCGAGCTCGCGGATGCGCGCCGCGGTCGAGCCGGTCGACACGATCTCGACGCCGGCCTCGTGCAGGCCCCGCGCGAGTTCGTCCAGGCCGGTCTTGTCGTACACGCTCACGAGCGCGCGACGGATGGCGATCCTGCTCAAGTCATCTCCCGGCAGAGTTGGCGGATGGCGTTGACGTACAAGGGTTTCTCGACTGCCTGAACGCGAGCGCGCAGGCTGTCCTCGGTGTCGCCGGCCTCGACGGGCACCTCGGCCTGAACGATCGCAGGGCCGGTGTCGACGCCCTCGTCGACCCAGTGCACCGTGACCCCGGTGACGTTCACGCCCGCGGCCAGCGCGTCGCGGATCGCGTGCGCGCCCGGGAACGCCGGCAACAGCGCGGGATGGGTGTTGACGATGCGGAACCGGCGTACGACGTCGGCGCCGAGTAGGCGCATGAATCCGGCGAGGACCACGAGATCGGGCTGCAGCGCGTCGAGTTGCTCGCTCAGGGCAGCGTTCCACGCGGCCCGGTCGGCGAAGTCCCGAAGCGGCACGGCGAAGGTCGGCACGCCGGCCCGCTCAGCGCGCCGCATCGCCCCGCATCCCTTGACGTCGGTGCCGGCGCCGGCGATCTCGCCTTCGAAGGCGGCGTCAGCTGCGGCGTCCAGAATCGCCTGCACCGTGCTGCCGCTGCCCGATGCCATCAGCACCAGGCGTGGTCGCCGCTGGTCGGCACCCTCAGGTGCACCCCGTCGCAGCACGCGACGACCTTACCCGGCGAGCTGGTCCTCGCCGGACGCGTCGTCCGCCCGCCCCGTAGCGACCACGAACAACCGGCGGGCGAGCGACGCCGGTCCGGCCGGCTCGGGGCCGTGCGACGCGAGGCGGCCCGCGCCGCGGTCGAGGCCGCGCGAGCGGACCCGAGCCGACCCTGCGGCAACCCCGAGCCACAGCGCCGTCGCGGCCAGGACGGCGGCCGCGGCGGCGAGCCCGAACAGCAATGGCGACGGCCCGATGGTGCGCAGCCCGCCGGTGCCGATTCCGCCGCCGGCCTGCCATCCGAGCACCACCATCGCCACGAGGAGGGCACCGGCAGCGGTGACCGCCTCGGCACAGCGCCGGGGCCAGCCTTCGGCGCGCAGGACGAGCCGCGCGACGCAGCCGCCGGCCACCAGCGGTGTGATCGCGGCGAGCAGCCAGCCGAACGCGTTGGCCCCATGACCGGACGGCAGCGCTCCGAGGATCGGGAACGCCGGGACGACCGCGTGGGAGGTGGTGAACGGTGAGATGCCTGATCCGGCGCCGATGGCGAAGCCCGGGCCGGCGAGGTAGCTCGCCCCGGCAATCGCGGCATTGGGCGCGGCGAGGGCTCCGAGCAGCAGCACCGGAATCCCGCCCCAGCCCCCGCCGACCTGTCGTGAGATCGCCTCGACCCGGCCGTGGTGGGCCACGAGCGAGCACGCGAGGAGGAACGCGCCCATGCCCACGTAGACGGCGAGCGCGGCGCCGGCGGCTCGCAGTGCGCCGGGGACCACCGGTGGGACCCGCACCGCACACCAGCCGGCCAGTTCCGACGTGCGGACGAACGCGACGCCGCCGGTGGCCAGGAACAGCAGCAGCCCCGCCCCGGCGACGCCGAGCACGGGCGCGCTGCTGGTGCCGAGACGCGCGAACGGGATGGTGATCAGTGCCGCGACCGTGAAGGAGGCGGCCTGCAACGCGGCGGCCGTCGCGAGCCGGGCCGGCTCGCGCTCGTCGAGCGACGCGGCCGCGTCGCCGAGGCCGGAACCGGCCCGCCAGGCGACCGCGCCGACGATCAGCGTGAGTCCGAGCGGTACGAACGCGGCAGGGGTCCCGTCGATGGTGACGCCCCCGTGCAGGGCGGCGAGGAAGGTCAGCAGTCCGGCGCGCACCGCGGACATCGAGTGAGTGTTCGGGCCGGAGACGGGCAGCCAGCAGACCGCAACGGTGACGATCGCGGTGACGGCACAGACCACTGCCGCGCCGACGCCCGTCCAGATGGCGGCCAGCCAGAGCGAGTGATTCGCCGCCTGGGGGACGACGCTGCGCCGGGAGGGGTCACTGGGGTCGAAGGCGCGGTCCGGCACCTGCCCAGGCTGACAAACCACCCGCGGGAACTCGACCGGACACGCCGATGCCGGGCCGGCGAGGTTGCCGGCCCGGCATCATGGGGCGCTCAGGTCACGGGGTGGGCGGGTACCCGGTGCCGCCGGGAGGCGGGGTGTAACCACCAGGAACCTGCTGACCGGGCTGGCCGGCGCCTCCAGGAGGGCCGAACGTCTGCGTCGGCTGGGCCGACGGCGGAACCGGTTGCGGGGTCTGGGCGGGCGGCGGGATCGGGCTGGAGTACCCGCCGGGCTGGCCCGGGTAGCCGGCCTGCTCACCAGAGGAGCCGACGGGCTGGCCGGGGTAGCCGGCCTGCTGGCCGGGGTAGCCGGCCTGCTGGCCCGGGTAGCCGGCCTGCTGGCCCGGGTAGCTGGCGGGGCCGCCCGGGCCACCGAGACGGCTGAGCCCCTCGTTCTGGCGGCTCATCCATTCGGCACCGAGGACGAGCGTCTGCAGGATCGCCGTGATGAGAGCCAGGATGAGGCCCACCTGCACCTTGACCGCGCCACCGTCGATGTGGGTGACGCTGCCCTTGCCGAGCAGAATGCCGAGGGCGAGCAGCGCGCTGGTGGCCGCCAGGCCCAGCGGCACGGCCGTCGGCACCCCCTGGCCTTCACGACGGTCGAGTGCGCCGAACAGGGCGATGAGGCCGGCGGCGAGGGACGTGCCGATGACCGCGGTGGTCGGCATGCTGAACGCGTAGCCCCCGTAGGACTGGCCGGACCCGCTGCTTTCGGGCTTCAACCACTTGAAGAAGCCCCAGATGAACATGAGGACGCCGAGCGCGGCAGCGACGAAGGACATCATCCGCTCTCGTTGCGCACTCGAGGAGGCTGAGGTCGAGAAATAGGAAGACATCGTTGGCCTCTCGTCACAGGAACCGGTCCAGATGGACCTACCCCGATGCCACAGACCATGAAACAGCTGTGCCCCGGGCGTGTCGCGCCGGGGGCACAGCTGGTGGGGTGTGCGGTGTCAGCTGCCGATCTTGGGCATCTTGTTGAGCGCGCCCGGCAGCGCGGTGCCGGTCTGCTGTGCCCGCATCAGCGAGAGCACGGTGCCGGCGATGACCAGGATCAGGTCTATCCAGTAGCCGAAGCCGTGGCCCTTGTCCAAGCCCGCACCGGAGACATCGCTACCGGGGAAGACGAACAACGCGAGGATCAGGCACAGGGTCGCGATCGCGAACAGCAGCAGCGCGCCGATTCGGTTCGCGATCGGCAGTTTGACCTGCGGGGCGAAGAACGACATCGCGATCAATGCCGAGGCCGCGAGGGCACAGAGCACGCCGAACCAGCCGAAGAATCCGTGCCACGCGTTGAACTTTGCCGTCGCCGAGGCGAATCCGGCGAAGGAGAACTTGTACGTGTAGAAGGACGTGAACGAGAAGATGAACGTCAGCACGCCGATGCCGATCAGCGCCCAGTCGAGCGGGTTCACCGTCTTGGGATCGAAACCAGGGCCGGGTCCGTAGCCGCCAGTGCCGGGCGCGGGAGCGCCCCACTGCTGCGGCGGGGGCTGCTGCACGTACGGCTGCTGCACGTACGGCTGCTGCGCGTACGGCTGCTCAGGAGGCTGCTGGCCGTAGGGCTGTCCGGCTGGGGGCGGGGGCGGAGTGCCGCCCGGAGGTGGCGGTGGCGGCGGCGGCTGGAACGTCATGGCGTTCTCCTCGTCAGAATCCTGGGCAACTCTCAGGAGAAAGCTAGCCCCTGGGCGGCACGCAGGGAACGAAGGACACGCGCCGATGTCACAGGAGTGAACCGGCCGCAACGGTGATACGCCGGACCGGCCGGACGCGCATCCGGGCCGATCCGGCGTGTGCCGGTACGCGAAACGTCAGCTGCCGCTGAGGATCTCGCGCATCAACTGCGCGGTCTCGCTCGGCGTCTTGCCCACCTTGACCCCGGCGGCCTCGAGCGCTTCCTTCTTGGCCTGCGCGGTGCCCGACGACCCCGAGACGATCGCTCCGGCGTGGCCCATCGTCTTGCCCTCAGGCGCGGTGAACCCGGCGACATAGCCGACGACCGGCTTCGTCACGTGCTCCTTGATGTAGGCCGCCGCGCGCTCCTCGGCGTCGCCGCCGATCTCGCCGATCATCACGATCGCGGCGGTCTCGGGGTCTGCCTCGAACGCCTCGAGGCAGTCGATGTGCGTCGTCCCGATGATCGGGTCACCGCCGATGCCGACCGCGCTGGAGAAGCCGAAGTCGCGCAGTTCGTACATCATCTGGTACGTCAGCGTGCCGGACTTCGAGACCAGGCCGACGCGGCCGGCCTTGGTGATGTCGGCCGGGATGATGCCCGCGTTCGACTTGCCGGGGCTGATCAGTCCGGGGCAGTTCGGGCCGATGATCCGGGTGCTCGTGCGCTCGCTGTAGGCCCAGAACGCCGCGGTGTCGTGCACCGGGATGCCTTCGGTGATGACGACGCACAGCTCGATACCGGCATCGATCGCCTCGATCACCGCCGACTTCGTGAAGGCGGGCGGGACGAACACGACGGTGACGTCGGCGCCGGTGGCGTCCATCGCCTCGTTGACGGTGCCGAACACCGGGACGGAGCTGCCGTCGACGTCGACCTGCTGGCCGGCCTTCTTCGGGTTCACTCCGCCGACGATGGTCGTGCCGGACGCCAGCATGCGCCGCGTGTGCTTCATGCCCTCGGAGCCGGTCATGCCCTGGACGATGACCTTCGAGTTCTCGGTGAGGAAGATGGCCATCGTTCAGGCTCCAGCATTCGCGAGTTCGGCGGCCTTGTCGGCCGCGGCGTCCATGGTGTCGACCATCGTGACGAGCGGGTGCGCCGCCTCGGCCAGGATGCGCCGGCCTTCGACGACGTTGTTGCCGTCGAGCCGCACGACGAGCGGCTTGCTGGCCTCGTCGCCGAGCAGGTTCAACGCCCCGACGATGCCGTTGGCGACCTCGTCACACGCCGTGATGCCGCCGAAGACGTTGACGAACACCGAGCGCACCGACGGGTCGTTGAGGATGATGTCGAGGCCGTTGGCCATCACCTGTGCCGACGCCCCGCCGCCGATGTCGAGGAAGTTCGCCGGCTTCACCCCGCCGTGCTTCTCGCCCGCGTAAGCGACGACGTCGAGCGTCGACATGACCAGGCCGGCTCCGTTGCCGATGATGCCGACCTCGCCGTCGAGCTTGACGTAGTTGAGGTGCCTCTCCGTCGCCTTCTGCTCGAGCGGGTCGGCCGAGGCGACGTCGACGAGTTCGGCGTTGCCCGGCTGCCGGAAGTTGGCGTTGTCGTCGAGGGTCACCTTGCCGTCGAGGGCGATCACGTCGCCGGAGCCTCCTCCGCCGGTTACGCCTGCATTGGCGGGGGGTCCGCCGACCTTGGCGAGCGGGTTGACCTCGACCAGCGTCGCGTCCGAGCCGACGAATGCCTCCCACAGCTTCACCAGGACGTCCGCCACCTGGTCCGCGACCTCGGCGGGGAACTTCGCGGCGGCCACGATCTCGGCCGCCTTCGCCGCGTCGACACCGTCGATCGGGCTCACCGGCACCTTGGCCAGCGCGTCGGGGCGCTCGACCGCGAGTTGCTCGATCTCCATGCCGCCCTCGTACGAGGCCATGGCCAGGAAGGTGCGGTTAGCGCGATCGAGCAGGTAGGAGACGTAATACTCCTCGGTGATGTCTGCGCCCGGGTCGACGAGCACCCGGTGCACCGTGTGCCCCTTGATGTCCATGCCGAGGATCGTCTGCGCCGCCTGCTCGGCGTCGTCGGGCGTCTTCGCGACCTTCACGCCGCCGGCCTTGCCGCGGCCGCCGGTCTTCACCTGCGCCTTGACGACCGTGACGCCGCCGAGTCGCTCGGCGACGGCCTTGGCCGCCTCGGGGGTCTCGGCAACCTCGCCCAGGCCCACCGGTACGCCGAAGCGCTGAAACAGCTGCTTGGCCTGGTACTCGAACAGATCCACGCTGATAGTCCGTTCTCGCTAGGGGTGGCCCCCGGACGTTCGCGACAGGGGTCCAGCCGAGCCTAGGTCAGCGCGGGAACGGTGCGCGCCGGGCTGAGACTGGATTCACGACCGGTCACGACGTGGCGCCGGCACCGACATTCTGGCGAACCCAGGTGACGATCTCGTCCATCGAGGCGCCCGGCGTGAAGATGCGAGCCACTCCGGCCGCCTCGAGCTCGGGGATGTCGGCGGCAGGGACGATGCCGCCTCCGAACACCACCACGTCATCCGCGCCCTGCGCGCGCAGCAACTCGACGGTGCGGGCGAACAGGGTCATATGTGCCCCGGACAGCACGGACAGCCCGACCGCGTCGGCGTCCTCCTGGATCACCGTCTGCACGATCTGCTCGGGCGTCTGATGCAGGCCCGTGTACACGACCTCCATACCGGCATCGCGCAGGGCACGGGCGATGATCTTCGCCCCGCGGTCGTGGCCGTCCAGCCCGGGCTTGCCGATGACGATGCGGATGCGGTCAGTCACGCTGGAAGCGTAGGACGGGCCGCAATCCGGGCGCCCGTCGCCCGTCCGTGTCCCTGACAACCCTCGCTCACGAACCGCGGGGCGCAGCGAGCAACATGGGACAATCTGACCGTGACCGCAAGCGTCGTCGAAGACGGGACGCCGCCGCCGCCGGTTACGCACGTCGAAGCCGATCGTGCGACCTGGCGCGTCCTGCTGCGCCAGTACCTCGGCATCGGCATGCTCACGCTCGCCTGCCTGACCTTCTACCTCGTGCACTCGTTCGTCGAGCAGGCGCGCTACCTGACCACTGGTTACGACCTCGGGATCTTCGACCAGGCGGTCCGCGCCTACTCTCACTTCCAGGCGCCGATCGTTCCCCTGAAGGGCGCCGGCTACAACATCTTCGGCGACCACTTCCACCCGATCATCGCCGTGCTCGCGCCGCTCTACTGGGTGTGGGACAACGTCGGGATGCTGTTCATCGCCCAGGCGGTGTTGACGGCAGCTGCGGTGCCGGTCGTGTACCGCTTCGCGCGGCGCAGGACGAGCGAAGGCATGGCGCTGGTCATCGCGGCGGCGTTCGGCTTCGGATGGCCGATTCAGAGCCTCATCGACTTCGATTTCCACGAGATCGCCTTCGCGACCCCGTTGCTCGCCCTCGCCATCGAGGCGCTCGACCGCGGCAACGACCGGCGCCTGGTGCTGTGGTGCGGCCTGCTGTTGCTCGTCCGCGAGGACATGGGGCTGCTCGTCGCGCTGATCGGCCTGCTCGTGCTCGCCCGCCGCCGCGGGCAGCGCCGGCTCGGATTCGGCCTCAGCGGCACCGGTATGGCGGTCTACTGGGTCACCACATCGGTGATCATCCCGCACTTCAGCGCGGGCCACGCCTTCGCCTACGGCGACCAGTTCGGCGATCTCGGCTCGTCTGTCGGGGGCGCGGCGCTGAACGTGCTGACCCACCCCTGGCACGCCGCCGACGTGTTCTTCACCCCGGACGTGAAGGCGAAGACGCTGGAGTGGCTGGTGCTGCCGTTCGCAGTCGTCTCGTTCCGGTCCCGCTACGTCCTGCTCGCCCTGCCGCTGTTCGCGGAGCGGTTCTTCAACTCGCGCGAGAACCTCTGGACGACCACCTTCCACTACAACGCGCTGCCCTGGCTGATCCTCACCCTCGCCATGGTCGACGGTGCCGACCGACTCGGATTCTTCGACGCGACGCGACGCGCGCTGCTGCTACGCCGCGGGCTGGCGACGCTGCTGGTCGGCACGCCCGTGCTGCTGATCTTCGTCGGCAACCGGTACAACATCGTGCCGGTCACCAAGTTTCGCAGCGCGTACGCCGACCAACCGGCGGGCTGGTCGGACTCGGCCGCCAAAGTCGTGGCGTGGCTGCCGCGCAATGTCTGCGTGGCCGCCGACAACCGCATCGTCCCGCACCTGACGCATCGCGACTGGACGACCGTGCCGGCGACGGACTCGACCGAACCGGACTACTACGCGATCGACATCTTCGCGCAGGACACCGGCGGCAACCCGCCGGCCCCGAAGCCGGACGCCGTCTACAACTCCGCGCTCGCGACGGGCTACAAGCAGGTCTTCACCTCGGGGACGTTCGTGGTACTGCAGGCGCCCGACTACCACGGCCCGTCCTCGGCCTGTGCTCCGCTCGGCCCCGGCAAGCCGCTCGGCCCCGGCAAGCCGCTCGGCTGATCAGAGCCGCTGCAGCGGCGCGTACCGCAACATCAGCCACTTGAGCCCCGCACTGCCGAAGTCGATCTGGGCCTGCGCACCGTCGCCCGAGCCACGGGTCGCGACGACGGTGCCGAGACCCCATGCGTCGTGGGTCACCCGGTCGCCGGGGTCGAGCGAGAGGATCGGCCGGTTGCCCGCACCGCCGCGCAGACCCGCACCGGCGAGCCGCGACGCCGCGAGTTGCTCCTGGGCCGAACGCCCCGGCGACCTGTACCCGTGGTCGCCGTGACGGGTCGGGGAGTCGTCGTCGTAGCGGCCCACGAAGGGCTGCCGGTCGACGGCGCCGGTCCAGACCGCGAGCTCGCCAGGGATCTCGTCGAGGAAGCGTGAGGGCGGGTTCCACGAGGGCGCACCCCACGCCGAGCGGGACAGTGCCCGGGAGAGGTACAGCCGCTCGCGCGCCCGGGTGATGCCGACGTATGCAAGGCGCCGCTCCTCGGCCAGCTCGGCCGGGTCACCCAGCGTGCGCATGTGCGGGAAGACGCCGTCCTCCATGCCGGTGAGGAAGACGACGGGAAACTCGAGACCCTTCGCCGTGTGCAGGGTCATCAGCGTGACGACACCACCGCTGGCGTCGGGAATCGAGTCGGCATCGGCGACCAGCGACACCTGCTCGAGGAACGCGTCGAGCGAGGTCGCCTCGTCGGTGCCGGCGCGCTGCTCCTCGAACTCGCGCGCGACGCTGACCAGCTCGCGCAGGTTGTCGACCCGGCCTTCGTCCTGCGGGTCACGGCTGGCCTCGAGCTCGCGCAGGTAACCGGTGCGATCAAGAACCGCCTCGAGGATCGAGCTCGGTGAACTGTCGGGGCCGGCCGCGACGGCGCGCAGTTCGGTGAGCAGCGTGACGAAGTCCCGAACCGCATTCACCGAGCGAGGCGCGAGCCCGAAGCCCTCGTCGGCGATCGCGAGCGCCGCGCCGAAGGACAGCCGCTCCCGATCGGCGAACCGCTCGATCGCCTGCTCGGCCTTCTCTCCGATACCACGCCGTGGCGTGTTGAGGATGCGGCGCAGGCTGACGAGGTCGTCGATGTTCGCGATCGTGCGCAGGTACGCCAGCGCGTCACGGATCTCACGGCGCTCGTAGAAGCGCACACCGCCGACGACCTTGTAGGGGAGACCGACGCGGATGAACACCTCTTCGAAGACTCGGGACTGTGCGTTCGTCCGGTAGAACACGGCGATGTCCGACGGCGAGACGCCGGCGTCGTCGCCCAGCTCGTCGACGCGTTGCGCGACCCACGCCGCCTCGTCGTGCTCGTTCTCGGCGACGTAGCCGATGATCTGCTCGCCCGCACCCGCCTCGGACCAGAGGTTCTTCGGCTTGCGGTCGGGGTTGCGCGCGATGACCGCGTTCGCCGCGGAGAGGATGGTCTGGGTCGAGCGGTAGTTCTGCTCGAGCAGGATCGTCGTCGCGTCCGGATAATCGCGCTCGAACTCGAGGATGTTGCGGATGCTCGCACCGCGAAAGGCGTAGATCGACTGGTCGGCGTCGCCCACGACGGCCAGCTCGGCGGGCGGGAGGTCACCCGTCGGGCGGGACAGCTCGCGCACGAGCACGTACTGGGCATGGTTGGTGTCCTGGTACTCGTCGACGAGTACGTGGCGGAACCTGCGCCGGTAGTGCTCGGCGACGTCGGGATGGTCCTGCAGCAGGCCCACCGTGGTCATGATCAGGTCGTCGAAGTCGAGCGAGTGGGCCTCGGTGAGCCGACGCTGGTAGCGCGTGTAGGCCTCGGCGAGGACCTTCTCGTGCGCGTTCGACGCCTTCTCGGCCCACGCCTGCGGGGTCACCAGTTCGTTCTTGAGGTTGCTGATCTGCGCAGCGAGGGAGCGCGCGGGGTAGCGCTTCGGGTCGAGATCCAGTTCGCGGCCGACCATGGTGACCAGGCGCCTGGAGTCGTCGGCGTCGTAGATCGAGAACGACGTCTTCAACCCGAGCGTCTTCGCCTCCGCGCGCAGGATGCGCACGCACATCGAGTGGAACGTGCTCACCCACATGGCCTTCGCACGCGGCCCGACCAGGGCGGCGACGCGCTCCTTCATCTCCCCTGCGGCCTTGTTGGTGAAGGTGATCGCCAGGATCTCGCCGGGCTGGACGCCCCGCTCGCCGAGCAGGTACGCGATGCGGTTGGTGAGCACGCGGGTCTTGCCCGAGCCGGCGCCCGCGACGATGAGCAGCGGGCTGCCCCGGTGCAGGACCGCCGCACGCTGCTGCGGGTTCATGCCGTCGAGCAGGGTCGCCGGATCGACCCTGAGCTGGGTACGCGGAGGGGGCGGGGGCGCGTCGTCGGGCGGCGGCTCGAACAGGGTGTCGAGGTGGCTGGTCATCGCACTGCCAGGGTACGTGCGCCGTCCGACCGGACGCGGGCCTGATCGTCAATCGAGCGGGCTGGGACGTCGGCATGAAGCTGTTCGTCGCCGGGTCCCGCGCGTGCGACTTGCCGCGGCGGTGCGGCCGTGTCACCATCGATACGTGCTTCGCCAGGCGTACGACTTTTTCTACGGGTACCGCAGCTCGGTGCCCGTCGTTTCTGGCTGACCACTCAACCAACGACGCCCCGGGCCAGAGCCCGGGGCGTTTCTCGTTGCCGGGCCCTCCAACCGAGGCCCTTCGAAAGGGAAGACCATGACCGCCATCAGCCCGGCCGTCGGCAGCGACCCGGCGGCCGAGATCGATTCGGCCGACGCCATCCCGACGCTCCGCGCGCAGATCGACGCGATGGACGAGGCGATCGTCCGGCTCATCGCCGAGCGCGCCCGGCTCTCGGGGCGCATTCAGCGCGCCCGCCTGAACGCCGGCGGCGCCCGTGTCGAACTCGGCCGTGAGCGAGTGATCCTGGCGGCCTACCGCGATGCCCTGGGACCGGACGGCGCGCATCTCGCCGACGCCGTGCTGCAGGTCTGCCGAGGCACCCGCTGACGTCAGAGCATGCGGCGGTCGGCCGCCCAGCGGGTGAGCTGGTGGCGGCTGGACAGCTGCAGCTTGCGCAGCACGTTCGAGGCGTGGGTCTCCACCGTCTTGACAGAGATGAACAGCTCGGCCGCGATCTCCTTGTAGGCGTAGCCGCGGGCGAGTAACCGCAGCACCTCGCGCTCCCGCGGTGTGAGCTGGTCGAGTTCCGAGTCCACCGAGGGCGTTATCGGCGCCTCGCGGAACGCGTCGAGGACGAAGCCGGCGAGCCGCGGGCTGAAGACGACGTCGCCGTCGGCCACGCGCTCCACCGCATCGGCGAGATCGTCCGGCGAGATGGTCTTGGTGACATAACCGCGAGCACCGGCGCGGATCAACGCGATGACGTCCTCGGCGGCGTCCGACACCGACAGCGCAAGGAACCGCGGCGCGGGCGGATTGGTGCCGACGACCTCGATCACGGCAAGGCCGCCGCCGTCGGGCATGTGCACGTCCAGGAGGACGACGTCGGGCGCGGTGCTGCCGATGACGTCGATCGCCTCGGCGGGCGAGCCGGCCTCGCCGACGACGAGCACCCGCTCGCCCAACTCGGCGCGCACGCCGGAACGGAACATCGCATGGTCGTCGACAATGACGACGCGGGTGGTCATCGGGGCATCCTGATCTGTACCTCCGTGCCGCTGCCGGCGCCACTGCGAACGGTGGCCTCGCCGCCGTGTCGCTCGACCCGGCCCACGATGGAACCACGGACGCCCTGCCTGTCGTCCGCGACCGCCTCCGGATCGAAGCCCACCCCTCGATCCTTCACGAAGATGCTCACTGCGTGCGGTTCGACCTCCGCGTAGAGGCTGACGGCCGTCACCTGCCCGTGCTTGGCAGCGTTGACGAGCGCCTCGCGGCTCGCGGCCACCGCGGCGGCGAGCGTGTCGTCCATCGCGACGTCGCCGACGACCACCACGTCGACGGCGGCGGCGTACGCATCCTCGACCTCGGCGGCCACAGCGCGCAGCTCTTCGGCGAACTGACCGGACGCCGTCCGGGTGCCGTAGAGCAACGTGCGCAGTTCGCGCTCCTGCCCGCGGGCCAAGCGGGCGACCTCGCGCGGCGATCCGGCGTTGCGCTGGATGAGGGCCAGCGTCTGGAGCACCGAGTCGTGCAGGTGCGCCGCGATGTCCGCACGTTCCTGCGAGCGGATCCGTTCACTACGCTCGGCCCCGAGCTGGCTCACCATTCGCATCCACCACGGCCCGGTGACGAGGGCGATGCCGACGACCGTCACCGAGGTCGCGAGCAGTCCGTCGCGGATCGCGCGGACGTCCGCACGGGCGAGCACCAGGATCGCTCCGGCGACGACCAGCGCGCCGCCCGCGACAAGACGGATCCGACCGAGTCGGTCGGTGCCGCTCGCCTGCAGCGACGTGCGCGACAACCGGCGCCACCGATCGCGATCGGGCTCGGTGGCCTGGCGCCAGATCAGCGCGCCGCCGAGGCACGCGAGCAGAGTCGGTGTGAACAGCCCGCCGAGCGGCACCTGCGATGCGAGAGCGGCGAGCGCGGCGATCGCGACGATCACGGCAACCGGGTACTCGAGCCAAGTCGGCAGGCGCGACGGCGGCGCAGCGGGAGGGGTGGGAAGCACGATCCAGTAGGCGCCGTACAGAGCGAATCCCAGGCCGCCCGCCGTGCAGAGCACGACCAGGGCGATACGGATCAGTCGCGGGCGCACGTGCAGGTGCTCGGCGATACCCGCCGCCACCCCTGGCGTCAGGCGCCCCAGCCCGTGGTCAGGGCGCCGGTACAACCGGCGCGCGGGCACGGTGGGAGCGGTCACCGCCCTATGATCCCGGTGTTCGCGTCCCGGCGGCATCAGGTGTGCCCCTGACATCGAGGTTCAGGGTGCAGATCAGGGCCTCACCCGATGTGGCTGACCCCAGTGGCGATGGAGCCTGGTGCCATGACCACGACCGAGCCTTCGGGCGGCTCGACGCCGCCTCCCCCGCCGTCCGCGCCTCCCCCGCCCCCGCCGCCTCCGCCGCCGTCCGAGCCGCAGCCCGCCGGGACGACCCGGGTCGTGCGGCGCAGCCGTCAGGACCGGATCGGCGCCGGCGTCGCCGGGGGCCTCGGCGAGTATTTCGGCGTCGACCCCGTGCTGTTCCGCGTCCTGTTCGCCACGGCCGCGTTCTTCGGCGGCGCCGGGGTTCTCGCCTACGTGGTGGCGTGGGCGGTGATTCCCGAGCAAGGCACCGTCGACGCCCCGATCGACCGCTTCGTCGCGGCGCTGCGCCGCCGCCGGGTTCCGGTGTGGCTGGTCACGGTGGCCGTCGGCCTCTTCCTCTGGGCCGTCGCTTTCAGCTGGTGGGCGCCGCACCGGTTCTTCCCGATCCTGGCCGTCGTCATCGTGCTGATCGCGATCTTCGGCCGGCGCGGACGGCTGCGTGCCGACTGGCCGGATCAGCCGCCCGCGGCCCCCGGCCCGCGACCAGACGACACCGTGTCGCTGCAGAAGACCGCCGCCGGATCACCCGCGGACGAGCAGGGCGGCCCGTCCCGGCCGCCGTGGCTGGGCGAGACGCGGCAGTGGATCGCGGAGTCCGCGGCTGCCTCGCGCGAACGCCGCCGCCGGGCGCTGCCGCTCAAGCTGGTGGCAGCGGGCCTGCTGCTGCCGGCCCTCGGCATCCTCGCCGCCGTCGACGCGGCGAACGGCATCCCGATCCCGGTCTACCTCTGGGTCGTGTTCGGCGTGACCCTGGGCGTCCTGCTGGCCGGCATGGCGCTGCGGCGCACGCCGTGGAGCCTCAGCCCGCTGCTCGTCGTGGCGATCGTCGGGCTGGTCGGGTTCGGCTCCACCGATGCGAGCCTGCACGACGGGACCGGTCGCCGGGAGTGGACGCCCACCTCGGCCGTGGCCCTGCAGTCGGAGTACCGCCTGGCGTTCGGCGAGGGTGTCCTGGACCTGAGCCGCCTCGGCACGCTGACCTCGGCTCGCACCGTCGACGTCACGATGGCCGCCGGGCACGTCCAGTTGCTCGTCCCCCGGTCCATGAACGTGACCGTCCAGGCGAACGTCCACGCGGGCGACATCGCGATCGACGGCGGCGCGAACGCAGGCAACCACGAGTACCACGGCTGGGGGGTCAACCACACGGAGCTGCCGCCATCGACCGCCACGGGCGCTGCGCTGACGATTGACGTGCACCTTGCCGACGGCCTCGTCTCGGTCGAGCACACGGGCTGATCTGCGAGCACCTTCCGGGGTGGGTGGTCCGGCCGGTGGGGTCACCCACCCGGAGTCGTGTCGCGAGCGGGCGAACGCGCGCGATCACTGGTAGACCTGTACCGCTCGCGTCCCCACCCCGGACATCGCTCCGCCTCACCCCAGGTGCCCCGTGCCCGCTCCCGCTCGCCTGCCCGCGCTCGACGGCGTGCGGGCGCTCGCCGTTGTCGGCGTGCTGCTGGCCCACGCCGGAATCCCCGGCGTGACGGGCGGTTTCGTCGGCGTCGACGTGTTCTTCGTGCTGAGCGGCTTCCTGATCACCAGCCTGCTGCTGGACGAAAGCCGGCGCACCGGCCAGGCCGACCTGCCGGCGTTCTGGGCCCGGCGGGCGCGCCGCCTGCTGCCGGCGGCACTGGTCATGATCACCGCGGTGGTCGCGGGTCGCGGTCTGTTTCGTCCCGACGCCGTCGCCGGGTTGCGCGACGATGCGCTCACGGCGTCGCTGTGGTCGAGCAACTGGCGGTGGGCGCTGCGGGGAACGGACTACTTCTCGACGGGCGGCACCGCGTCGCCGTTGCAGCACACCTGGTCGCTCGCGGTAGAGGAGCAGTTCTACGCCATCTGGCCCTGCCTGCTCGTCCTGGCCTGGGCCGGCGTGCGGACCGCCGAGAACCGCCGCCGAAGGCTGCTGAGCCTCAGCGTCCTCGGGATCGCCGCGTCAGCACTGATGACGTTCGTGATGAGCGGACGAGCGACTCCCGGCCGGGTCTACTTCGGCACCGACACCCGCGCGCAGGAGTTGCTGGTCGGCGCCGCGCTCGCCGCGCTGCTCGCCCCGACCTGGTCATGGCACGGTGCGCGGCGGCGCGCGAAGCGCTCGCCGCAGGCGGCCGGCCGCTACGCCGGGCTGCTGTCCGGTGCTGGCCTGCTCGCGCTCGTCCTGGCCGCGCACGCGGCGACGGGCGCGCCCGACCAGTTCCGGCACGGGCTGATGCTGGGCGTATCGGTTGCCTCTGCCGCGCTGATAGCCGGCCTCGTGCTCGACGGCCGCACGCTCGTGTCCCGGGTGCTCGCCTCGACGCCGCTCGCGGCCCTCGGTCGCATCTCGTACGCGGTGTACCTGTGGCACTGGCCGGTGTACGGAGTGCTGACGGGCGCGCGCACCGGGCTGCGTACCTATCAGCTCGCCGAACTGCGTGTCGCGGTCACGATCGCGATCGCGACGGCTTCACTGTTCCTCGTGGAGCTACCGGCCCAGCGGATGCGCCTTCAGCCGCGGCGCCTGCTGCCGGCGGCCGCCGCGTGCGTCGGCGCCGTGCTGGTGTTCAGTGCCTGCGCGGCACCGAACGGCAGGGTGCCGGTCATGGTGCCGGCGGCCGGCGGCGGCGACCTGCCGCCGGGGACGACCGCGCAGGCTGCCTCGGCCGCTCAACAGCGGCAGGCGCCCGCCCCGAGCCGCCCGGTGCACAAGACCGGTACCGGCCCACTGCGCGTGGACGTCTTCGGCGACTCGATCGGCTGGACGCTGGCGCAGTATCTGCCGCCGACGACGGGCGTCGAGGTCGTCAACCGCACCACCCTGGGCTGCGGGGTCGTGCAGGGCGGCCCGTACGACTACTTCGGCCAGCAGTACGACGAGAGCCAGACCTGCAATACCTGGCAGGCGCGTTGGCGCAGTCAGGTACGCGCCGACCTACCCGACGAGGTGGTGCTGGTCGTCGGTCGCTGGGAGACGATGAACCGTCAGCACGCCGGGCGCTGGACGCACATCGGCGAGCCGGCGTTCGACCAGTACCTGACCTCGTTGATCCAACAGGCCGTCGACATCCTCGGATCGACCGGAGCTCGGGTGATCATCGCGTCCGAGCCGTACAACCGGCGCGGCGAGCAGCCGGACGGCTCGCTGTACCCCGAGGACGACCCGGTGCGGGTCGACCGATGGAACGCGTTGGTCACGCAGGTGCTCGTGCACCGGCCCGACGTCCGCCTTCTCGACCTGAACAAGAAGCTTGCGCCCGCCGGTAGCTTCGCGTGGGACGTCGACGGCGTCGAGGTGCGCAGCGACGGCGTCCACCTCAGCGAGTCCGGCGTGCGGTGGCTGGCGCCGTGGTTCACGAGCCAGTTGCAGAAGTTCCGTCCCTGAACGGAGCGAATCGCGAGCTCTCAGCCGGAGTGCGCTGGGGCCGAGGCCATGATCCGGCGGATGTTCTCGGGCGCGAAGAACTCGGCGGGTGAGAGCGTTCCGGCGGTGAGGCTGACGAAGTCGTCCATCGCGTCCTGGTTGCCGTACACCGCGGCGAGCAGGTGCTGCATCTGCGCAGGGGCGGGCTCGAACGTCGCCAGCTGGGAGGTGAACTCGAAGATCGGCAGGACGCCGGCATCGCGCTCCTGCTGGTAGCACGCCATCGCCTCGTCGTACGGCAGCGCCCCGGACAGTGCCGCGTCGAGGGCGCTCGCGCAGAGCTCGGCGTCACGGAACGCGTCGGTGATGCCCTGGGCGGTGATCGGGTCCTTGTTGTAGCCCGCGTCGCCGACGAGCGCCCAGCCCGGACCGAACGGGGTGCGGAAGTAGCTGCGGACCGACGCGCCGAAGAACTGCTCCTCGCGCGTCGCCCCGCGGACCCGCTCGGCGAAGTCGGGCGCGAGGTCGAGCGTGCGCAGGTAGTTCGCCTCGACGTCGGACTTGTACTCAGCGGCCTCGGCGATCGGCCAGCCGACGACGAGCATGGTCAGCCCGTCGTTGGTCGGGACGGCTGCCCACCCCCGGTTCGGACGGTCGACGATCTCCATGCCGTCGACCGGCAAGTTGCTCCAGTAGGTGTAGTAGCTCCATTGCAGCGGCGGCTTCTGGTGATACTCCAGTGCTTCGACGACCGGGGCGACGTGCGAGTTGCGGCCGTCCGCACCGACGACGACGCGTGCCCGTTCGATGACCTCCGCCCCGTCTCCGCCGTGGCCGTCGCCGCGGATGCCGACCACCACGCCGTCCTCGACGATCGGCGCCGAGACCGAGAAGCCCTCGCGGATCTCGACCCCGGCCCGGTCGGCGGCATCCACGAGGATCTTGTCGAGCAGGTACCGGCGCGGCGCGTAACCCGTGGTCATCCCGTCGTAGGGACGCGGCCGCCCGCGAATCGTGAACGGGCCGAAGTCCATGGAGTAGCCCTCGACCGGAGGGCAGTTGGTCGCGGCCACCTCGTCCAGCACGCCCCAGCGCTGCAGCCGGGCCGCGCCGGGCGGGTGGATCATGTGGGTCGAGATGGTGTCGCTCGGGAATGACGCCCGGTCGACCATCAGGACCCGGTAGCCCTGCCTGGCGAGCAGCCTGGCGGTGGGCGCCCCCGCGCACCGCGCGCCCACCACGATCACGTCGTACTGCGCTGCCATGGGTCTCCCTGGGCTCAGGGGGGTGACTCGCGTTGCAGGGATCGTTCCACCGTTGCGGGCTCGTCGACACGCCTTCCGGCGCGGATTCACCTGAAGGTCGCGCCGACGGAACGGGTCTGTCCGATGCCGCTGCGCAATCCTCGCCCAGCGCACGACCGGCTACGGCCTGACGGCGCGCGACTCGGATCGCGTGAGCTGCAGGACGGCGAACGACAGGCCGGTGAGCAGCAGGCCGAGGACGACCCCGTGGCCGGGGCCGAGCCGGATGTGCTCGTCGAACAGCAGCACGCCGAGCCCGATCGACAGGAGCGGATCGACGGTGGCCGCGATGGGCAGGCCGGCGGCAAGCGGGCCGGCCCGGAACGACAGTTGGGCGATCGCCAGGCCGAGGGCCCCGGCGGCCACGACCGCGTACAGCTGCCACGAGACGAGGACATGCCCGATGCCGTGGTCGGCCGCGACCGTGGTCAACGACTTCAGGAGTGCGGCGGTCCCGGCGTAGACGATCCCGGCGGCGAACCCGAGCAACGCCGGACGCCCGGGATGGGTGTGGTGCCGGATCCCGACGATGACGCTCGTCGCCACGACGACCAGCCCGACCAGACCGGCCACCAGCGCAGGGAGCCGGTCGACGGGCTCCTGGGTGCGGGCCGGAACGGAGCCGCACAGCAGCGTGAAGCCGGCGAGGAGGGCGACCACCGCGGTCGCCCAGCCGAGATCCTTGGCGGCCAGCCGGCGGCGCGCCACGCCATGCATCAGCAGCGCGAAGACGAGGCTCGAGAGCAGCAGGGGTTGGACGACGGCCAGCGCGCCTCGCCGCAACGCGAGGATCTGCAGGACGACACCGCCGACGTCGGCCGTGAGACCGGCCAGCCAGAGCGGGTGCTGCAGGGTACGGGTCAGGAACCCCGCGGCACCGCTTCGCGCCGTGGGGCGCGCGGCGTCCACATGCGAGGCGCTCGCATGCTTGAACGCCGAGGACGCCGCGAAGCACACCGCCGCCGCCACGCCCTCGGCGACGACGATGCCGTCCACTACGACCGGCAAGTCCGATTCCTCCTTCCGCCGTCTGGCCGATGCCGCGAGCGACTACATGTTCTTCACATCCGCCAACCCGGAACCTGGAAGATGAGAACACGAACAAGGAGGACAAGGAATGCGGGTCGACGGCGAACCCATCATGGCGGCGGCACAGGATTTCGACGTCACCGGGCAGCGCCGTGGACGGCGCATCGCGCACGTCACCGACTGCTACCTCCCCCGCATGGGCGGCATCGAGCGGCAGGTGGCCGGGCTGGCGCAGGCCCAGATCGCCGACGGTGACGAGGTCGACATCTTCACCGCGGTCGCCGACGGGACCGGCGCGCCGTCCGTCCCGGCGACGGCACGGGTCCATCGCCCCGAGGTCGCGGGCGGAACGGTCGGCCGCATCCACTACCGCCGCACCCGCCAGGTCCTCGACCGCATCGACGCCGGGCAGTACGACCTCATTCATGCGCATGTCTCGACGTTCTCGCCGTTGGCCTTCCGCCAGGCCGCGGCGGCCCGCACGCATTCGACTCCGACCGTCGTGACCCTGCATTCGATGCTCGCGGGGGTGAGGTCCGCGCTCTCTGTCGCGGACGGTCTGGCGTCGTGGAGCCGCTGGCCGGTGACTTGGTCGGCGGTCAGCACGGTGGCGGCACGCGACCTGCAGCCCTATGTCGATCGACCGGTCGCGGTGCTGCCCAACGGCGTCGACATCGACTTCTGGCGCGCCGGTATCTGCTCGGGTGCCTCGGAAGGACTCGCGATCGCCACCGTCATGCGGCTCGCCGCGCGCAAGCGCCCGCTGCAGTTCGTCGAGATGCTCGCCCGGCTGCGGCAGTCGGTGCCGGCGACGACCCCGATCACCGCGCGCATCGTCGGCGACGGCCCGATGCGGCGCAAGGTCGCCGATCTGCTCGTCCGTTACGACCTGCAGAAGTGGGTGAGCCTCGACGGGCAGTTGACGAGCGGTGAGATCCGCTCGGTCTTCGCGTCGTCGAACCTCTATGTCGCACCGGCCGTGCACGAGTCGTTCGGGATCGCGGCGCTGGAGGCACACAGCACCGGGCTGCCGGTCCTCGCATTCGCGAACTCAGGTGTCGCGGACATCGTGCGTGACGGCATGGACGGCCGGCTCGTCACGGGTGACCGGGCCATGGTCGCCGCGATGACCGACCTCGCCGAACGACCTGCCGAGCTCGCTCGCCTCGGGGCGAGGGCCGCCGCCGGCGAGCCGCGGTTCGACTGGTCCGCGGTCCGGCGGCAAGCGGACGCGCTGTACTGGTCGGCCTCGCCTCGGGCGGTGGTTGCGTCGTGACGACCGTCGTCGCGTTCAACGCGCATCCGGACGACGAGGCGCTGCTCACGGGCGGCACGCTGGCTGCCGCGGCGGCTGCGGGACACCGGGTCGTCCTTGTGACCGCGACGTCCGGCGAGGCCGGGCTCGGCGACCGGCCGCCCGCCGCCCTGCGCGCGGCGCGCGAGGCCGAGCTGCGGCGCTCGGCCGAGATACTCGGCTGTTCTGACGTCGTCCTGCTTGGTCATCCGGACTCCGGGATGGGCGCGGAGAACCGCGACGGGTTCGCCCACCTGCCGGTCGCTGACCTCGCCGCCGAGTTGCGCTCGGTGGTCGAGCAGCACCGTGCCGAGGTGATCCTGAGCTGCGACCGCAACGGCGGCTACGGGCATCCCGACCATCTGCAGGTGCACCGCGTCGCCCGGTACGTCGCGAGCGAACTGCCGTCAGTACGCCTGCTCGAAGCGACGGTCGACCGGCGGGCGTTGCAGCGCGCTCTCGGCATGGCGCGCCTGGTGCGGCTGCCCACCGAGTCGATGCCCACCGATTCCCTCGTGTGGGCCTACTCCGACCCGCGTGACATCGAGTTCCGTGCGCGCGTCGGCAGGTACTGCGACGTCAAGCGCCGGGCCATGCTGGCCCACAGCACACAGACCGCCGGCGGCGAGTCGCAGCGGATGCTCGATTTCTTCGGCCGGCTGCCGCGGCCCCTGTTCCGCCTCGTGTTCGGTACCGAATGGTTCGTCGATCCGTTCCACGCCGGAGACGTCCCGCTGCCCGGAATCCTGCTGCCGTTCCGTCGTCACCGCCACGGCCTCGCTCACTCGCCGTCGGACTCCGAGTCGTCGGGCTCACCCTCGGCACGCACGCGGTAGCCGACACCGCGCACCGTGACCAGGTCGTCCCTGCCGAACGGCTTGTCGATCTTGCGGCGCAGCGAGCCGATGTACTGGTCGACGATGTTGCTCGACGGGTCGAACGCGAAGTCCCACACGTGCTCGAGCAGGTACGTACGGGTCAGCACGTCGCCCCTGTTGCGCATCAGCAGTTCGAGCAGCGCGAACTCCTTCGCCGTCAGGTCGACCCGTTGGCCGGCGCGGGTGACTCGGCGTGAACCCGGGTCCAGCACGAGATCGCCGACCTGCAGTTGCGTCGGACGCTCGGCGGGTCCGCGCCGGACGAGCGCCCGGATCCGCGCTGTGAGTTCGTCGAAGTCGAACGGCTTTGCCAGATAGTCGTCGGCCCCGGCGTCGAGTCCTTCGATACGCGCCGCGACCTCGGCGCGCGCGGTCAGCATGAGCACGGGGTGCCAACGCCGGGCCTCCCGCCAGCGGCGCACGACGTCGAATCCGTCCAGGCCGGGGAGCATGCCGTCGAGGATCACGGCGTCGTAGTCGTTCTCGGTTCCGAGCCAGACGGCCTCAGTGCCGTCGTGTGCGACGTCGACCGCGTACCCGTCCTCCTCGAGGGCACGCTCGAGCAGGGCCGACAGCCGTTCGTCGTCCTCGACCACCAGTAACCGCACGCTGCCCCAATCCGCCGGTGTCGCCGTTCCGGGTCGAGGCGCGAAGCCGGTGCCATGCTCCCTACATGAAACTCGGCGCACGCTGGCCCGGTGACCAGCAGTATGCCGGGGGCGCCGGGGACGGCACGAGTGCAACGGCCGGTGCCGCGGCTGCTTTGCGCCGGGCTGCCGCAGCGATGAGAGCGTGGTTGCACAGCGTCCGTGGCCGACTCATCGCCACCTATCTGGTCGCCGCCACCGTGCTCGCCACGGCCGGCGTGGCGCTGCTCGCGTTCACCTTGGCCAGCGGCCTGCGAGCCAACGTCGACGCGGGCCTGCAGACCCGCGCCGACCCACTCGCTGCCGACGTGGCTTCTGGCCACCCCGGCGAGTCGGGTCCCGCGCCGACGGTCGGACTGCGCAGGTCACGCGAGGGCGAGATCGGCACCTTCACGGCTGTCTTCGATCCGAGCGGCCGGCTGGTGTACGCGGTGCCCGGCCAGTTGCCCACGGCACCGTCGCCGGCCAAGAACCGCTCCGGATCGACGTTCGTCACGACGCGCTACGACGGGCAGCCGTTCCGCGTCCTGACGGTTCCGGTTCCGCGCAGCGATGGCAGCTGGCTCGTCGTCACGGGGCAAAGCCTCGACGCGGCCAACGACGCGACCACGCAGGTCCGGCACACGCTGTACGTCGCCATCCCGATTGTGCTGGCGCTGGTGGGGCTGGGCGCGTGGTGGTTGTCCGGTGCGGCACTGCGACCCGTCGACCGGATGAGCGCCGACGCGGCCCGCTTGAGCGAACACGCCGAGCGTGGCGGGATCAGCGAGCCGCCGACGCGAGACAGCCTCAGCCGGCTGGCACATACGTTCAACGGGCTCCTGGACCGGCTGCACGACTCGATCGACCGGCAGCGCGAGTTCGTCGCCGACGCCGGGCACGAACTGCGCACTCCGCTTGCCGTCCTGCAGACCGAGTTGCAGACCGCGGTACGCCCGGGGCGGACTCGCGAGGACCTCGCCGAATCGATCGGGCACGCCCGGATCGAGGTCGCCCGGCTCGCCCAGCTCGCCGACGATCTGCTCCTGCTGGCACAGGTCGACACCGCCCGGCCGCTGGCCCGCAGAGAACTGACCGAGATCCGCCCGCTCATCGAGCACGTCGTCGCGGCGTACCGCTCGTCCGCCGAGGCGCGGTCGCAGCGGGTCGGTGTCGTGTGCCCGCGTGACCTCGTGGCCGACGTCGACCCGAGCGCAGTTCAGCGGATTCTCGGCAACGTGCTGACCAACGCGTTGCGGCACGCTCCGGCAGGCGGCTCGATCCGGGTCACCGCCGCGATCGAGGTCGGCCAGCTCGTCCTGCGCGTCCGGGACGACGGACCCGGCTTCGCGCCGGAATTCCTGGGCCATGCGTTCGAGCGGTTCAGCAGGTCGGACTCCGCCCGCGGCCGGGCCGCCGTCGCGGGTGGGACGGGCCTGGGCCTGGCCATCGTCGAGTCCCTGGCCGTGGCGCACGACGGTTCGGCCGAGATCGCGAACTCGCCCGGCGGCGGTGCGACCGTCACCGTGCGGCTGCGGCTGCCCTGACTCACAGCTGGCACCGAACCTGCTACATCCTGCGCACATCGTCGGCGACCGACGCTGGAAGGCATGCGGCGACTAGGGGTGCTTGTCATCGCGGCGTCGCTCGCCATCGGTGTCGTGCAGATGACGCCCGCGCAGGCGACCACGGTCGGCGCGCGCATCGGCCCCTGGTCGGTCACCGCCGTCACCGAGTCGTCGGTCTCCATCGCGGGGCAGGGCATGGCGACCGTCCAGCGCGGCTCGGGCAGCTACCTGCTTACCCGGGGCAACGGCAGCGTGCCCACCGATCTGCGCAGCCGGGGTTGGATTCACATCGGCGATCCCAGCTCGTGGCGTGGATACGTTCTCGACGCCTATCAGGGCAGCTCCTCCGCGGGATCGGTGCTGTTCAGCCTGACGGACGCGCAGGGACACCGCAGCGACTTCACCCACCGCCTCGTTCCGGGCGAGCTCTACAACAACTCGTTCACCGCGCTGACCCCGGACGGGCAGTGGTTCGCCGCGGGCGAGTGGGGCACGGTGTCGCGCCTGCTGGTGTTCGCGACGCCGGGGCTCAACCCGCGTGCATCACGGACCGGCGATCTTGCGCTGGCTGCGACGATGTCCCTCGACCGCCCGGTTCGTGACGTCCAGGGCTGCGCATTCGCCACGTCGACCACGCTGATCTGCTCGACGAACGACCCCGGCAGCGACCTGTACCCGACGCCACGGCAATTGCTGTCGATACGGCTCGGACGTGCCCTCGACGGCACCGCGGCCCGCGGGTCGGTGAGCTACCTCGGGGAGGCGCCGGCACCCCCGGGTCCTGCGTACAGCCCTGCTGGGGAGGTCGAGGGGATCGACGTCCGAGGCACCACGGTGACCGTCGCCGTGAACGCGCCCTATCCGCACCGGGACGACACGTTCACCTACACGCTTGGTTTGACGAACTCATCGGCCGGATAGCGCCCAGCTCCAACGCCGCCACTTCTGCTCGACGAGTGCTCACTCGGCTCAACCACCGGCTGGCTCGACGGGACGGGGAACCAGGGCTCGGTTCACCCGTTCGACGCCGTCCGCCTGCTCACGGCTTGGCGAGTCGCAGCGCGACGAGCGCGGTCGGCCACTCCCGGACCAACGCATGCTGCGCGGCCTGGATACCGGCGTGGTTACTGCACACCGCCTGGGTCAGCGCCTTGTCAATTGCTGCCTTCTCGACCGCACCGGCAGCCGGTGAAGGTCCCTTCGGCAACGGCCACAGGTTCCGGTAGTCCAGTGCGCCGCCCAGCGAGACCGGGACGAGATAGTCGAGCACATAGCCGGCTGCCTCAGGGCCCTTGATGCCGTACGCCGCCCAGACTGCTTTGCTCACCGCCGCCGTGACGCTTTCCGCGACGGTGCGTTTGCGCATGAACTCACGGTTGCAGGCCGTCGCGGACAGGTTCGTCACCGAGATGTCAGTAGTTGTCAGGCCGGGGGTACAGGCGGGATCCGGGAGGGCGTCTCCGGCACCTTCTCGGCCGGTGGCCTTCTTGAGGTGGCATGACCCGGGCGACGGGACCTTCCCGGAGATGGCCGCCGGGTTCCACTTCGCCGGGCTCGACGAGGAGGAGCTCGAGGTGGGAGGGCTGCTCGGCTTGCCGGCACTGCCATGGCCGGATGTACAGGCCGCGACGACGCTGACCAACGCGATGCCGGCCACCACGATGCTTCTCATCGGTCACTCCCCAGGCTGTGATCGCATGCGGACCGTACGTGCGGGTACGTGCTGATTGATCTGTGTGCGGGTGAAGGTCGGGCCGGAGGCTGGTTCCTCCGGCCCGACTCCGGGATCAGGACTCGTTCTTGCTGAAGCGCTTCCGGCTGGCCGCGAGGACCAGGATGAACCCGACGACCAGGAGGCCGAGACCGCCGGCAAGCGTCAGCGGTAGTTGCGCGGCGCCGGTGTAAGCGAGCCGCATCTGGGCGGCCGCGTCGTCGGATACCTGAATCCGCGCCGAGTCGCTCGAGGACAGCTTGTGCTTCGCATCGCTCGCCGTCGCCACGTTGACCAGGTTGCCCTGAGCGGTGGACGTGCAGTCGTAACTGGCAGTCTCACCAGGTTTGAGCGACGGGATGGTCGCGACACAGTCCGGTGTCGACGGATCGGTAACTCTGACGTCGGTCAGCGCCGCCTCGCCCGTGTTCTTGACGACGATCCGCCAGGTGATCGTTTCGCCGATGCCATATACCCCGGTGAGCTTGTCGCTCTGGTCCGCGTCGAGGTAGCTGGCCGAGTTGGCCGCCTGCTTCACCAGCTTGTGCAGGGTCAGCGCAGAGATCAGTGGCCGCACCTTCGTCGTCTCATTCGGATCGCCGGCCACGAGGGCCACGGCCGCCGTCGTCGGTGTCGCGGCGAGGACGTCGGCATAGGTGTAACAACCGTCCGCCGTGAACGTCGACTCGGGCGTCCTGTACGTGCCGTCCCCGGTCACGTTGATCGTCCCGTGTGCCAGCACGGCAGCGCTGGTCCAGACCACGCGGGTGCACGACCCGTTGACGGGAGCCATCGGCCCGCGCAGTTGCCAGGCAATAGTGCTGGCTGCCCCGCCAGTGCCTGTGACGTGCACGGTGTCAGAAACGGTGTCGCCGACCTTGGCCGACTGGCTCGACACGGTGGTGCTCACGACTGGCACGCGAGCCGAGATCAGCGCCGTCTCTGCAGGAACACCGGCAGCCACGATGGCCCCGGTGCTGGTCGGCGTTGCCGGCAGCGCGTCGGAGTAGCTGTAGCAGCCAGGCAGACCAAATGTGGACGCCCCGGTGTGGTAGGTGCCGTCATGGCTCACCGCGATCGAGCCGTGATCGACGACTGCCGCACCGCCCCAATCGAGCCCGGCGCAACTGCCGTTCACCGGTGCCACCGGGCCGCGTAGCTGCCACGTCAAGGTCGCCGCGGCGCCGCCCGTTCCGGAGACCACCACGGAGTCCTGGACGGAGTCTCCGGGATGGCCGGTCTGAACGGACGCCGTGGTCACCACCGATGCCTGGTGGGGACTGACCAGCGACGTCTCCGCCGGGTCGCCGGCAGCGACAGTCACTGCGGCGGTAGTGGACGTCGCGGGCAGCGAATCCTGGTAGCTGTAGCACCCCGGGAGCCCGAACGTGGACGAACTCGTGTGGTAGGTGCCGTCACCTGACACCGCGATCGTGCCGGTGGCAACGACCCCAGCATTGGCCCACGAAGTCACCCCGACGCAGGAGCCGTTCACAGGTTCTACCGGGCCGCGCAGCTGCCACGACAGGGTCGCGGTAGCGCCCGCCGTTCCGGTGACGACAACCGTGTCCTGCACGCTGTCGCCCGGCACCCCGGTGGATGCCGACGTAGTCGTGGCGATCGACGGTACGTACGCGGCGATGTTCACCGTCTCCGCCGGCACACCTGCCGGGAGGGTCGCTCCCAGGGTGGTCGTCGTGGCGGGCAGCGTGCCGTCGTAGGTGTAGCAACCCGCGACGGCGACAGTGTGGTCCGTCGTGGCGTAGGTGCCGTCGCCGCTGATCGCGACCGTACCGGCCGCCTCGACCGGCGCGGTGCCCCAGGCCAGGCCCGAGCAACCGCCATTCACGGGTGTCAGCGGGCCGCGCAGTTGCCACTGGTAGTCGGCAGTGGCAGCCCCCATGCCGGAGACAACGATCCGGTCGTGCACCGAATCGGCTGGCCTGCCGGTCTGCTCCGAAACCGTGGTAGTGACCGTCGGGGCGTTCGGCGCGATCAGGATCGTCTCGGCGGGATCACCGGCGCCGAGGCTCGCCGCCAGCGTCGTGGGAGTCGCCGGAATGACGTCGGCATAGCTGTAGCAACCCGGCACGGTCAGTGTGTGATCTGCGGTCGGCACCGTGCCGTCGGCGTTGATCGTCACGCTGCCCATCGCCTCGGTCAGAGCCCCGGTCCAGACCGCGCGAACACAGGAGTTGTTCACCGCCGGAACGGGTCCGAGCAGAGTCCAGTTCGCGGTGAGCGCTGCTCCGCCACCACCGGTCACGGTGATCCCGTCGTGAACGACGAGCCCCGGTCGGCCGGACTGCGCCGATGCCGCCGTGGAGAGGGTGATCGTTCGAGCGGTCACCAGCGCCGTCTCTGCAGGATCACCCGCCAGGACGACCGCTGCCGTCGTGGATGCCGTCGCCGGCAACGTGTCGCG
>JAVHVN010000005.1:0-9526 GCA_032160545.1 Pseudonocardiales bacterium | reverse complement strand
GGAGCCACCTTCGTGGTCAACGTGGTCGTGTACCAGAAGCAGCAGAACAAGTACCTCGCCCGCAGCGACTCGGTCGTCTCATGCTGACCGCGCTGCGCTGCCGGCTGCGCCGCGTGACCCGGTCAGCGCAGAGCGGTACGTCCCTCACCGAGCTGCTCGTCGCGATGGTGCTGATGTCCATCTTCGGCGCGCTGACCGTGCGGCTGTTCGTGACGGTCGACCAGTCCACCCGGTCGTCGACCGACCGCGCGATCAACTCGGCCTCCGCGGGCGCCGTGATGCAGTCGTGGGCCCAGTACCTGCGGGTGGCCGACGGCACGACGCCCGGCTCGAACAGCAACCGCTTCGAATGGTTCACCGGCTCGGACGTCCTGTTCTACGCCGACCTGTTCAACCGAACGAATTCCCCCAGCGGCGTGGCCTCGACGAGCGCCGCCACGATGATCTGGCTACGGCTGGATTCCAAGGGCGTGCTGATCGAGGAGCAGTTCCCGTCCACCGCGGTGCAGGGCGCCGCGCCGGCCGCATGCCGTCGCCTGCTGAAGCAGGTCACCGGTGGCGGGACCGCGACGCTGCAACTCTTCACGCCCTACGACACCGGTGGCAACGACCTGAGCGGCCTGTTCGTCGGTGGCAAGCTCGGCACTGCTCCGACGCCGAGTGCGGGCTGCCAGAACCTGCCGGTCACGCCGCCGTCGCAGGCCAAGAAGCAGGACCCGACCGCGGCCGCCAACCTGCCGAACGTCGCGCGGGTTTCGGTCGACTTCTCGGTCACCGACACCAAGAAGCAGCACGGCATCGAGTTCAACTCGGTCGTCACCCTGCCGGTGCTGGGCGGTGCGATATGAGCGGGTACCGGCTGCTTGCCGCAGGGCGCCGCCGGATCGCCGCCATGCGCAGCGGCGCCGACGAGGGCGACCGCGGCTTCGCCATGATCTACGTCCTCATGATCAGCACGATCATCACCGTGCTCACGGGCACGACGCTCGTCGCGACGAGTGGTGACATCGTTCCGGCGGTTCGGAATGCCTACGGGCAGGCGGCGTACTCGGCAGCCCAGGGCGGGTTGCAGGCCTTCGTGTCCTACCTCGACGGCCAGTGCCCGAACTTATCGGTCGCCGCCTGCGCGCCCGTGTTGCCGACCAACTTCTCGCCGACCGTCCCGATCTACAGCGCCAACGGCTACTCGGCGAGTTACCAGTGGGCTGCCCAGAAGGACCCGTCGAACCGCTACTTCCGGGTGCGGTCCACGGGGACCGTGAGCCAGGGCGGGCTGACCACGAGCAAGATCCTGGTCGCCGACATCGCCACCGGCGCGTCCACCGACCCGCTCAACTACGGGGTGGTCACCGGCTTCGAGACCGAGTCGCCGCTGGCTGTCCTGGCGCAGTTCCAGCGCCGGACGATCGCCCTCAACTCGACGGCCGTCAGCAATGCCGGTGTACCGGTCAAGGGCGGTCAGATCGTCTGGAGCGGCGCGTCGCCCGGCACTGCGGCCGGCAAGCTGGCGACGTGCAACTCGTTGTTCGCCGGCGCGCAGGGTCGGTCGAACAACCTGCCACCGGGCGCGCCGTACCCGTACGTCGACTGGTCCGAGGACGGGTTGCAGGGCAACAAGTACACCGACTACCAGTCGTGCCAGACGGCGATGAGCCACCAGTTCCAGCTGCTCGCGCCGGCCAACCCGGCGGACGGCGCGGGCGGCTACTTCACCACTGACGCGATGCTGCTCAGCAACAGCGTGCCCGGAGGCAGCGGGCCGCTGTTCAACCAGCCGGTCACGACGCAGTACCGCGCCACCGCCCAGGACGGCAGTTGCACGACAGTGGGGCAGCCGTACCGGTCGTACAACCTCGTCTGCGCCGGGTACCCGGTGGAACTCGGCGGCTCGCCGGACCCGGCGTCGAAGTACGACGTGCAGTGGGTGCCCAACGGCCCCAACCTGCCGACGGCATCCCCGCAGATTCCCAGTACCTCGTGCGTCTACAGCGGGCCGACCCGGGTGAAGTTGAACAGCGACGGCACCGCCACCGTCACCAGCCCGCAGACCACGGCGACGTTCGCCGCCGCGAACTCGACGACGCACCCGGCGCAGTGCTACACCGGTGCCTCGAACGCGACCGGGATGTCGGCGCAGACGGTCAACCTGACGACGCCGACGGTGATCAAGGCGATCTACGCGCAGAACACCGGCGGCGCGCCGCCGAGCACGCCCGCCCTCGCGCACGGCAGCACCGGCTGGCCGAGCACCGGGCAGAAGCTCGGTTCGACCGCCTCGACCTCGAACAGCGTGTTCTACCTGACGGCAGGCACGGCGGGGACGACGTCGTCGACGGTCACCACCGCGACCTCGGCCGACAAGGGGTACGTCCCGGCCACCAGCGACAACCCGAGCTCGAAGGACGACGGGGCCTGGACGCCGCAATGGACGTCGGTGACCGGCACCAGCGGGTGCGGTACGTCGACGGTGCTGACCGACCTGCGGTTCTTCAACTGCTACTACGGATCGAACACCAGCGGCTACCCGTCGTTCAAGAGCACTGTGCAAGCCGCGCTCGCGGCGAACCCGACGTCGTACAACACCGCGGCGTCGTTGCAGGCCTACCTCAACACGCTGCTCGCGGCGGGCAACTCCGCCGATGCCAACGCCGCCGCGCCGTCGAAGGCCGACAGCACCAGCCACCGCTGGAAGGCCGCCGTGACCGCCTCGTCGAGTGCGACGGGCGGCTGCACGCCGGCGAACAACGTCACGGGGACCACGACGAGCACGCCGATCAACTCGCCGACGAGCGACACCTTCTTCACGAACAAGGCCGGCAGCTCGGCCGCGACCCCCACGACCACGACGACCTGCCTGGTGGCGACGGTGACCTTGCAGGTCGGTACCTGCAACGTGGCGCTCGTCCTCGGAGTGTGCGTGAACCTCGGCAGCTACGTCTGGGGCAACGGGACGGCGCTGCTGGGGGGCGGGCAGTCGGTCGCCCAGCTCAAGTTCGTGGTGAGCGCCAGCAACGTCGTCACGGGCACCACCGTCACGCCGGCGACGAGCACCTTCCCCGACATGGCGGACGTGACGCAGTACTCGATGGGCTCGAACGGAACCTTCGGCGACAACGGTCCCGGTGACCTGTACGTCGACGGCACCTCGGCCAACTCGATCGCGCTCATCGCGCAGAACGACGTGGTCGTCACCAACAGCCTCGCGGCGGCGAACACGGCCACCCAGGCCGTCGAGGTGGTGTCCTACGACGACGTGCGGATCTACCACCCGGTGAAGTGCGTGTCGATTGACCCGAGCGCCATCGCCACCACCGATCCGGGCTGGTGCCCCAACGACATCACCGGTCTGTACAGCACGGTTCTCGCCGACGGTGCGCGACCGAGCCAGCAGTACACGAACATGCGGCCGGACCTCGCCAACATGCAGATCAACGGCGCGATCTTCGCTCTCGGCATCCCGGTCTCGAACATCTCCTGCCCGTCGCCACCGCAGGGCAAGTCCGGGGTCTGTGGCGGGCAGTTCGGCGCGGACAACTACGGACGCGGCGACAGCCCGGCGACCACGTCGCTCGGCACGCTCAAGATCGTCGGCACCCTCGCCATGGCGCACCACGGGCCGGTCGGCGAGGAGTGGGAGGTGGCCGACCAGCGGGGCCTGACCAGCCGCCCGTACTCCGGTTACGCATTGACGGTGCAGTACCAGAACCTGACGAACGCGCTGGCGGGGATCAACGTCCTGACGACCACGTCGAGCACGACGTCACTGTGGCACGTCGTCAGTGTCTCTGCGGGGAACGGCTCGTGAGCGCGGTGGCCGCGCCCGTCGCGGCGGGCGTCGGGGTCCTCGGCCTCGCGGTCGGCATGCTGCTCAACACCGTCCTCTACCGGGTGCCCTCGCCATGGAACGTGGCCGGCGGGACGTGGCGGCAGTACGCCGTCGTCGAGGCCCTCACCGCCGGCGCGTTCGTCGCACTGGTGCTCCGTTTCGGCGTGACCGCGCAGCTGCCCGCCTATCTCTATCTGGCGGCCGTCGGCATCGTCCTCGCGATGCTCGAGTTCGACGTCCGGCGCGTGCCGGACGTCATCGTCCTGCCGTCGTACGTGGTGAGCGTGCTGCTGCTGATGCCGGCGGGTGCCGCGCAGGGCGACTGGAACCCGGCGCAGCGGTCACTGCTCGGGATGGCCGCGTTCATCGTCATCTTCTTCGTGCTGATGCTGGCCTATCCGTTCGCGGTCACCGGCTCGGACGTGAAGCTCGCCGGGCTGCTGGGACTCGACCTCGGCTGGGTTTCCTGGGGCACGGTCCTCATCGGAATGCTCGGCAGCTTCGCCCTCGTGGGCTTCGGCGGGGTCGCGCTGGCCGGCAACCGCCGCCCCGCTGCCCATGCCGTTCCGTTCGCTCCCTGCCTGATCCTGTCCGCCGTGCTCGCATTGCTCGTCACCTTGCCGATATCCACCTGGTACGGGTCCATCCTCGGTCTCGCCTGATCCACCGCAGCAAGGAGTACATCGTGGCCGCAACGACACTGACCGGCGTCGACGTCGGGTCGACGTCCATCCGCGCCGTCGAGGCGGTGCGCACGAAGGACCGGCCGGTCATCAGCAACTTCGGCCAAGCGATCCTGCCGGACGGCGCGGTCGTCGGCGGCGTGGTGAAGGACGACAAGGCGGTCACTGCCGCGATCCGACAGCTTTGGACCGGCAAGAACTTCAAGTCGAAATCGGTGATCCTCGGCGTCACCCACCAGCAGGTCGTCGTGCGCGAGGTCGAGGTGTCGAACCTGCCGCCGAAGGAGATGAGGCAGGCCCTGCCGTTCCAGGTCCGCGATGTCGTCCCGCTGCCGCTGGACCAAGCGCTGATCGACTTCTACCCGCTGGAGGAGAGTGCGAGCAAGGACACCGTCCGGGGTCTGCTGATCGCCGCGCCGAAGGAGGCGGTGATCAACACCGTCCGGGCCGTCGAGCGGGCCGGGTTGCACGTAGCCCAGGTCGACCTCGCCTGCTTCGCGGCGCTGCGGGCGGCCGCGCACGTCGCGCCGGACACCGAGGCGGTCATCGACATCGGCGCCAACGGCACCAACATCATCATCCACACTGCGGGCGTCCCCCAGATCGTCCGCACGATCCCCCGCGGAGGCGCGGAGGTCACCCGGGCCATGGCGCTCCGGCTGAGCATGTCGCTCACGGAGGCCGAGACGCTGAAATGCCGGGTCGGCCTGATCCGGGGCGAAGGACCCGAGACGACCGAGGTCATCGACGAGGCGATCCGCCCGCTCATCAACGAGATCCGCAGTTCGTTGAACTACTTCAGCTCGGCCCACCCGGCGGCGCGAGTGGACCGTCTCGCGCTCGTCGGCGGAGCGTCGCTGCTGCCCGGCCTGGTGGACGAGCTCAGCCGGCGCGTCGGCGTCCCCGCCTACATCGCCGACCCGCTGCAGCGCTTGGACGATTCGCGCAGCGGCGGGCGCCACGACGTTCTGGGTCGATACCGCCTGTCGGCCGCCGTCTCCATCGGACTGATGCTGGGAGCCGCGTGATGTCCACGACCCTGATCCCGCCGGCGCCGATGCCGCCGCCGTCCCCGGCGCCGCAGACCGGCCCGCACCGCTTCCCGACCGTCTTCGCGAACCTGCTGCCCGACGAGGTCATCGCTGGGCGCCGCGCTCGCCAGCTGCAGCAACGCGTCCTCGCCGGGCTCGGACTGCTGCTCGTCGTTCTCGTCGGGTGGTACGGCCTGTCGATGCTGCAGACCTCGAGCGCGAACAGCTCGCTCGCCGCTGCCACCAGAACGACGGACGACCTGCAGTCCCAGCAGCGGGGCTTCGCGCCGCTGATCAATGCGCAGCAGCAGTCCACGGCGATCCAGGCGCAGCTGCGCCAGCTCATGGCCGGCGACGTGCAGTGGTCGGACCTGCTCGCAGCGTTGCGCAAGCAGGCGCCTGCCGGGACCGAGATCACCTCCATCAACGGCACGCTCGCCGTGGGTTCGTCGGCCGCCGGCGGCAGCGCAGGTGGTCTCGGCGTGCTCAACGCAACCGGCAAGACGCAGATCGGCAGCCTTGCCTTGAGTGGCACGGCGAAGGACAAGAACGCGGTTGCCGCCTACATCGACGCGCTGGGCAAGGTGCCCGGTCTGGCTGCCCCCTTCCCGGCGAGCGTCGCGGACGGCGTCGGCGGCCTGACGTGGTCGGCGAACGTCATCCTCACCACTGACGTCCTCGGCGGCCGCTACAACCCGAGCACGCAGGGAGGGCGCTGACATGGCACGCACGCAGCGGGAGAAGCTGTGGTTGACCGGTGGCGTGCTGGTCGCGGTTCTGATGGTGCTCGTGGGCTACTTCGGGTTCATCAGCTCGCAGAAGAGCCAGACGAGCGCAGTCCAGGAGCAGATCAATGTCGCGACGCTGCGCAACGGCGAGCTGCGCGCACGCCTGGCGAACCTGAGCGAGCAGAACCGCAATCTCGCGAAGTACCAGACCGACATCCAGCAGGCGAAGCTGGCGCTGCCCGACACCAGCGGCCTGCCGGACTTCCTGCGGACCCTGCAGGCGATCGGCGCCGCCTCCCAGACCAACGTCGCCTCGCTCAGCGTCGGAACCCCGAGTGACCTCACCGCTGCCGCCCTGCCGCAGACCGGCACTCGCGGCGCGACGACGGGTGCGGCTACGCCGAGCAAGACGACGTCGTCGTCGTCCGGATCGGCATCGGGTGCCGGCAAGAAGGTGTACGGATTGTCGATCTCCGCGGTGGTCTCCGGCTCGACCGCCCAGTTGAACGAGTTCCTCAACCAGCTGCAGACCGTCCAGCCACGGGCCGTCCTCATCACCGCGGTGACGGAGGCCGCCGGCACCGCATCAGGCGCGACGACGTCCCTCAACCTCACGATGCAGGCGTTCGTCCAGCCGGCGAGTGCCGCCGAGCAGGCCGGGCTCGCGTCAGCAGCACAGAAGTGAGCCGGGCGCCGACCCTCGCGATCACGGCGATCGCCGTCGCGCTCGTGTCGACCGCGGCCTGCACCGGGACGAACGCGTCGAGTGGCCCGGCGATGTCGGTGTCGTCCGGCGCGGCGGCCGGCTCCGGCGCCACAGCGGCGGCTCGCTGGTGGTCGAACAGCGCCGCCGCGGCCGGCAGCACCATCGATCCCGCGCGGCCCTCGGCGGCGGCAGCCAAGTTGTCGCGATCGAGGACGCAGTACTGCCAGATGCTCACGCAGACGCTGCAGTCCGGGCGGTCGGTGCTGGCAGGCGTCGGTGCGCAGGATCCCGCGCGGTCCACTGCGACGATCGCGTTCGTCGCCGAGTTGCAGCGAGTGGCGCCCGCGGAGGTCAGCACTGCGTGGGACACCCTTGCACCGGCGCTCGTCCGACTGGTGAAGCCTGCGACCACCCCGCCGACGGCCGACGCGGCCGATGCGGCCAAGACCGCGTCAGCGGCGAAGACGATCGCGGACGACGCGAAGGCGCACTGCAACCTCGACCTGTCGCGGTCCAGCTCGTCGAAGTAGCGCCTGCCCTCAGCGCGGCGGGTACTGCTGCGTCGGGTACGGCGGCGGGTACTGTCCCGGGCCCGACTGGGTCGGGTAGCCCGGGCCCTGCGGCGGGTAGCCCGGGCCTTGCGGCGGGTACGGCTGGCTCAGCCCGCCGTAGGAGCGAGCGCGCCGGTCGTGGTCGTCCTCGATGAGGCGGTTCAGCAGCTGCTGCTGACGGTCCGACCGCGGGATGTTCTTCAGGGCCTCCTGGCCCTGCTCGCCGGCGGATTCGATCGTCAGCGTCCCGGCCCGCACCATGCGGTCCCACAGCGACTGCGTGAACGCCACATCGTTGATTCGCTGCAGGGCGATGTCGCGTCCGGTGCGCCGCAGGATGCCGCGCCGGATGAGCACGCGGTGCGTCGTGAAGACGTAGTGCGTCGTGCGCCAGGCGAGCCAGGGCGCGAAGCTGAGCCAGCTCAGCAGGACGAGCGCCACCACGACGATGACGATGATGAAGACGGTGTGCGTGGTCCCGTTGCTCGGCGCATAGCCGATTCCGAAGCCGGCGGCGGCACAGATCACGAGGAACCACAGCGTCGCCGGCACCAGGGTGATCCAGTGCGGGTGCAGGTGCTCGACGACCTTCTCGTCCTCGGCGAGGATCTTGTCGGGGTACGCCACGTCAACCTCCGGGTGATCGGTACGCGACACGCTAGCGGTTACCGAGCGGCCCGTCTGCGACCTCGGCGGCCTCAGCCGGTGATGTAGTGCTCCAGCTGGCCGCGGTCCTGTTCGAGCTGGCGCATCCGGCTCGAGACGACGTCGCCGATCGAGACGATTCCGACGAGAGTGTCGCCCTCGCAGACCGGCAGGTGCCGGATCCGGTGCTCGGTCATTCGCTCGGCGACCGCGTCGACATCATCGCCAGGCTCGGCCGTCTGGACGGCGGTGGTCATGATGTCGGCGACGGTTGCGGTGAGCAGATCGGCCCCGCGCTCGTTGAGCCGCCGGACGACGTCACGTTCGGACACGATGCCCGCCACGGCGTCGTTGCCGTCGACGACGACGAGCGCGCCGATCCTCTTCTCGGCGAGCTGCGCGAGCAGCTCGGTGATGAGGCCCGCGGGCCGGATGGTCGTGACCGTGGAGCCCTTGTGCCGCAGAATGTCCGAGATCTTCATGTGCGCTGCCCGCCTCTCGCGAACCGGTACCGCGCCCCCGACGCTTGTGAGAGACGCTAGTGAGAACTATGCCCCTGCCGGAAGCTTTTCATCGGACGGCCGCGCGCAGCCGTTCGGTGTAGCGCGCCGGCGCGTACGCGCCGCGGGCGTAGCGGCGCAGGTAATCGGCATGCAGCTCGGCGTCGTACTCGGCGAGCCAGGCCAGGAAATGCTCACGCACTCCGGGCCGCAGGTGCAGCGGTAGCACGCCGAGCACGGTTCCCCCGGCGCCCCGGACGGCGTCCGCGACCCCCCGTAATTGCTCGGGGGCGTCGCTCAGCCGGGGCAGGACCGGCGCGATGAGCGCTCCCGTGCGGATGCCGGCCTCGGCCAGCTGCCGCATCGCGTCGAGCCGGCGCCGGGGATGGGGGGTACCGGGCTCCGTCGCCCGCCAGACCCGTTCGTCGAGCGTGGCGATCGAGAAGTTCACCGTGACGTCGCTGGTCGCCGCGGCCGCCCGCAGGACATCGAGATCCCGGGTGACGAGCGCCGACTTGGTGAGGATCGAGAACGGGTTGGCGTGCTCGGCGAGCACCTCGAGCACCCCGCGCGTCAGCTTGTACTTTCCTTCGGCGCGCTGGTACGGATCGGTGTTCGTGCCCATCGCGATCCGTTCGCCGGCCCAGCTCGGCGCGGCGAGCTCGGCCCGCAGCTTCTCGACCGCGTTGATCTTCACGACGATCTTGGTGTCGAAGTCGGTGCCGATGTTCAGCCCCAGGTACTCGTGCGTCGGGCGGGCGAAGCAGTTGTGACTGACGACGCCGTTCGCGATGAAGTCCCCAGTGCCGGTCGTGATGTCGTACATCGGAATTTCCAGCCCGGTGTCCTCGACACC
>JAVHVN010000102.1:0-46268 GCA_032160545.1 Pseudonocardiales bacterium | reverse complement strand
CAGTGAGGTGAGCCTGCGGATCTCGGCGCGGATCGTGCGCATGTGCGTGACGGCGTTCGAGACGTCGCCGGTGCCGGCCTCGCCCTTGGAGCGGATCATCGCCGCGCCCTCGGTGATGCGGCGCAGCGCCTCGCCCAGGTTCGTGGCACCGCAGACGAAGGGGACGGTGAACTGCCACTTGTCGATGTGGTTCGCGTAGTCGGCCGGGGTGAGGACCTCGGACTCGTCGACGTAGTCGACGCCGAGGGCCTGCAGCACCTGCGCCTCGGCGAAGTGGCCGATGCGGGCCTTGGCCATGACGGGGATCGAGACCGCGGCGATGATGCCGTCGATCATGTCGGGGTCACTCATGCGCGACACGCCACCCTGTGCGCGGATGTCGGCGGGCACCCGCTCGAGCGCCATGACCGCGACCGCGCCGGCATCCTCGGCGATCTTGGCCTGCTCGGCGGTGACGACGTCCATGATGACGCCGCCCTTGAGCATCTCGGCCATGCCGCGCTTGACCCGCGAGGTACCGACGAGGTGCTCCGGTTGGTTCAGTGGTGCGGACATAGCCCCGATTCTACGGGCTTCCTGCGATACCGACCGCCAGCCGATCGGCGGCCGGTGGCCTGCACGACGGGCGGGTCAGGACAGCGGAGCGTTGGTGGCGACGAGCAGCACCCAGGCGCCACCCTGCGCCAGCGGGATCGGCTTTCCGGCCTTGTCGACCAGCCGGGTGCCGGAGGAGGTCGACAGGCGCGACCAGGTGCCGGAGATCTGGTGGCCGTTGCGGTAGACCACGACCCGGCCCTTGCCGACCGTGTGCGTGTACTGCGCGACGTTCCCGGCGACGTCGACGTCACCCGGGTGCGGGACGACCGTGCAGAACTGGACGATGACGTTGGGTGTCGAGATCGTCGCTCCGTCGGCCGCGTGCTGCACGACGCCGTCGATGAGCCGGGCGTAGCGGCCCAGCTTGGCGTCCCAGTTGAAGGTGACCGGAGTTGCCCCCACGACCGTGTTGAGGTGCAGCCCGGACGGGACCGCGGCGGGCAGCGCACCGAACGTCCAGCCGATGGAGCGTGCCTTCGGAGCCTTCAGCGCCGAGACGACCGCCCCGAGGTTCGACGTGAGGTTGTACGGGGCTGGGCGGTTGCCGTCACGCGAGAACCCCGGACCACCGCGGTCGTTGATGGAGGCCTTCAGCGACGAGTGGTCGAGCGTGGGCAGCGAGTCACCGCCGCCCCCGGACGCGACGAACGCGATCGGCCCGAACTGCGACACCAGCTCCGGATCGCTCGTACGCACGCTGCGCACCGCCTCGACCGTCGGCAGGGTGGTGTTGTAGATGCCGAGCAGCCGGGTGAGGCCGCCTTCGACCTGCTCGACGAAGACGACGTCCGCCTTGTCGATGTTGACCTGCGGGCGTCCGGGTGCGGTGTCGTCGATCTTGACCGCGACCACGCCGTTCTTGGACGGGGCGGCGCCGGTGAACGGGTTCACCGCCTTGACCGGCGGCGCCGAGGTCTTCGCGGGCGACGGGGACGGGGCCGCCGTGGTGGAGGGCGGCGTGGTCGCCGCGACCTTCTTCGAGCCGCCACTGCACGCGGCGAGCGAGCCGGCGAGAGCAAGGGACACCGTCACGCACGCGATCGTGCGCGTGCGGGAGGACTTGGACATTCAGGATTCCTTCGGCAGATCGGCGGGTTCGGATCCTCGGTGCACCACCGCCGCGTCGGAGCCGACGGCGGGTCGTTCCTCTCGGTCCACCGGCGGAGTGTCGTCGATGTCGAAGAACTGCGGCATGTCCCGCCTACCGGCGAGACGCAGCAAACGGGGCATGCGACGCACCCTCAGTGTGCGCGTATCCCGTACCGCGTCATTGTAGAAACGCCGCGCTATGAGCACGCGCGCGGCTGCCTCCCGCAGCTCCTGCTCGGCCTCGGCCGACAGCGGCCAGGGGCCTCCCGCGAGGTCGTTGACCACCCGGCCGGCGGCGTTCTCGGCCGCCTGCCGGGTGCCGAACTCCCCCGCGAGCGCGGTCTGGGCGACGTCCTCGTAGGCGCGCCGCCGGGCCGGGTCGAGCTGTGTGCCAGGCGCCTGGGCGACGTGCAGCAGCGCGGCCGCGCGGCGGACCAGCTGCGCGTCGAGAGCGGCCTGGGCCGCATCGACCCGCGCGTGCAGGCGGTCGAGCCGGGTGAGGGTGAACGTCACCCACAGCGTCAGAAGGATCGCCACGACCAGGGCGAGGACGAACCCCCAGACGGGAAGCATCCGGCCGATGCTAGCGGCCCGGGAGGCCGGCTCCGGCGATGGCCAGCTCGTAGACCCGCAGAATCTGGTCCGTCACGACCGTCCAGTCGAACGCCGCGACGGCCCGGGCGCCCGCGGCGGCCAGCTCTGTCCGGCGCGCGGGGTCGTCGAGCAGCGCCGACAGCGTGCCCGCGAGCGCCGCCGCGTCACCGACCGGGAACATCGCCCCGGCGGAGCCGGCACCCAGCACCCGGCGGAACGGCTCGATGTCGCTGGCCACGACCGGCGTCCCGGCCGCCATCGCCTCGAGCAGGATGACGCCGAAGCTCTCCTGCCCGGTGTTCGGCGCGCAGTAGAGGTCGACGCTTCGCAGCAGGCGCGCCTTGTCGGCCTCGCCGACCTGGCCCAGCAGCTCGACGTGCGGCGCCACGGAAGCGGGCAGGGCGGCGCGGAAGTCGTCCGCCTCGCCCCGGCCGGCCACCAGCAGGCGGAGGCCGGGTCGGTCGGGTGCCAGCTGCTCGAGCGCCCCCACCAGCACGTCCATGCCCTTGCGTGGCTCGTCGTAGCGGCCGACGAACCCGATCGTGCCTGCGCCGGGGTCAGCGCGCTGCGGGAAACCGTCGAACGGCGCGGCTGCGCGGAACCTGGACACGGCGACGCCGTTGGGGATGACGACCGCGTCGGCACCGAGATGCTCGACGATCACCTTCCGCGCGGCGGGCGACACCGCGATGCGCCCGCTCAGCTTCTCGAGGAACGGCTGCAGCACGGTGTCGAACATCGACAGGAATCGCGAGCGGACCGTGGCGGCGTGGAAGGTCGCCACGAGCGGTCCGTCGTGGATCATGCAGGTGAGCAGCGACAGGCTCGGTGGGGCCGGCTCGTGCACGTGCACGACGTCGAAGTCGCCGTCGCGCAACCAGCGGCGCACCCGCGCGGCCGACACCACGCCGAACTGCAGCCGGGCGACCGAGCCGTTGTACGGCACCGGCACGGCCTTGCCGGCCATCACGACGTACGGAGCAAGGCCCGGCGTCTCGTCGTCGCCGGGCGCGAGGACCGACACGACATGGCCCCGCGCGAGCAGCTCCTCGGCGAGATCGCGGACGTGCGCCTGCACCCCCCCGGGGATGTCCCAGGAGTACGGGCACACGATGCCGATGCGCATCAGTCCAGGCCCCGCTGGTCGCCGCCGACGGGGACGGGCGTCACCGGGGGCTGGCCGGGACGCGGCGGCAGGTCCGCCAGCCAGAGCCGCTGCAGCATGTGCCAGTCGGCGGGATGCTCGGCGATCTCGACGGCGAACGCGTCGGCGATCTGCTGGGTGCCTGCGACGACCTTGTCGCGCAGCGACCCGCCGGTCGGCAGCTCGACCGGCGGCCGGATCCGCTGCCCCCAACCGTGCGGTGTGAACCACAGGCCGACGGGCAGGACGGCCGCACCGGTCCTGGCCCCGAGCAGCGCCGGGCCACCGGGCATCCGGGTCGGCTCGCCGAAGAACTGCACGCCGATGCCGTTGTGCGACAGGTCGCGGTCGGCGACGAGGCACACCGCACCGCCGGCTGCGAGTCGCTCGGTCAGGATGTCGGTCGGCGCGCGCTCGCCACCGGTGAGCGGCAGGACCTCCATGCCGAGGCTCTGCCGGTAGGCGACGAACCGGTCGAACAAGGGCTCCGGCTTCAGCCGCTCGGCGACCGTGGTGAACGGCACGCCGTGTCGGACCAGCCAGATCGCTGCGGCGTCCCAGTTGCCCATGTGCGGCAACGCGATCACCATGCCCTTGCCGCGCGCCATCGCCTCGTCGACGTACTCGACGCCGTGCGTGTCCTCCTCGGCGATGCGCGCGACCTCGGCGTGGTCCATCGCCGGCAACCGGAAGGTCTCGAGCCAGTACCGGGAGTACGAGCGCAACGCCTCGCCGACGAGCTGGTCGAGGCGCAGTTCGGACACACCCGGGCCGACGGCGCGGCGCAGGTTCTTGCGCAACTGGCGCGTACCCGCGCCGTTGCGGACGGCCGCGGCATCGGCGGCAGCCCGGAAGGCACGGGCCGCGACACCCTCGGGCAGGGCCTTCAGCGCTCCCCAGCCGGCGGCGTAGCCGAGCTCGACCAGCCGCCCGCGTGCCGCGTCGAACATCAGTGGCTCACGCCGGCGCCGAGCTCAGCCGCCCGGGACTGCCGGTAGACGGTCGCGAAACGCTGGACGACGGTGACCGTGGACGCGGCGACGAGGGCCCACACTGCGACCGCCTGGACGTACGGCACGTTGAACGGCTTGCCGGTGAGGCCGGTGCCGACCAGGACGATGATAAGCCGGTCGGCGCGCTCGGCGATTCCGACCGTCGCGGTCAGCCCGACCGCCTCGGCCCGCGCCCGGATGTAGGACGTGAGCGAGCCGAGCACCAGGCACAGCAGGCAGGCGAGCAGCATCCAGCGCTGGCCGTGCATGGCGAAGTACCAACCGATCGACCCGAAGACCGCGGCGTCCGCGATGCGGTCGCACGACGAGTCCAGCACCGCGCCGAACTTCGACGAGCGCCCGCTGATGCGCGCGACGGCGCCGTCGACCAGGTCGAACATGACGAAGCCCCAGACCAGCAGCGTGCCCCCGAACCAGACCCCCCGAGGGAAGAACACCAGCGCGCTCGCGGTCGCCCCGATCGTCCCGACGACCGTGATCGCGTCCGGCGTGACCCCGGCACGGGACAACCGGGTCGCCAACGGCCGGACCAGGTTGCCGAAGAACTGGCGAGCATGGATGTTCAGCACGGGTGCGTGATTCCGATCGACGGGCAAGCAGCTGTCGGCCCACGATATCGGCCAGGGGCGTCCGACCAGCGTGCCGATCTGCCCGAACCGCTTGTGGCGCACCCGCATCGGGTGTCGAATGCCGGAATCCCTTTGTGCACGACTTGTTCACGACGGAGGCCCGCGCACGTTGTGCGCGGGCTGCGCAGGAGGGCCTCGCGATGTCGACCAAGAAGGCCGGTCCCAAGACCGTTGCTGCTCATCTCGATACCGCCGACCGGCCGGAGAAGATCCGTAACGTCGCCCTCGTCGGACACTCGGGCGGCGGCAAGACCACGCTCGTCGAGGCGTTGCTCGCGGTCACCGGCGTCATCCCGCGGGCCGGATCGGTGGCCGACGGCACGACCGTCAGCGACTCCGACCCCGTCGAGATCGCACAGCAGCGCTCGGTCGGCCTCGCGGTCTGCCCGCTGCCCTGGGACAACGTCGTCATCAACCTGCTCGACACTCCCGGCTACCCCGACTTCACCGGCGAGTTGCGCGCCGGGCTGAGGGCGGCCGACGCCGCACTGTTCGTCGTCTCGGCGGCCGAGGACATCGACCCGATCACGGTGTCGGTGTGGGAGGAGTGTGCTGCCCTCGGCACGCCCCGGGCCGTCGTGGTGACCCGCCTGGACGCACCGCGCACCTCGTTCCAGGCGACCGTGGCCGCCTGTCGCGGCGTGTTCGGGGGCGCCGACGGCCAGGACGTGCAACCGCTGTACCTGACGGCCCGCGCTCCCGAGGATGCCTGCCCGACGGCGCTGGTCGGCCTGCTGACCCGGACCGTCTACGACTACTCGGCCGGCTTCCCGGCGAAGGAACAGCGGATCGAGTCGCCCGAGCAGGTGGACGGCGACATCGAGGCCGAGCGCGCCGCCCTGATCGAGGCGATCATCAACAACAGCGAGGACGAGAGCCTGCTCGATCGCTACCTCGCCGGTGAGGACCTCGGCCTCGACGTCCTCGTCGACGATCTCGAGACGGCGGTGGCCCGCGGCACGTTCTATCCGGTCATCCCGGTCTGCGCGGCGACCTCGATGGGCCTCGGCGAGCTGCTCGAGATCCTCGCCGGCGGCTTCCCGTCGCCCGTCGAGCTCGAGCCACCCAGCGTGACGACGCTGGACGGCGCCCCGGTGCCATCGCTGAGCTGCGACCCTGACGGCCCGCTGCTGGCCGAGGTCGTCCGCACGACGGTGGACCCCTACCTGGGGCGGCTGTCGCTGTTGCGGGTGTTCAGTGGCACGCCGAGGGCCGACACCCCCGTGCACATCTCCGGGCACGGCGCCGCCGACCGCGGGCACCCCGACCACGACGCGGACGAGCGGCTCGGGCAGCTGCACTCGCCGCTGGGCGCGACGCTGCGCCCGATCGACCGGTCGCTCGCGGGCGACATCTGCGCCGTCGGGCGCCTCGGCGTCGCCGAGACCGGCGACACGATCTCGGACAAGGCCCACCCGCTGCTCATCGCCCCGTGGGACATGCCCGACCCGCTGCTGCCCATCGCGGTCAAGGCCGCGACCCGCGCCGACGAGGACGCCCTGGCGAAGGCGATCGGCCGGTTGACCGCGGGCGACCCGACCGTGCGCGTCGAACGCAGCGCCGGCACCGGGCAGCTCGTGCTCTGGTGCCTCGGCGAGGCCCACGCGGACGTCGTGCTCGAACGCCTGCGTGCCACCGGTGCTCACGTCGACACCGAGCCGCTGCGCGTCGCCCTGCAGGAGACGTTCACGAAGCCCGCGCGAGGGCACGGCCGCCTCGTGAAGCAGTCCGGCGGCCACGGCCAGTACGCGGTGTGCGACGTCGAGGTCACCCCGCTGCCCCGGGGCGGCGGGGTGCAGTTCGCGGAGAAGGTGGTGGGCGGAGCGGTACCGAGCCAGTTCATCGGCTCGGTCGAGAAGGGGGTGCGGACCCAGCTGGCCCAGGGCGTGACCCAGGACCACGTCCCGGTCATCGACGTGCTCGTCACGCTTCTCGACGGCAAGGCGCACAGCGTCGACTCGTCGGACGCCGCGTTCCAGACCGCAGGCGCGCTGGCCGTCAAGGACGCCGCCGAGGGCGCCGCCCCGATGCTGCTCGAGCCCATCGCCGCAGTCGAGGTCACCGTGCCCGACAGCTGCGTGGGCGGGATCCTTTCCGACCTCTCCGGCCGGCGCGCGAAGGTGACCGGCACCGAGCCGGATGCGAGCGCGCCGCCCGGGATGGAACGCACGGTCGTGCACGCCGAGGTCCCCGAGGCCGAGCTGGCGCGCTACACGATCGCGGTGCGCTCGCTCACCGCGGGCAGCGGGCGCTTCACCCGCCGCTACCTCCGGCACGAGCTCGTACCGCCCCACGCCGCCGCGACGCGGCGCGACGCGCCCGCCTAGCGGGCGGTCAGGCAGCGCCTAACGGCGCCCTGCGTCGTCGGCCACCGCGACTCCCTACTGCTTCGGCAGGTTGAGCTTGCTCAGATCTGGCAGTTCCGTTCCCGGCGGCAGCTGCGGGGGCGCTGCGCCGGGGAAGCCGGCCGGCAGCCCACCAGGGAACCCGGCCGGCATGCGCGGCGGCGTCGGTCCGCGTCCGGACCCGCCCTTCTTGCCCTTCTTGCCCTTGGCCTTCTTGGACGTGCGCCGCATGCCCGGCAGCCCCATCCCGCCGAGCTGACCCATCATCTTGCGCGCCTCGAAGAACCGGTCGACGAGCTGGTTGACGTCGTTGACCTTCACGCCCGAACCGGTGGCGATCCGCAGCCGGCGCGACCCGTTGATCATCTTGGGGTTGTCGCGCTCGGCCGGTGTCATCGAGCGGATGATGGCGGCCGTTCGGTCGAGGTCCTTGTCGTCGACCTGCGCCAGAGCGTCCTTCATCTGCCCCATGCCGGGGAGCATGCCGAGCAGGTTGCCGATCGGGCCCATCCGCCGGATCGCCATCAGCTGCTCGAGGAAGTCCTCCAGGGTGAACTTGTCGCCCGACGCGAGCTTGGCCGCCATCTTCTCGGCTTCGTCGTCGTCGAACGTGCGCTGGGCCTGCTCGATGAGCGTCATCATGTCGCCCATGCCGAGGATGCGGGAGGCCATCCGGTCGGGGTGGAAGACGTCGAAGTCCTCGAGCTTCTCGCCGTTCGAGGCGAACATGATCGGCTGGCCGGTCACCTCGCGGACCGAGAGCGCGGCACCACCGCGCGCGTCGCCGTCGAGCTTGGTGAGCACGACGCCGCTGAACCCGACGCCGTCGCGGAACGCCTCGGCGGTGTTCACGGCATCCTGGCCCACCATGGCGTCGAGGACGAACAGGATCTCCTGCGGCTCGACAGCGTCACGGATCGCGGCCGCCTGCTGCATCATCTCGGCGTCGATGCCGAGCCGTCCGGCGGTGTCGACGATGACCATGTCGTGCTGCGCCCGGCGGGCGAAGTCGATCGAATCCCGGGCCACGCGCACCGGGTCACCCACGCCGCTACCCGGCTCGGGTGCGAACACGGCCACCCCGGCGCGCTCACCCACGACCTGCAACTGGGTGACGGCGTTCGGACGCTGCAGGTCGGCCGCCACGAGCACCGGCGTGTGCCCCTGGTCGCGCAGCCACCGCGCGAGCTTGCCGGCGAGCGTCGTCTTGCCGGCACCCTGCAGGCCCGCCAGCATGATCACGGTCGGGGGCTGCTTGGCGAACTGCAGCCGGCGCGTCTCACCCCCGAGGATCGTGACCAGCTCGTCGTTGACGATCTTGATGACCTGCTGCGCCGGGTTGAGGGCCTTGGACACCTCCTCGCCGCGCGCCCGCTCCTTCAGCGCGGCGACGAACTGCCGGACGACCGGAAGGGCGACGTCCGCCTCGAGCAGCGCGATGCGGATCTCGCGCGCCGTCGCGTCGATGTCGGCCTCGGAGAGCCGGCCCTTGCCCCGGAGGTTGGTGAACACCGTGGACAGGCGATCGGACAGCGTGTCGAACAACGGGCTTCCTTCGTCAACGGCGACGGGCGGTCCCGCCCAGGGTACGTGCCGGGCCCGGCGACCGCCTCAGGTCACCGGTGCCCGCCGGTGGCCTGACCTGCCGGTCAGCACTGCCCCGGGTGGCTCAGAGCAGGCCGCGGCCGCCGTCGACGTAGAGCACCTGGCCGGTGACGTAGCCGGACTCCTCCCCCGCGAAGAACGCCACCGCGTTGGCGATGTCTGCCGGCACGCCGCCACGTCGGACGGGCACGACGGACGCTGTGCCTTCGCGCATCTGCTCGATCGTCATGCCGATGCGCTCGGCCGTGGCCGCCGTCATCGCCGTCTCGATGAACCCCGGCGCGATCGCGTTCGCCGTCACACCGAACGGGCCCAGCTCGATCGCCAGCGTCTTGGTCAGCCCCTGCAGACCGGCCTTCGCGGTCGAGTAGTTCGCCTGGCCGCGGTTGCCCAGCGCCGACGTCGACGACATCGAGACGATTCGGCCGTACTTCGCGTCCACCATGTGCTTCTGCGCGATCTGGCTGCAGAGGAAGGCACCCCGCAGGTGCACCTCCATGACGATGGTCCAGTCGTCGTCGCTCATCTTGAACAGCAGGTTGTCGCGCAGCACACCGGCGTTGTTGACAAGGATGTGCAGGCCGCCGAACTCGCCGGCGAGCCGGTCGACCGCTGCCTGCACCTGGTCGCGCTTGGACACGTCGGCGCCGAGCCCGATCGCCTGGCCGCCCGCCGCGCGGATCTCCTCAGCCGTGACCTGCGCCGATTCGAGGGTCAGGTCGAGCACCCCGACCTGCGCGCCGTCCGTGGCCAGCCGCTTCGCCACCTCGGCGCCGATGCCCTGCGCCGCTCCGGTGACCAGCGCCACCCGACCCTGCACCCCAGCCATGCCTGCCGCCCTTCTAGCGGTCCTGCCGGCCGGCGAGCCGGCGGACGCCCGCCAGCCACCGATCCGGATCCGATGCCTTCTGTGCCCAGAACGTACCGACCTCGGGATGCGGCAGGATCAGGAACCTCTCCTGCGCCAGCCCGTCGACCACGGAGCGCACGACGTCCTCGACGCTGATGACGGCGCCCGATGCGGCCACCGCCCGGGCGCCTGCGTTGCCTTCGGCGAGCGGGTCCAGCAGCAGGGGCGTCGCCACGCCGAGCGGGCAGATCACGCTCACCCCGATGCCCCGGCCGCCGTACGTGACCGCCAGCCACTCGGCGAACGCGACCGCCCCGTGCTTGCTCACCGCGTACGGCGCGTCGCCGGGTGAGGTGAGCAGGCCGGCGGCCGACGCGGTGTTGAGCAGGTAGCCGCTGCCCCGCGCCAGCATGCCGGGCAGCACGGCCCGCGCCGCGTACACGTGCGCCATCAGGTTGATCTCGAGCGCCCGGTGCCACAGGTCGTCCGGGTCCTCGAGTTCGACGCCGGTGGTGATGCCCGCGTTGGAGCAGAAGAGGTCGATCCGGCCGTGGGCGGCTTCGGTACGCGCCACAAGGTCCGCGACCGCCGCGCTGTCCGCGACGTCGGCGACCTCGGCGGTGCCCCCGAACTCGGCGGCGACGGTCTCGGCCGCCGCGGCGCAGCGGTCGACCACGACCACCGCGGCGGCACCGTCCGCGGCGAAGCGGCGGGCCAGCGCGGCGCCGATCCCGCTGCCGCCGCCGGTGACCACGGCAACCTTGCCCCGGACGTCCATCAGGACCGCCCGGCGTTCGGGCCGAGCCGGCGGATGACGTCCAGCGCCGTGGCGGGGTCGGCCATTTCCGGTGTCGGGACGAGCGCGATCACCGGCGTGCCCACACCCGCCGCTGCATACCCGGCGACCTGTGCCCGGCACTGCTCGGGCGTTCCGTGCAGCACCAGGGCATCCACGACGTCGTCCGGGACGGCCGCCGCTGCACCCGCGCGGTCGCCCGCCGCCCACGCCTCGTGCATGGGGCGCAGCGCCTCGCCGCGTCCCAGCCAGTCGTGGAAGGCCGCGTACGCCGGCACGGTGAGGTAGGTCGAGATCAACAGGCGCCCCACCGTGCGGGCGTACTGCTCGTCGGCGGTCGGGCAGACGAAGATCCGGGCGACCACCTCGGCCGCGTCGTTGCCGATCGCCTCGACGCAGCGCGGCACGTCGGTCGCGGACAGCCAGTTGAGGATCGCGCCGTCGGACTCGCGGCCGGCCAGCCGCAGCATCTGCGGGCGCAGCGCCGCCAGCATGACCTTCGGCGGCTGGGCCGGTGGCTGTTCGAGCTTGAAGCGGGTGACGGTGAAACTGTCGAACTCGCCGTCGACGCGCTCGCCGGCGAGCGCGCCCCGCACGACGCGCAGCACGTCGCGACAGCGCTGGTAGGGATCGCGGAACGGGATGCCGTTCCAGTTCTGCACGATCACCGGGCTCGACGCCCCGAGGCCGAGGACGAACCGCCCCGGCGCGGCGGACGCCAGCGCCGCCGCCGACATCGCGATCAACGCCGGCCCGCGCGTGAAGACGGGGACGATAGCGGTGCCGAGGCGCAGCGTCGGTTCCCACACCGACGCGAGCGCCAGCGGCGTGAACGCATCCGCGCCGTTGGTCTCGGCCGACCACGCGTCGGTGTAGCCCAACCCTGGCAGAGCCCGAACCAGTTCGGCATGCGCGGGCAGCGGCACGCCGGTGAGTGGGACGCTCAGCCCCCAGCGGTTGGTCATCCGTGCTCCGATCCCGGCTGCAGGGCCGCGAGGACGAGGTCGGCCAGCTCGGTGGCGATCTGAGCGGGTCGCTTGCGCCCGTGCGGCCGGTACCAGAGGGGCAACTCGTTGATCACGCCGAAGATCGTGAACGTGACCATCTCGGGCGAGGCCACCGTGGCGAACGCCCCGGACGCCTGCGCATCGCGGACCAGCCTCTGCACGGCGTCGTGGTAGCGCCGGCGCGCGCGGCGGTACTCGGCGGCGCGCTCGTCGCCGAGGCGGTGCTGCTCACGCCAGAAGACGGTGGCCTGCCGGGCGCTGGCTGCCGTGGACGCGATGAGGTCGGCGATCAGCAGCCGGATCGTCTCGCCGGGAGGAAGGGCCCGCGCCAGGATGTCCTCCATGGCTGCGAGCTGGCGGGCGATCAGGTCGCCGTACACCTCGAAGAGCAGCGCTTCCTTGCTCGCGAAGTGGTGGTAGAAGCCACCCTTGGCGACGCCGGCGAGTTCGATCACCTGCGCGACGCTCGTCCCGTCGTAACCCTGCCGGGCGAACAGCTCGACGGCGGCGGCGAGCACGCGCGCCCGAGCGCCGGTATCCGCGTTCGCCACAGCCGCCGTCACCGCGCGTCGGCGGCGTACGGGCGCAGTTCCTCGCGGGCGACGGAGCGCAGGTGCACCTCGTCGGGGCCGTCCGCGAGGTGCAGCGTGCGCAGCTGGGCCCACGCCTCGGCGAGCGGAGTGTCGCCCGACACGCCGGCGGCACCGTGCACCTGGATCGCCTTGTCGACGACGTAGGACGCCGCGCGCGGCGCGGCCACCTTGATGGCCGCGATCTCGGTGCGCGCGCCCCGCACGCCGACGGTGTCGATCAGCCAGGCCGCCTTGAGCACGAGCAGCCGGGCCTGCTCGATGGCCAGCCGCGACTCGGCGATCCATTCCTGCACCACGCCCTGCTTCGCGATCGGCTGCCCGAACGTCGAGCGCGACACCGCCCGGGTGCACATGAGCTCGAGGGCCCGCTCGGCCATGCCCAGGCTTCGCATGCAGTGATGGATCCGGCCCGGACCCAAGCGCGCCTGCGCCATCATGAAGCCGCCACCCTGCGGCCCGAGGAGGTTCGTCAGCGGCACCCGCACGGCGGCGAAATCGATGACCCCGTGGCCGCCGTGCGGGCCGTCGTCGTAGCCGAAGACCGTGGTCGAGCGCTCGACCGTGACCCCGGGTGTGTCCAGCGGAACCAGGATCATCGAGTGCTGCTGGTAGCGACCGGCCTCGGGGTCGCTCACACCCATGACGATCGCCACGCGGCACTCGGGGCGCATCGCGCCGGTCGACCACCACTTGCGGCCGTTGATGACGTACGCGTCGCTGTCGCGCGTGATGGTCGTCGCGATGTTGGTCGCGTCGGAGGACGCCACCGCGGGCTCGGTCATCGAGAAGCAGGAGCGGATCGACCCGGCGAGCAGCGGCCGCAACCACCGATCGTGCTGCTCCTCGGTGCCGAACATCGCGATCAGTTCCATGTTGCCGGTGTCCGGTGCCGAGCAGTTCATCGCCTCGGGAGCGATGGCGGCCGAGCGGCCGGACAGCTCGGCGATCGGTGCGTAGTCGAGGACCGTCAGCCCGGCACCGAACCGGGGGTCGGGCAGGAAGAGGTTCCACAGGCCATGCTGGCGCGCCTCGTCCTTCAACGCTTGCAGCACGTCGGGTGTGCGGAACGGCGTGCCGGCGGCGCGGTTCTCGGCCGCCTGGGTCTCGAACGTGTGCTCGGCCGGGTAGACGTGCGAGCCGAGGAACTGCCGAACCTGCGCCTGCAGGGCTTCGGAGCGCTCGCTGTGCCTGAACTCCATCTAGCTCCCCTGTGCGTGTGGACGGTCGTCGATGGGGGCGACGTGGTCGAGGTGCTCGAGGCCGGCGAGCGCCACCAGCGCCGCATCGAGCAGGCGTGGGACGGCCGGACCGAAGTGGTCGAAACCGGCCCCGACGGTCATGCCCTGCAGGTAGCGGGCGTGGATGCCTTCGGAGACGACCGCGAGCTTGAAGTACCCGAAGCCGACGTACCACTCCAGCCGCGAGGTGTCGCGCGGCGAGGCCGCGGCGTACCGGGTGACCATCTCGTGCGCGGTCAGGAAGCCCGCTGCGGGGTCCATCCGCGGCATCACGAAGTCGGACTCGGCGGAGAGCTGCTGGTACACGAACAGCAGTCCGACATCGGTGAGCGGGTCGCCGAGGGTAGCCATCTCCCAGTCCACGACGGCGGCGATAGCGCCGAAGTCGGGCCGGAACATGACGTTGGTGAGCCGGTAGTCGCCGTGGACGATCCCGGCCGGCGACGGCTCCGGCATCCGCGCGGTGAGTTCGTCGACGACGCGGGCCAGCGCCGGCCGGTCCTCGGTCCGGGAGGCCTGCCACTGCTGGTGCCAGCGCCGTACCTGCCGCGCGAGAAAGCCATCGGGACGGCCGAAGTCCGCGAGGCCGACGGCGCCGGGCTCGATCGCATGCAGGGTGACGAGGGTGTCCATGACCTGCTCGCACACGCTTCGTGCGCGCTGCCGGTCGAGGCGGCCGATCTCGCCGGGCCGGTCGAGAACGATGCCGTCGACATAGGACATCAGGTAGAAGGGCGCACCGAGGACCTCGACGTCGGTACAGAGCGCGACCGGGTCGGCCACCGGCACCACGGTGTCGGCGAGCGCGCTGATGACGCGGTACTCGCGCACCATGTCGTGAGCGGTCGGCAGGACATGCGCGAGCGGCGGCCGCCGCAACGCCCACGTGCGCGTCCCGTCGGTGACGCGATAGGTGAGGTTCGACTTCCCGCCCGCCAGCACCTCGCCGTCCAGCGGACCCGAGCGCAGGCCGGGTCGTTCGGCGTCGAGCCACCGGCTGAGCACGTCGAGGTCCAGCCCGGGCAGCTCCGCCATAGCCGGAACCCTAGAGACCGACCGGTCGGTCCGCAAGGGTGGGAGGCATTACCCGACCGCGACGTGGAACAGCGAGCCCACCCCGTAGGTGATGGCGGCGGCTGCGATGCCCAGCACGAGCTGCCGGGCGCCTGCGTACGCCCACGAGCGCACGGTGAACCGCGACGTCAGCGCGCCGGCGAAGAACAGCGCAGCCAGGGCGAGGATGCCGGAAACCCAGATCGAGCTGGCTCCGAGCAGGTACGGCAGCAACGGGATGAACGCGCCGACGCTGAACGACGCGAGCGAGGACAGCGCGGCGATCCACGGGCTCGGCAGCTGCATCGGGTCGATGCCGAGCTCCTCCTGCGCGTGGATCAGCAGCGCCTGGTCGGGATCGCGCGAGAGCTGCCGCGCTACCGACGCGGCCGTCTTGTGGTCGACGCCACGGGCGACGTACATCTGGGTGAGCTCGTCGAGTTCGGCCGCCGCGTTGTGCTTGAGTTCGTGCCGCTCTACCTCGATCTCGGCCCGCGTGGACTCGTTCTGGCTCTGCACCGAGACGTACTCGCCGAACGCCATCGAGAAGGCGCCGCCGACGAGGCCCGCCCAGCCCGCGAGCGCCACCGCCGTACGCGAGGAGTTCGCGCCCTCCACACCTGCGATCAGCGCGAAGTTCGAGACCAGGCCGTCCATCATCCCGAACACGGTCGGGCGCAACCAGCCACCGCTGACGTCCCGGTGATCGTGGTGGATCTCGGGGTTCGGCATCTGGCCCGCCTCAGCCGTCCGTTCGGTCATGTGCGTCCACTTCCTCGTCCGTGGCTCCAGTTGCTGCAGTGGCGCCCGCGGCCGCCGCGCGTTCGCCGGTGTACGGCGTCGCTTCCCGAGGCGCCCGGAGGCCGCCGTGCCGCACGAACCAGATCAGCGCCAGGACGAACACGATCAATGCCGTCCAGTCGTTGAGCCGCAACCCGAGGATGTGGTTCGCGTGGTCGTGACGCAGTGCCTCGATCCAGGCCCGCCCCGCCGTGTAACCCATCGCGTAGAGAGCGAAGACGTTGCCGCGTCCCAGCCGATAGCGGCGGTCGACGAGCAGCAGGGCGATGGCCAGGGCGACGTCCCAGATCGACTCGTACAGGAAGGTCGGCTGGTAGTAGCCGCACACCTGGGCACCGATGTTCCCGAACGAGCACGGCACGCTCTGGCCGGTCGCGGTGTCGATGTCGTGGATCTGCAGTCTCCAGGGCACGCTGGTCGGGCCGCCGAAGAGCTCGTTGTTGAACCAGTTGCCCCAGCGCCCGATGCCCTGGGCGAGCGCCACGCCGGGGACCGCGGCGTCGGCGAAGACCAGCAGGGACATCTGCTTGCGACGGCAGCCGATCCACGCGCCCGCGGCCCCGAGCGCGATCGCGCCCCAGATACCGAGGCCGCCGTCCCAGATCTTGAGAGCGTCCACCGGGTGCTTGCCCGAGCCGAAATAGAGTTCGGGGTCGGTGAGCACGTGGTACAGCCGCCCGCCCACGATGCCCAGGACGATCGCCCAGCCGGCGACGTCCCAGACGTCATCCTCGACCCCGCCGCGCTCGCGCCACCGCCGCATCGTGATGAAGACCGCCACGACGATCCCCGCGACGATGCACAGGGCGTACGCGCGGATGGGCAGCGGCCCCAGATGCCACACGCTGCGGGTCGGGCTCGGGATCGAGGCCAGCGGATGCACTGCATCACGGTATCCGGCGCGGTTGAGAGGCGTGCGGGGTCGTAGCGTGGCGCGCATGGACAGCGCGCAGATGAGGGCCGTCGTCGTCCCGCGCAATGGCGGCCCGGACGTGCTGGAGGTGCGGCAGCTGCCTCGCCCGGAGCCCTCCCCGACCCAGCTGCTCGTCGAGGTGGCCGCGTCCGGCGTCAACTTCATCGATGTGTACCGGCGGGAGGGTCTCTACCCCGTGCCGACGCCGTTCGTGCTGGGCACCGAGTGCGCCGGGCGGGTCGTCGCGGCCGGCGCCGCGGTCAGCGAGTTCGCAGTCGGCGACCTCGTCGCCACCGAGAGCGGCGTCGCGACGCACGCCGAGCTGGCGCTCGTCGAGCAGGCCCGCGCGGTACCGGTGCCCGACTCGGTCGACCTGCAGGTCGCCGCCGCGGTCATGCTGCAGGGCTGCACCGCCCACTACCTGACGCACTCGACGTTCCCGATCGAGGCGGGCCACACCGCGCTCGTGCACGCGGCGGCAGGTGGAACCGGGCAACTGCTCGTGCAGATGATCACGGCCAGGGGCGGGCGGGTCGTCGCGACGGTCGGCACCGAGGCCAAGGCCGAGATCGCGCGCCGGCTCGGCGCTGCCGCGGTCATCCGCTACGACCGAGCCGACGATCTCGCCACGGCGGTGCGTGCGGCCAATGGCGGCGAGGGCGTCGATGTCGTCTACGACGGCGTCGGCCGAGCCACGTTCGACGCGTCGATCGCCGCTCTGCGCCGGCGCGGGATGCTGGTGGTCTTCGGCGCGGCGAGTGGGCCGGTGCCGCCGTTCGACGTGCAACGCCTCAACTCAGCGGGCTCACTCTTTCTCACCCGCCCCACGGTGGCCCACTACGTGGCCGACCGCGACGAGTTGCTGTGGCGAGCCGGCGAGGTGCTGAGCGCCGTCGCCGACGGGTCGCTGCGCGTGCAGATCGGCAGTCGCTACCCGCTGGAGCAGGCGACCGCGGCCTACGCCGACCTCGAGGCGCGGCGGACGACCGGCAAGCTGCTGATCGTCCCGTAAGGCCGCTCAGCGCCGGCGCACGCCCGCGGCCAGCTCGGTTGCGAGGTCGCGCACCGCCGCGACGCCCGACGCGTCGGGGGCGTCGAGCAGCAGGCGCACGAACGCCGAACCGACGATCACGCCGTCGGCGAAGGCGGCCACCTCGGCGGCCTGGTCGCCGTTCGAGACGCCGAGCCCGACGCACACCGGCACCTCGGGCGCGAGGCGGCGCACCCGCGCGACGAGATCCTCGGCCGCGCCGCTGACGCTGCTGCGCGCGCCGGTGACACCCATCGTCGAGGCGGCGTACACGAAGCCGCGCGAGGCACCGGCGGTCGAGGCGATCCGGGCGTCGGTCGACGACGGCGCGACCAGGAAGACGCGGTCCAGCCCGTGCTCGTCGGACGCGGCCAGCCAGGGTTGCGCCTCGTCCGGGATGAGGTCCGGCGTGATCGCGCCCGCACCGCGAGCCGTGGCGAGATCGGCGGCGAAGCGGGCGACGCCGTAGCGCTCGACCGGGTTCCAGTAGGTCATCACGACAGCGGCGGCACCGGCGTCCGCGACCGCGCTCACGGCGTGCAGCGCGTCGGTGATGCCGACACCGGCACGCACGGCCTGCTCGGCCGCAGCCTGGATCGTCGGTCCGTCCATGACCGGGTCGCTGTAGGGGATCCCCACCTCGACGGCATCGGCGCCGCCGTCGACCATGGCCCGCATCGCCTCGATCGAGAGCTCGACGCTCGGGTAACCGACCGGCAGGTAGCCGATCAGGGCCGCCCGGCCGTCGGCCTTCGCCTTCGCCAGCGCGTCGGCGAGGGCGGTCATCGCTTCACCAGGCCGAAGTACTCGGCGGCGGTGTCGACGTCCTTGTCGCCGCGTCCGGAGAGGTTCACGAGGATGACCGCGCGGGGGCCGAGCTCGGCACCGAGGTCACGCGCACCGGCAAGCGCATGGGCCGACTCGATGGCCGGGATGATGCCTTCGGTGCGGGCGAGCAGCTGGAACGCCTCCATGGCCTGCGCATCGGTGATCGGGCGGTATTCGGCGCGCCCGACGTCGTGCAGGTACGAATGCTCGGGACCGACACCCGGGTAGTCGAGGCCTGCCGAGATCGAATGCGACTCGATCGTCTGCCCGTTCGCGTCCTGCAACAGATAGGACCGTGCGCCGTGCAGTACGCCGGGCGCGCCTCCGGTGATGGTCGCGGCGTGTCGCCCGGTCTCGACGCCGTCGCCGCCGGCTTCCAGCCCGACTAGCCGCACCCCGGCGTCGGGGACGAACGCGGTGAAGATGCCGATCGCATTGGAACCGCCGCCGACGCACGCCGCAACGACATCGGGCAACCGCCCGATGCGCTCGAGCAGCTGCGCCCTCGCCTCGTCGCCGATGATGCGCTGGAACTCGCGGACCATCAGCGGGAACGGATGCGGGCCGGCGACCGTCCCGAACACGTAGTTGGTGGTCTCGACGTTGGTGACCCAGTCGCGCATGGCCTCGTTGATGGCATCCTTCAGCGTGCGCGAGCCGGTCATGACCGGCACGACCGTGGCGCCGAGCAGCTGCATCCGGGCGACGTTGAGCGCCTGGCGGCGGGTGTCCTGCTCGCCCATGTAGACCGTGCAGTCGAGCCCCATCAGCGCCGCGGCGGTGGCGGTGGCGACGCCGTGCTGGCCGGCACCGGTCTCGGCAATGACCCGCTTCTTGCCGATGCGCCGGGTGAGCAGCGCCTGGCCGAGCACGTTGTTGATCTTGTGCGAGCCGGTGTGGTTGAGGTCTTCGCGCTTGAGGAAGATGCGGGCGCCGCCGGCGTGCTCGGCGAAACGCGGCACCTCCGTGATCGGCGACGGACGGCCGGCGTAGTCATGCAGCAAGCCGTGCAGTTCGGCGGCGAACTCGGCATCGGTGCGGCTCGCCTCGAACGCTGCGGTGAGCTCGTCGATTGCGGCGATGAGCGCCTCGGGGACGAACCGGCCACCGAAGGCACCGAAGTGCCCGCTGGCGTCGGGTACGGAAGGAACGGCAGTCATGACTGGACTCCGGTAGCTGCAGGGACGGGCAGGCGGACGGGCGGACGGCGTGCGCAGTGCTGCGTCAGCCGCGCCATCGCGCGTGGAGGCCGGGACCCTGGTGCATGCATGGAGCTTACCGGCCCACCAGAATGCGGGAATGGGCGTCCCGCGGTGGTTCACCGAGTACGACGAAGCGCACTCCGCCTGGTACGTCGAACGCTTCCGCGGCCTGGCGGCAGACGGGGTCGACCTCGGCGGCGAGGCACGCCTGCTCGACGCGCTCGTCGCGCCCGGATCGCGGATCCTGGACGCGGGGTGCGGCACCGGCCGCGTCGGGGCCGTGCTGCACGCCCGCGGGCATCACGTCACGGGTGTCGACATCGACGCGCACCTCGTCCAGGCTGCCGCGACCGACCATCCCGGACCCACCTGGCTGGTGGGCGATCTCACCGCGCTCGACCTGCGCGGCGAACCGTTCGACGCCGCGATCCTCGCCGGCAACGTCCTGCTCTTCGTCGCCGAGGGCAGCGAGCCCCGCGTGCTGGAGCGCGTGGCCGCGCACGTGCGCCCGGACGGCGTGGTCGCCGTCGGCTTCGGCACCGGCTACCTGCTCCGGGACTTCGACGGGCACTGCGCGGCGGCCGGGCTGGATCTCGAGCACCGCTTCGCGACCTGGGACCTGCGGCCGTGGCACCCCGACGCCGAGTTCGCGGTCTCGGTCCTGCGCCGGCGCGGCGATCAGCAGCCGGCGGCGAACACGTAGCAACGCAGCGGCGGCTCGTCCGGCATCACCGGGATGCCCGAGAAGTTGACGTCCGGCAGGTCGACCGCCGCGAGCGTCGGCAGTGCCGAGAGCACCTGCAGGTAGGTCTGGACGTTGAGCGGGTCGACACCGGGCTGGTAGAGCCGCAGGCACACCGAACGGTTCACCTGCGCCGGCTGCGCCGGCCCGGGATGGTCGAGGGCGTCGAGCGCGAGCGCGTACGCGACCGGGTCGATCGTGCCGACGGCCAGGTGCTCGTAGACGTCCAGGGGGCAGATGTCCTGCGTCGAGACGTTCGTGATGGCTCCCGCGCCGGTGTGCAGGGCGCTCGCCGAGACCGCGTCCGACTGGTTGGGCTGCACGACCTCGTCCGTGTGCGTGAAGACCTCGGTGTACGAGATCCCGGCGAAGGTCTCGGTGCCGCTGTTGAGCGCGGCGATGAACTTCGCGCCGGCGCCCTGCTGCCAGGTGGCCGCCGGGCATGACGTGAGGCCCTGGCGGCAGAGCCCGAGCGAGGTCGTGCCGTGGTTGGTTCCGGCGATGCCGACCACGTCGTCCACCATGGCGCGGGTATCCGGCCAGAACCGCAGCGCCCATCGCATCGACATGCCGCCCTGGCTGTGCCCGAGGACGGCGACCCGGCGCGCGGCGCGCGCATGCATGGCGCGGATCGCGTAGACGAGGTACTCCCCCGCGACCTGGATGTCGCCCTCGGTCGAGTACGGCATCGTGACCGCGCACCAGGCCCGGCCCTGCGCGCGGAATGCCCGCTCGTAGTTCCACGAGAAGTTCTGCTCGGGCGTGACGCCGGTCGCGGGGTTGAGCAGCACCGGCTCGAGCCGGCTGCCGGCGAGGTCACCCTCGCAGTGCAGCGCCGCCTGCAGCGTGGCGGCGGGCACCGTCAACGGCGGCCCCGGGCGGTCGAGCGGTGCATACCCGACGCTCGACGTCGACGCGCCGACGGGTTGGCCACCGCCTACGGCGACGGCGGCGGCCGCGATCAGGCTCGCGGCGAGCAAGGCCCGCGCGACGGATCGGGCAGGGCGAGGGCGCGCGATCCGCACGAGGCACTCCTGTTCGACGGCGACGACACCATCAACGACCCAACCGGTCGGGCGGTGTGCGCAGCGTCAGCGGGACGTGCGCGGCGTCGCCGGGTGGGCCCCGGCGGTGACGAGTTCGGCCACGGCGTGGCGGGGGTCGGTCGTGGTGACCAGCCCCTCGCCGACGAGCACCGCGTCGGCGCCCGCGGCGGCGTACTCGATCAGGTCCAGCGGCCCGCGAACGCCGGACTCGGCGATCTTCACGATCCCGCTGGGCAGGCCAGGAGCGATCCGTTCGAACGTCGAGCGGTCGACGTCGAGTGTGTGCAAGTTGCGGGCATTGACGCCGATGACGCTGGCGCCGGCGTCGAGGGCGCGCGACGCTTCGTCCTCGGTGTGCACCTCGACGAGGGCGGTCATGCCGAGCGATTCGACGCGCTCACGCAGACCGATCAGGGTGTTCTGGTCGAGCGCCGCGACGATCAGCAGCACGAGGTCGGCGCCGTGGGCGCGAGCCTCGTGCACCTGATACGGGCAGACCACGAAGTCCTTGCGCAGCACGGGGATCTGCACACGCGCCCGCACCGCATCGAGGTCGTCGAGCGATCCGCCGAAGCGGCGCTGCTCGGTGAGCACGCTGATCACGCGCGCGCCACCCGATTGGTACTCGAAGGCGAGTCGAGCCGGATCGGTGATCGTCGCGAGCGCGCCCTTGGAGGGGCTGCGGCGTTTGACCTCGGCGATCACTCCCACGCCCGGCGCGCGCAGCGCGGCGAGGCCGTCCTGCGCCGGTGGAGCGGTGCGGGCGCGCCCCTTGATCTCCTCGAGCGGACGGGCCGCCTCGCGCTCGGCGACATCAGCGCGGACACCCGCGACGATGTCGTCCAGAACGTTGGCCATCGGGACCGGGTCCTCCCGCAGAGATGTGCGCGTCGGGTCGCAGTGTTCTCAACCGAGAGTAGGCCATCGCGACGGCGGGCCCGACCGCCGGGGGGAACTGGCACCGGCGGCGATCAGTGCGATCGGTCGGTGTGCGCGGTCGGATCGTCACCCTCGTCGAGCGCGCGCCACAGCGCCGCGTCGGCACGCGCCCGCGCCGTTTCGTCGTCGACGTCGGCGGGCGCTGCCGGTCCGTTCGGCGCGGCGGAGGGTGCTGAGGACGCCGAGGGTGAGTCGTAGCGTGCCGACATGCCGGCCCACGTGTGCCCCCGTACGGCGACGGTGGCGCCCGCGATCAGAACGAGCAGGCCGCAGGCCGCGCAGAGCCACGGCCAGACTCCGTCCGGGGTGACGTGCGAACCGGGCAGCACGACGTCGACCCCCTGCACCCTGCGCAACTGGACGGCGCGCGCGAGCGAGATCGCGCTGCGGTCGTCCAGCGAGCGCCAGACGAGGCCGGCCCCGGCGAGGGCGAGGACGAGACCCACGCCGCGCCGGGCCCACCCGCGCACGGCGAGGACCGCGACGACTCCGGCGAGCGCGACGACCGCGAGCGCCGTGGGACCGGCGTCGACCGCCCGGCCCGTGACGCCGAAGGTCTGGTCGGCCAGCGGCCGGGGCCGCACCAGGTGGACGTTCTGCCAGTGCCGGACTGCGATCAGCAGTGCGCCACCGGCGCCGAGCAGGTCGAGCAGCAGGGCGGTGCCGAACTCGACCCGGCTACGCACCGGGTCTACACATCGTCACGGACGACGGCCGACAGCGTCTCGGCCGTCGCGATCGCCTGCAGCACGGCGCGGGCCTTGTTCAGGGTCTCCTGCTCCTCGAGCGCGGGCACGCTGTCGGCCACGATGCCGGCGGAGGCCTGGACGTGCGCCACGCCGTCGCGCATGACCGCCGTACGGATCGCGATCGCCATGTCGAGATCGCCGGCGGCGTCGAGATAGCCGACCGCTCCGCCGTAGATGCCGCGACGAACCGGCTCGAGCTCGTCGATGAGCTCCATGGCCCGTACCTTCGGAGCGCCGGTCAGGGTGCCCGCCGGGAACGTGGCAGTCAGCACGTCGAAGGCGTCCATGCCGTCGGCGACCCGGCACTCGACCGTCGAGACGATGTGCCACACGTGGCTGTACCGCTCGACGGCGCCGAACTCGACGACGGTGACGCTGCCCGGCGTGGCGATCCGGCCCAGGTCGTTGCGTGCGAGGTCGACGAGCATGACGTGCTCGGCCTGCTCCTTGCGGTCGCTGATCAACTCCTGCGCGAGCGCGGCGTCGCGTTCGGCGGTCTCCCCGCGCCGGCGCGTCCCTGCGATCGGGTGCAGGACCGCGCGCCCGTCGGCCACGGTGACCAGCGCCTCGGGGCTGCAGCCGACGATGTCGACGTCCGCGGTGCGCAGGAAGTACATGTACGGCGAGGGGTTGAGCGTGCGCAGCACGCGGTACACGTCGAGCGGGTCGGCGGGCGTCTCGACGCTGAAGCGCTGCCCGACCTGGATCTGGAAGACCTCACCGGCGCGCACCGCCTCGAGTGCCTGCTCGACCGCCGGCTGGTAGTGCCCCGGCGGCGTCCGCGACGCGGCCGCCTTGGGCGCAGTGGCGCTCACGGTCGCCACGGTCGGCTCGGCGGGGGTGGCGAGCGCGGACTGCATGCGATCGAGGCGGCGGACGGCATCGTCGTAGGCCGCGTCGAGCTCGGTCGCGCCCATGTCGGGCGTCACCAGCGCGTTGGCGATCAGCACGACGCTGCACTCGTGGTGATCGACCGCGGCGAGATCGGTGACCAGCAGCATGCACAGCTCGGGCAGCCCCAGCTCGTCGATCGCCTTGGCCGGCAGCCGCTCGATGCGCCGCACGACGTCGTAGCCGAGGTAGCCGACGAAGCCGCCGGTCAGCGGTGGGAGGCCAGGCAGGCGCGGACCCTTCACCGCGCGCCACGCAGCACCCAGGGCGGCGAGCGGGTCCCCGTCGGTGGGAAGGCCGGCAGGCGGCGTGCCGTGCCAGGCGGCCTCGCCGTCCTCGACGGTGAGCGCGGCTACCGCGTCGACTCCGACGAATGACCAGCGCGAGAACGACGCACCGGGCTCGGCCGACTCGAGCAGGAAGGTGTTGGGGCGCCCCGCCGCCAGCTTGCGATAGACCCCGACCGGTGTCTCGGCGTCCGCGAACAGGGTGCGCGTGATCGGCACCAGTCGGTGCGTCCGAGCCAGCTCGTCCAGGTCGGCGCGCGAGATCACGAGTCGGTGTCCCGAGCGGCGGCTGGCGCGAGGGCCAGCGTGCCGGCGTCGAAGCAGCTGCGATCACCGGTGTGACAGGCCGCGCCGAGCTGGTCGACGCGCACGAGCAGCGAGTCGCCGTCACAGTCGAGAGCGACCGACCGGACGTGCTGCACGTGGCCCGAGGTGTCGCCCTTGACCCAGTACTGCTGCCGTGACCGCGACCAGTAGGTGCCGCGACCGGTGGTGAGCGTCCGGTGCAGCGCCTCGTCGTCCATCCAGCCCACCATGAGCACCTCTCCGGTGTCGTGCTGCTGCACGACGGCCACGATCAGCCCGGCAGGGTCGCGTTTGAGACGGGAGGCGACGGCGGGGTCGAGCTCGGACGGCACGCGCGGTGGCATGCCGTCGATTGTGCCGAACCGCCGCTAGCCGGTTCCGCGCGGCAACCGCACGCTCACCGTGCTGCCGCCCTCGACCGTGCTGCGGAAGTCGACCGAGCCACCGTGGGCGTGGACGAGCGAGGCGACGATGGCCAGGCCGAGGCCGCTGCCACCGCGGGCCCGCGTGCGCGCGCGGTCGGCCCGCCAGAACCGCTCGAAGACGTGTGCCGCCTCGTCGGGGGGCAATCCAGGGCCGGCGTCGATCACACGCAGCACGACGTCGGTGCCCTCGGCGCTGGCGGTCACCCGGATCGGCCCGCTCGCCGCGGTGTGCACCGCGGCGTTGGTCGTGAGGTTGCGGACCACTCGTACGAGCTGGTCGCGATCGCCCACGACAGACAGTCCGGGCGGCAGCTCGGCGGTGATCTGTCGCTGCGGGTGCGCTGCCCGCACGGCGCCGACGACGTCCTGGACGAGCTCGTCGAGGTCGACGCGCTCCCGTCTCGGCTCTGCGCCGCCCTGGTCGCTGCGGGCGAGCGTCAGCAGGTCGTCGACCAGCCGCGACATGCGGGTGCCCTCGGACTCGATGCGCGAGAGATTGTCCTCGGACTCGCTGCCGTGCTGCCGCTGCATGCGAGCGAGCTCGGCGTACCCGCGGATCGAGGTGAGCGGCGTGCGCAGCTCATGCGAGGCGTCGGCCAGGAACTGCCGCATCCGATTCTCGTTCTCCAGGCGGGCCGCGAACTGGGTCTCTACTGCCGCGAGCAGCGTGTTCATCGACTCGGCGAGCTGGCCGACCTCGGTGTCCGGCTCGTGCACCTCGACCCGCCGGTCGAGCCCGGCGCCCTCGGGCGACAGCTCGGCGGCGACCTCGCGAGCGGTACGCGTGACGCCGTACAGCCGGCGCAGGCTGAACCGCACGCCGTAGGTGGTCGCGCCGAGCGCGAGGACGACGGCCGTCGCGCCGATCGCGAGCTCGAGCTCGAGCAGCCGATTCAGCGTGTTCTGGACCTCGGACGTCGAAAGTCCGATGACGGCGATTGCCGGTATCTGCTGGGTCGAGGTGTTCGCGAATGCCGTTTGGGCGGTGACGCGCAGGTCCTGGCCGTCGGTCGTGTGCACTGTGGCGATGGTGTTGAGGTGCGTAGCCAGGAACTGGCGGTCGGTGTTGCTCAGTTTCAGAGGCTCCGCGGTACCGGTGGTCGGCTGGGTCAGGACAGCTCCCGACGTCGTCAGGGCCACCGCCCAGACCTTCTGCGGCGCAGCGAGACTGGCGTTGCCCCCGGCGGCCCCGGTCTGGAACAGCTTGTTGAGGGGTTGACCCGCTGCGTCCGAAACCTGCTGGTCGAGCCGGTTGTACAGGAAGGAGCTCAGCGAGTAGTACGTTCCGACGCCGGTGGCAAGAACGAGGACGACCACCAGGCTGACGACCCCAGCGACGAGTCGACCGGTCAGGCTGCGGGGCGCGAGGCGCCAGCGGCGCGGCCGTGAGCTCCGTGCGCCGGACGGCTTTTCGCCGAGCAGCTCATCGTGTGACCCGGGCAGTGGCGGCGGCACCGGGCCGGGAGGGGCGAAAGGCGGCGCCGCGAACGGCGGCGGCGGGATATACGCCTCACCGGACGTGGCCGGGAGGAATTCGACCGGCGGCTGACTGTCCATGACGGGTCAAGAGTGGCACGCAGTGCTGGGTGCCACCCAGGTGCCGCACGCTCAGGCGCGCGGTGCCTTGATGACGTAGCCGGCCCCGCGCACCGTGTGGATCAGCTTCGGCTCGACCGCGTCGACCTTCTTGCGCAGGTAGCCGATGTAGAGCTCGACGATGTTGGACTGCCCCTGGAAGTCGTAGCGCCACACCCGGTCGAGGATCTGCGCCTTCGACAGCACGACGCGCTCGTTGCGCATCAGGTAGCGCAGCAGTTCGAACTCGGTGGCGGTCAGATGCACTTCGACGCCGGCGCGGGTGACCTCGTGGCTGTTCTCATCGAGCTCGAGGTCGGCGATGCGCAGGATGCCGTCGCGGCCCTCCTCGGGCGCGGAACGCCGCAGCACCGCATGCACGCGGGCGAGCAGCTCCTCGATGCTGAACGGCTTCACGACGTAGTCGTCCGCACCGGCCCGCAGCCCGCCGATGCGGTCGTTCGCGGCGTCGCGCGCGGTCAGGAAGATCACCGGCACCTGCGACCCCGCCGAGCGCAGGCTGTGCAGCACGCCGAGGCCGTCCATGCCCGGCATCATCACGTCGAGGACGATCAGGTCGGGGTCGGACTCGGCGACGGCGGCGAGGGCGGACGCGCCGTTGTCGGCGGTGACGGTCTCGAAGCCGTCGAACCGCAAGGCCGACGAGACGAGGTGGGTGACGTTGTCCTCGTCGTCGACCACGAGGACCCGGCGCTTGGTACGGGGAGCGTTGTTCGCCACGGCTGTGCTCATTTCGGTGTTGCCCCTTCGCGGTGCCGTTGCGGTATCCGTCCGGAACCCGCTGTGCCCAGCCTGAGCGGACGCACTGGGGATAACCTAGGGGCCTGCTGTGAGTCTGTTAAGTGCGCGTCAGATCAGGTGCGGACGTCCGAAATCGCAGCATCGACGTCGTCCGCGCCGAACACGAGCGAGCTGTCCTCGCCTCGGCGGGCAGCGCTGAGGCCGCCGCCGCTCGCCGGAGGTCGGGCTTGGCGCCGGCGCGATGGCGGGGAGAAGCCGGTGTGCGGCCACGATGCCGGCACCGCCGCGAGGACGACCGCGGCGCACGAGGTGAGGGCCAGGACCACGGGCACGGCCGGCGAACCCGTGGTCGAATCCAGGATGAAGGCGACGGACGTGGCGAACACCGCGAGCTGGGCGATCACGAACGGCCAGCGGCGGCGGCCGTTGAGGAACCAGAACAGCACGATCGTTGCGAGCAGGAACAGCACGACCGCGACGACTCCGGCGATCGCCTCGCCACCGCGGGTGCTCGTGATGTCGGGCGGGTTGACCGGGTAGACGAGGCCGTGCGCCAAGAAGAGCACGGCGTACACCGCGAGGAACGGCAGCGGGCCGACGCCGAGCGCCACAGACCAGATGACCGGCTGCGGCGTCTCGTCGGCGTCCTCGCCGTCCGCCCGGTCGTCTCGCATGGTGCTCGTTTCCGTCCCTGGTCCGCGCGTTCGCCGTGCGAGCCCGCGCCCGGCGAATCCTCTCGCGAAAGCGTACGCCGCGGCGGCCTCGGCACAGCGGGGCGAAGGTCCCGAATGCGTGGCTGCGAGCGACCGGATCCGGTTCGTCCGGGCCAGCGGGATCAACGGACGACGACGCCTGCCGAGCGCAGGGAATCCTTGACCTCACCGACGCTCAGCTGGCCGAAATGGAACACGCTCGCGGCCAGAACGGCGTCGGCACCGGCCGCGACGGCGGGTGCGAAGTGCTCGGCGGCTCCCGCACCGCCGCTCGCGATGACCGGGATCGACACCGCCTCGCGAACCCTCCGGATCAGCTCGAGATCGAAGCCGTCCTTGGTGCCGTCCGCGTCCATCGAGTTGAGCAGGATCTCGCCCGCGCCGAGATCGGCCGCGCGGCGGGCCCACTGCACGGCGTCGATGCCGGTGCCGGTGCGCCCCCCGTGCGTGGTCACCTCGAATCCGCTGGGCGTCGGCACGGTGCCCGCGGGCACTCGCCGCGCGTCGAGCGAGAGCACGAGCACCTGGTTGCCGAACCGCTCGGCGATCTCGCCGATCAGCTCCGGACGGGCGACGGCGGCGGTGTTGACGCCGACCTTGTCCGCGCCCGCACGCAGCAGGGCGTCGACGTCGCCGGCGCTGCGCACGCCGCCGCCGACAGTGAGCGGGATGAAGACCTGCTCGGCGGTGCGCCGTACAACCTCGTACGTCGTCTCGCGGCCCGCCGAGGAGGCGGTGATGTCGAGAAAGGTGAGCTCATCGGCACCCTGCTCGTCATAGCGCCGCGCGAGCTCGACCGGATCGCCGGCGTCGCGCAACCCGGCGAAGTTGACGCCCTTGACCACCCGGCCGGCGTCGACGTCGAGGCACGGGATCACCCGCACGGCCAGGCCGCTCACTCGAGCCACCCGGTCAGTTCGACCTCGACGAGCATGCGCGGGTCGATGAATCCGGCGACCACGATCATCGCCGTGGTCGGCCGGATCGCGGCGAAGGTGTCGTGATGTGCACGGCCGACGTCCTCGGCGAACGCGGGGTCGGTGATGTACATCCGGGTCTGCACGACGCTCTCGCGAGGGCAGCCGGCCGCCGCGAAGGCGTCCAGCCCGATGCCGAACGCGGTCACCGCCTGCCGGTACGGGTCCCCCGCGTGTACGAGCTCGCCGTCGATGACAGCGGTGCACCCGGCCGTGGTGACGAGGTTGCCTGCTCGTACGACCCGGCTGTAGCCGATCCGCTGCTCGTACGGGCCGCCCGAACCGAACCGTTCGATCATCCGGCCACCGCCGCGAGCGCCGCCGGCAGCGTGAACGCCCCCGCGTAGAGCGCCTTGCCGACGATGGCACCCTCGACGCCTTCGGGCACCAGACCGGCGATCGCGCGCAGGTCGTCGAGCGACGACACGCCCCCGCTGGCAACTACCGGACGGTCGGTACGGGCGCAGACCTCGCTCAGCAGCTGGAGGTTCGGCCCGGTCAGGGTGCCGTCGCGGCGCACGTCGGTGACGACGTAGCGGGCACAACCGTCGGCGTCCAGGCGCTCCAGCGTCTCCCAGATGTCGCCGCCCTCCTGGGTCCAGCCGCGGGCGGCCAGCGTCGTGCCCCGGACGTCGAGCCCCACCGCGATCGCGTCACCGTGGCGCGCGATGGCAGCCCGGACCCAGTCCGGCGACTCGAGCGCGGCAGTGCCGAGGTTCACCCGCGCGGCTCCGGTGGCCAGGGCCGCATCCAACGAGGCGTCGTCGCGGATGCCGCCGGAGAGCTCGACAGCGACGTCGAGCCGCTTCACCACGTCGGCCAGCAGCGCGCGGTTGTCGCCGCGCCCGAACGCGGCGTCGAGGTCGACGAGGTGGATCCACTCCGCGCCGTCACGCTGCCACGTCAGCGCCGCCTCGAGCGGGTCGCCGTAGGAGGTCTCGGAACCTGCCGCGCCCTGGACGAGGCGCACTGCGGCCCCGTCGGCCACGTCGACGGCGGGCAGCAGGACGAGCCGGTCGGGACTCACGGACGACTCCGATCGAAGAAGAGCAGGGCCAGTACGGGTGTGCCGACCAGCAGGACGAGTGCGACGAGGACGACCGCGCCAGCCGACCCGGTGAACAGATAGGTCAGCACGAGCGCTACGAACACGAACGCCGCGAGCGCCGCGCGCTTCTCCCGGCGGCCGTGTCTGCCCGACCGGCTCTGCCAGATGCGCACCCGGCGCCAGAGCAGCGCGCGCCGTTGGCTTCGCGCGCGAGCGGTCGCATCGCGCCGGCGCCGCGCGGCCTGGGCCTCGGCTCGGGCCCGCGCGATGGCCTCGCGCTCGGCGCGCGCCATCGCGCGCGCGTTGCTCACGTCAGGGTCCCGGCAGGCGTCGCAGCGGTCACAGCGTCGCCAGCCAGTTGGTGAGCAGTTGCGCCCCGGCGTCGCCGGACTTCTCGGGGTGAAACTGCGTCGCGCTGACGACACCGCGCTCGACCGCAGCCACGAAGTCCTCGCCGTGGTGCGCGCGCGTTACCAGCCCGTCCGTGTCGTGCGCGGCATAGGAATGCACGAAGTAGAACCGGGTGTCGGCATCGCAGCCGGCGAACAACGCCGAACCCGGCGGCGCTTCGACGGTGTTCCAGCCCATGTGCGGCAGCACCGGCGCCTTCAGCCGTTCGACCCGGCCGGCGAGGACTCCGAGGCCACGGGTCTGCACGCCGTGCTCGACGCCCTCGTCGAAGAGCACCTGCATGCCGACGCAGATCCCGAGCACCGGGCGCTGCGCGGCGAGGCGGTCAGCCAGGATCGCGCGGGCGTCGAGCGCCTCGAGGCCTTTCATGCAGGCGGCGAAGGCGCCCACCCCTGGCACCACGAGACCGTGGGCGGCGCGCGCCGCATCCGCGTCGGCGCTCACCTGGACCTCGGCTCCGACGCGTTCGAGCGCACGCTGCGCCGACCGGAGATTGCCCGACCCGTAGTCGAGTACCACCACCCGCTTGACCACTGGACCCACTTCCGCTCCGCCCCGTCGGGTCAGAGCACACCCTTCGTCGACGGCACCCCGGTGACCCGCGGGTCGAGCTCGACGGCGGCACGCAGCGCGCGCGCCACCGCCTTGTACTGCGCCTCGGTGACGTGGTGCCAGTCGCGACCGCTGTGCACGACGACGTGCAGCGCGACTGCCGCGTGATACGTGAACGACTCGAAGACGTGCCGGGTGAGCGTGGTCGCGTAGTCCGGACCGATCGTGGGTGGCGCGCCGTCGGGCTCGCGATGCACGAGGTACGGCCGGCCGCTCAGGTCGACGGCGGCCTGGACGAGGCACTCGTCCATCGGGATCAGGGCGTCACCGAAGCGGCGGGTGCCGGCCTTGTCGCCCGCAGCCTGGGCGAAAGCCTGCCCGAGGGCGATCGCGGTGTCCTCGATCGTGTGGTGTGCGTCGATGTGCAGGTCACCCTCGACCTGGACGCTCAGGTCGAAGCGCGCGTGCGTGCCGAAGGACGCCAGCATGTGGTCGTAGAACCCGACACCGGTCGAGACGTCCGTGCGGCCCGCCCCGTCGAGGTCGAGTTCGACGACGACCTTCGTCTCCTTCGTGCGGCGTTCGATATGCCCCGTGCGAGTCATCGTGCCTCCTGCAGCGCGATCCGGAATGCCGCCATCTCGTCGGGCGTGCCGATGGACACACGCAGCCAGCCCTCGGGGCCAGTCTCCCGGATGAGAACACCGCGATCGAGGAGGCGCTGCCAGATCTCGTGCCGATCGTCGAAATCGCCGAAGAGCACGAAGTTGGCGTCGGACTCGGCGGCGACCAGGTCGACCGACCGGAGCCACTCGACGGTCGCGTCGCGTTCGTCGCGCAGGTCGGCGACCCGGGCCAGCAGCTCGTCGGCGTGGGCCAGCGCGACCCGCGCGACCGCCTGGGACACGCCGGACAGGTGGTACGGCAGCCGGACGATCCGCACGGCGTCGATGACTGCCGAGGCCCCGGCCAGGTAGCCCAGGCGCCCTCCGGCCAGGGCGAACGCCTTGCTCATCGTCCGGGTGACCACCAACCGAGGGTGCCGCGGCAGCAGGGACAGCGCGCTCGGCGTGCCCACTCTGCGGAACTCCGCGTACGCCTCGTCGACGACCACCACGCCGGGTGCCGCCGAGCAGATCGCGTCGATCGTCTCGATCGGCAATGAGGTACCGGTCGGGTTGTTCGGTGACGCGAGCAGGATCACCGAGGGATCGTGTTCGGCGACCGCCGCGAGCGCCTCGTCGACGTCGACGGTGAAGTCGTGGGCCCGCGGCGCCGCCACCCACGTGCTGTGACTGTCTCGGGCGTACTCGGGATACATCGAGTAGGTCGGCGTGAACGACAACACGGTGCGTCCGGGGCCGGCGAAGGCCTGCAGCAGTTGCAACATGACCTCGTTCGACCCGTTGGCCGCCCAGACGTTGTCGACCGTCAGCCCGATCTCACCCTCGGCGGTGAGGTACGACGCGAGGTCTGCGCGCAGGGCGACGGCGTCGCGATCGGGATACCGGTTGAGCGTCCGCGCCGTCGACGCCACCGCCTTCGCGATCTCGTCCACCACGATCTCGCCCGGCGGGTACGGGTTCTCGTTGACGTTCAACCGCACCGGGACGTCGAGCTGCGGCGCGCCGTAGGGCCGTTCGTGCCTCAGTTCGTCCCGCAGCGGCAAGTCATGCAGCGTGATCTCGGCCGGCTTCATGGGCGCTGCGCCGTCATGCGCGCCGTCACGGCGGCGCCATGGGCGGGCAGGTCCTCGGCCTCGGCGAGCGCGAGCACGTACGGCGCCGCCTCGGCCAGCGCGGCGTAGGAGTACTCGACGAGGTGCACACCCTTCAGGAACGACTGCACGGACAGTCCGGACGCGTGCCGAGCGGTGCAGCCGGTCGGGAGCACGTGGTTCGACCCTGCGCAGTAGTCACCCAGCGAGACCGGAGCGTGCGGTCCGACGAAGATGCAGCCGGCGTTGCGCACCCGTTCGGCCCACCGGCGCGCGTCGGCGGTGATGACCTCGAGGTGCTCGGCCGCGTACGCATCGACCACGGCGAGGCCCTGCTCGAGGTCGCGGACGATGACGGTCGCCGACTGTGGGCCGCTCAGCGCGGTGCGGACACGGTCGGTGTGCTTCGTGGCGGCGACCTGCCGCTCGACCTCGACGTCGACGGCGTCGGCGAGTTCGGCGGAGTCGGTCACCAGCACGGATGCAGCCATCGGGTCGTGTTCTGCCTGGCTGATGAGATCGGCCGCGACGTGCACCGGGTCTGCAGTGGCATCGGCCAGCACCGCGATCTCGGTAGGGCCGGCCTCGGCGTCGATGCCGACGATTCCGCGAACGAGCCGCTTCGCCGCGGCGACGTACACGTTGCCCGGGCCGGTGATCACGTCGACCGGTTCGATGCGCAGGGCGGCGTCGCCGTAGGCCGCGAGACCCACCGCCTGCGCGCCGCCGACCGCATAGACCTCGTCGACCTCGAGCAGGGCACACGCAGCGAGGATCGTCGGGTGCGGCTGGCCGCCGAACTCACGCTGTGGGGGCGAGAAGACGGCTATCGACTCGACGCCGGCCACCTGCGCCGGCACGACGTTCATCACGACGCTGGAGGGGTAGACGGCCAGGCCGCCCGGGACGTACAGCCCCACCCGGCGCACCGGGATCCATCGCTCGGTGACGGTGCCACCCGGGACGACTTGGACGTCGACCGTCTCGCGGCGCTGGTGCTCGTGCACGATGCGGGCTCGCCGGATGGATTCGCGCAGAGCCTCGCGGACCGCCGGGTCGAGCGCGGCCAGCGCATCGGCGAGCAGGTCGACCGCGACCCGCGGTTGCGCGACCTCGACCCCGTCGAAGCGCAGCGTCGCTTCGCGTGCGGCGGCATAGCCGCGTTCGGCCACGCCGCGCACGACCGGTGTCACCGCGTCGAGCGCGGCGCCGACGTCGACGGCGGCGCGCGGCAGCACCCGGCGCAGATCGGCGGGCGCCGTCGCGGTGAGATCGATCCGTCGCAGCACGCGGCCAGTTTACGGCGAACGCGTGAGCCCAATTCCGCTCCGCACGGGGGTGCTCGACAAGTACCGTCGCATTGTGGCCGACGTCATCCCGCTGTTTCCGCTCAGCCACGTGCTGTTGCCCGGGATGCCGTTGCCGCTGCACATCTTCGAGCCGAGGTACCGGCAGTTGCTGCGTGACGTCAGCGCCGACGGCGCCCTCGGTGCTTTCGGCGTCGTCGCGCTGCGCTCGGGCAGCGAAGCCGGCACGACCGCCGCACCCGACATCGTCGGCGTGGGCACCCTCGCCGAGATCCTCGAGGTCCAGCCGTATGACGACGGCGCGTCCGATCTGCTGACGGTGGGCAGCCGCCGGTTCCGGGTGCGGCGGCTGCTGCCCACGGGAACTCCGTACGCGCGCGCCGAGATCGATTGGCTGCCGGAACTCGACGGCGACCTCCACCCGGCCCACTCCGTCGTGGCGCGCCGGCTGTGCGCGGACCTGCGGGCGCTGCTGACCGATCTCACCGGCCGGCCACGGCAGGACGAGCTGCCCGACGACCCCAACCTGCTCTCGTACCACCTCGCCGGCCAGCTTCCGCTCGATGCCGCCGACCGGCAGGCCTTGCTGGCCGAGCCGACCGCCGCCGACCGGCTGCGCCGGCTGATCGCGCTACTGCGCCGGGAGGTCTGCCTCGTGCAGAGCACCCGCACCATCGCGATCGCGCCCTCCGTGCTGCGCCTCGTCCCGCACGCCAACTGACCGGTCGCGGCCGAGGCCGTCCTCTGCGGCGAACGCGGCGCAGATGCCATAGACCAGCACGGCGAGCAACGGCTCGAACAGCCACAGGCCCGGTTGGTGAACCTGCAGCGGCAGGTGACTCAGAACGGTGTTCGGCGGGCCGGTGCCCGTGCCGTTGTCGAGTGCCCGACCCACGGCGTCGGTGAGCAGTGCACCGGCGAGCCCGCCGAGCGCCATCGCGATCGGGACGACCGGGCCGCGCGACGAGCGCCGCAGCCACAGCAACGTGCCGGTGATGAGGCCGGTAGCGCCGGTCAGCACCGCGAAGCGCCCGTCCGTCGCGGCGAACGTCTCGACCTCGTCGGGCTGCACGGCGTGCGGTGCGACGACGAACCCGAGCGGGCCCGGTGGGCTCCACCACCACCAGATGACGCCGAGCAGGGCACCGAGCGCGGCCAGCCCGGCGATGAGCACCGCGGCCGTCCGCAGGTCGCGTGCGGTCACCCAGGGACCGCTGTCGCGGCCCCGCAGCGCCGGGTCGGGCTGTGCGGGCGGAAGGACGGGGCCAGGTCCCGACGGCATCGGCGGGTACCTGCGCGGGTCGGTCACCGGCGCGACCCGTCCGCGCCGGTGCTCAGGCTGCGTAGCAGCAGGTGCAGTTCGTCGAGACGGGCCCGTGGGACGGCGCGGTCGATCTCGAAGCCGCGCATCCGTTCGAGCGCCGCCCGCCGCCTCCGTCCGGCCAGCCGGAAGGCCAGCAGCGGCAGCGTCCAGGTATGACCGGGCAATCCGATGCGGCGCAGTTCGCGCAGCACGTCCGCGCGGGTGTCCGCCACCAGAGCGCGGACCCGCGCCTCGAACGGGGCGACCTGGTCGGCGGCCATCAGCCGGTTGAGCACGGCGCGCAGGACCGCGCGCAGACCCAGTACACAGACCGCGACGAACGCAATGAGTACGGCCAGGAAGGTAGAGCGCAGGACCCATTCGCAGACCGCCGCGAGCCCAAGGACCAGCAGGCCGGCGATCAGCAGGCTGCGGCTGACCGACTCGGCCACGGCTCGACCCACCAGATAGCGGGCCAGGGCCCAGCGACTGACCGGGGTGCCCTGATCGAAGGCACCGACGTCGACGCCGGGGGGCAGCGTGCCGCCGGACGGCGGCGACGGCTCGGGCAGCGCGGGTTGCATACCTCGACGGTACCCAGGCCGGGTCGTGGTCAGGCCGAGACCGCGGCGGGGCCGAGCAACGCCTTCAGGTCGCCCATGAGCGAGGCCGAGGGCAACACCCGGAAACCGTCGCCGAGGCGCAGCACGTGCTCGCGTTCGCCGTTGACCAGCCGCAGGTGCACCTCGGTGGTACCGGGGTGGGTCGCCAGGACGTCCTTGAGCCGGTCGACGAGCGGTGGCGTACACCGCGCCGGCGCCATCGTGACGACGACCGGGCCCCGGGGACCTTCGCTGGTGTCGAGCAGTTGCAGATCGCTCGCGATCAGCTTCACGGCGTCCTCGCGGACGTCAGTGCGGCCCTTGATCGCGACGATCGCGTCCTCGGCGAGCGTCAAGGCGACCTGCGCGTAGGTCTGCGGGAAGAACATCACCTCGATCGAGCCCTCGAGGTCTTCGAGCACGGCCTGCGCCCACGGCGCACCCGCCTTGGTCACCCGCCGGTTCACCGAGGACAGGATGCCGCTGAGCGTCACGCCCTGCGGCTCGTCGCCGGCCTCGGCCTGGACGGACGCGATGGACATCTCGCCCGCCGCGGCGAGGATGTGCTCGAGGCCGAACAGCGGGTGGTCGCTCACGTACAGGCCGAGCATCTCGCGCTCGAACTGCAGCAGGACCTTCTTGTCCCACTCGCCGGGCAGGACCTTGACGGCGAACACGTTGTCGGCCCCCCCGGAACCGTCCGGGTCGTCGCTGCCGAGTCCACCGAACAGGTCGAACTGACCGATCGCCTCGGCGCGTTTCGTGTCGAGCACCGCGTCCACGGCCGGCTCGTACGCGTTGATGAGCCCGCGCCGCGGATGACCCATCGCGTCGAAGGCGCCCCCCTTGATCAGCGCCTCGATGGTGCGCTTGTTGCACACGACGGCCTCGACCTTGCGCAGGAAGTCGCCGAAGTCGACGAACGCACCCTTCGCGGCGCGCGTGGCGACGATCGAGGAGACCACGTTCGAGCCGACGTTGCGGATGGCGGTCAGCCCGAAGCGGATGTCAGTGCCGGTCGGGGTGAAGTCGGCGTCGGAGGAATTGACGCAGGGCGGAAGCACCTTGATGTTGCGGTGCCGGCACTCGGCGAGGTAGGTCGCCGACTTGTCCTTGTCGTCGCGCACGGAGGTGAGCAGCGCGGCCATGTACTCGGCCGGGAAGTTCGCCTTGAGATAGCCCGTCCAGTACGCGATGAGCCCGTACGCGGCCGAGTGCGCCTTGTTGAAGGCGTAGTCCGAGAACGGGACCAGGATCTCCCACAGCGTGGTGATCGCACGCTGCGAGTAGCCGTTGGCCTTCATGCCGTTCGAAAAGTTCTCGAACTGCTTGTCGAGCTCGGACTTCTTCTTCTTGCCCATTGCACGCCGCAGGATGTCGGCCTGACCGAGGGAGAACCCGGCCACCTTCTGTGCGATCGCCATGACCTGCTCCTGATAGATGATCAGGCCGTAGGTCTCGTCGAGGATGGACGCCAGCGATTCGGCGAGCTCGGGGTGGATCGGGACGGCGGGCTTGCGGCCGTTCTTGCGGTCGGCGTACTCGTTGTGCGAGTTCGCCCCCATCGGCCCCGGCCGGTACAGCGCGACGACCGCGGAGATGTCCTCGAAGTTGTCGGGCCGCAGGGACCGCAGCAGCGACCGCATCGGGCCGCCGTCCAACTGGAACACGCCCAGCGTGTCGCCGCGCGCGAGCAGGTCGTAGGTTGCCGAGTCGTCGAGCGGGAGCTCCTCGAGGACGACGTCGATGCCCCGGTTGGACTTGACGTTGCGCACCGCGTCGTCGAGCACAGTGAGGTTGCGCAGCCCGAGGAAGTCCATCTTGATCAGGCCGAGCGCCTCGCAGGCCGGGTAGTCGAACTGCGTGATGATCGCGCCGTCCTGCTCGCGCTTCATGATCGGGACGAGGTCGAGCAGCGGGTGTGAGGACATGATCACGCCGGCGGCGTGTACGCCCCATTGCCGCTTCAGGCCCTCGAGGCCGCGCGCGGTGTCGACGACCCGTTTGACCTCGGGGTCGGCCTCGTACAGGGCGCGGAACTCGCCCCCCTCCTTGTACCGGTCGTGCGCCGGGTCGAAGATCTCGCCGAGCGGCACGTCCTTGCCCATCACTGCTGCCGGCATCGCCTTGGTGACCCGCTCCCCCATCGAGAACGGATAACCGAGCACACGCGAGGCGTCCTTCACGGCTTGCTTCGCCTTGATCGTGCCGTAGGTGACGATCTGGGCCACCCGGTCGTCGCCGTACTTCTCGGAGACGTAGCGGATGACCTCGCCGCGCCGGCGCTCGTCGAAATCGATGTCGAAGTCGGGCATCGACACGCGGTCGGGATTGAGGAACCGCTCGAAGATCAGCCCGTGCTCCAGCGGGTTGAGATCGGTGATACGCATGGCGTAGGCGACGACCGACCCCGCCCCGGAGCCTCGCCCGGGCCCGACCCGGATGCCGTTGTTCTTCGCCCAGTTGATGAAGTCAGCGACCACGAGGAAGTACCCCGGGAAGTTCATCGCGACGATGACGTCGATCTCGTAGTCGGCCTGCGCGCGCACCTCGGGCGGGACGCCGGCGGGGAACCGGCGCAGCAGGCCGGCCTGCACCTCCTTGCGGAACCAGCTCTGCTCCGTCTCGCCCTCGGGCACCGGGAACCGGGACATGTAGGTGCCGTTGCCCTCGGTGAAGCTGACCTCGCAACGCTCGGCGATCAGCAGGGTGTTGTCGCAGGCCTCGCGCATCTCGTGCTTGTCGGCCCACAGCGAGCGCATCTCGGCAGGCGACTTCAGGTAGTAGTCGTGCCCCTCGAGCTTGAACCGCTTGGGGTCGGCCATGGTCTTGCCGGACTGCACGCAGAGCAGCACCTCGTGAGCCGCGGCGTCCTCGGCATGGGTGTAGTGCAGGTCGTTGGTCGCGATGACCGGCAACTGCAGCTCGCGCGCCAGCTGCAGCAGCCCCTCACGAACCCGCTTCTCGATGTCGAGACCGTGGTCCATGAGCTCGATGAAGAAGTTGCGGGCGCCGAAGATGTCACGGAACTCGGCGGCGCTCGCGCGCGCCTTCCCGTAGTCACCGATGCGCAGCCAGGTCTGGATCTCGCCGGACGGGCAGCCGGTGGTGCCGATCAGGCCGTCGGCGTACTCGGCGAGCAGCTCGCGGTCGGCGCGCGGCTTGTAGAAGAACCCCTCGAGGCTGGACCGCGAGGAGAGCCGGAACAGGTTGTGCAAGCCGGTGTTGTTCTCGGCGAGCAGGGTCATGTGCGTGAACGCACCACCGCCGGAGACGTCGTCCTCGCCGCCGCCGGCCCACCGGACGCGGGTGCGGTCGTACCGGGACGTGCCCGGGGTGAGGTAGGCCTCCATGCCGATGATCGGCTTGACGCCCGCGGCGGTGGCCTTGGCATAGAAGTCGTAGGCGCCGAACACGTTGCCGTGGTCGGTCATCGCCAGGGCCGGCATCCGCATGCGCGCGGTCTCGTCGAACAGCTCCGTCAACCGGGCGGCACCGTCGAGCATGGAGTACTCGGTGTGCACGTGCAGGTGCACGAACGAGTCGGTGTCACCGGCACTCACGCGGCGGGGCCCCCTTCGAATCGAGATCGGCTCCGATTCTGACACCGAGCACTGACACGCTCGGCGTGTCGCGGCCGGTGTGTCTCTCGACCTCGGGTGCAGGGTGAGGGCGACGCGGGGAGGCGCGGGGAACCGTCACCGCGGGAGAGGATGGAGCGGTGCAGCCCGCCGAACTCGTCGCCGCCCTGCTCCCCCACGTCGACGAATCGCTGATCGCCCTGGACTTCGACGGCACGCTCGCCCCGATCGTCATCGACCCGATGTCCTCGCGCCCGGCGCCGGGCGCCCTTGACGCGCTGGCGGCCTTGAGCAGGCGCGGTGCGCGCGTCGCGGTGATCACCGGGCGGGACGCGCGCACGGTGCTGCAGCTCGGCCGGCTCGACGCGGTGCCTGGCATCATCGTCGCCGGCCTCTACGGCGCCGAGTCATGGGCGTCCGGCGAGTTCGACACCCTGCCGACCCCCGACTCGATGGCCGCACTGCGCCAACGCCTGCCCGCGTTGATCGAGCAGCACACCAGCGACGAGGCGGTATGGGTCGAGGACAAGCGGCTCTCGCTCGTCGTCCACGCCCGCGGGGCCGCCGATCCGGCGACCGCGCTCGAGTCGGTGCGGCCCGCGGTCGAGGAGCTCGCCGCGGAACTCGGCGTCGAGGTGCACGCCGGCCGCGGCATCCTCGAACTGCGGCTGCCGGGCTACGACAAGGGCGGCGTCCTGCGCCGCCTTGCGACCGAGCACGATCCCGCCGCCGTCCTGTTCGCCGGTGACGACCTCGGCGACCTGCCGGCTTTCCACACGGTGCGCGAGCTGCGCGCCGAGGGCCGTCCGGCGTGGAGCGTGGCGGCCGGATCGGCGGACGTCCCCGAGGTGGCCGCCGCCGCCGACGTACGGGTCGACGGCCCCGAAGGCGTGGTGGAGTTGCTGCGGGGGCTCGCGGGCGGCTGACTCACCCGAAAGCGTCGAGCTGCGCTTGGAACCACGCCGCCGGAGGCAGCCGCACGGCCGCGTCGCGCATGCGCACGGCCCGTTCGGCCCGTTCGCCGTCGGACATGAGCAGCGCCGCGTGCAGGGCCTCGGCGGTCGCCGCGACGTCGAACGGGTTGACCTGCAGGGCGTCCGCGCCGAGCGTCTCGGCGGCACCGGTCTGCGTCGACAGCACCACCGAGGGCTGTCGCTCGGACAGCACGAGCCCCTCGAGCACGACCAGGTTCATGCCGTCGCGCACCGAGTTGATCAGCAGGACGTCGCTGCGGCGCAGCACGGCGAGCGCCGCCGGGTAGTCGTCGACGATCTCGAGGACCAATGGCGTCCAGTCGTCGGTGCCGAACTCCTCGTCGATCTGCGCCGCGAGCCGCGACAGCGCCGCGGTGTACTCGCGATAGGCCGGCAGGTCCTCCCGGGACGGGTTGTTGTAGATGACGTGCGTGACCCCGTTGTGCCACTCGGGATGGGTGCGCAGCAGCTCGCGAAAGGCGAGCATGCCGCGCCATACATTCTTGGACAGCTCGGTCCGGTCTACCCGCCCGATCAGCCGGCGATCGCCGACCACCTCGTGCAGCGCCCGCAGCTCCGACTCGACGTCGCGACGGCCCGCACGCTCGATCAGTTCCTTGTCGTCGACGCCCAGCGGGAAGGCCCGCACGCCGTCGGGTTCGCGGCCGAGGACCGCGACGCACGTCTCGCGGAAGAGGTTGGCCCAACGCTCGGTATGGAAGCCGATGACGTCGGCACCGAGCAGCCCGTCGACGATCGCGTATGCGACGTCGTCGGGCAGCATCGCGATGTAGTCGGCCGACACCCACGGGGTGTGCGTGAAGTGCCCGATGCGCAGGTCGGGTCGCAGGGTGCGCAGCATTCGGGGAGCCAGGAACAAGTGGTAGTCCTGGATGACCACCCGCGCGTCGGCGGTCGCCTCCTCGGCAAGAGCCTGGGCGAACGCCTGGTTGTAGCGCACGTACGACGCCCACTGCCGCCGCCAGCCGGCGTCGAAGGTGGGCTCGCTCGGCAGGTTGTAGAGCATGTGCAGGACGAACCACAGCGTCGAGTTGGCCACCCCGTTGTACGCGTTACGGAAGGTCAGCCCGTCGATCGGCAGCATCCGCACGTCGAATTCGCCGTTGAGCGCGTCGGCACAGAACGGCACCTCGGACAGCCGGCCACCGGGCGCTTGCCGGGCCACCGCCCGCTCACGGTCGTTCATCGCGGCGCAGACCCACACGGCGTCCGGGGTGGCCGCGAGCGCGGCCTGCATGCCACTGACCAGACCGCCGCTGCCGCGGCGGACCTGATCGTCGGCGTCCTCGACCGCGACCACCGACAGCGGGCCACGGTTCGAGGCGATGAGCAGCGGCGCGCGGCCGGACGATGTCATGCGTCCTTCCTACCCTCCGAGCTCAGCCCTCACCGCGGAGCACGTCCAGGGCGTGCTGCAGGTCATCAGGCAGCGGGGTCTCGAACTGCACCCACGCCCCGGTACCTGGGTGCTCGAAGCTGAGGCGGCTGGCGTGCAGCCACTGCCGGGTGAGGCCGAGCCGTTTGGCCAGGACCGGATCGGCGCCGTAGGTCAGGTCACCGACGCACGGGTGCCGGATGGCGGCCATGTGCACCCGGATCTGGTGCGTGCGCCCCGTCTCGAGGTGGACGTCCAGCAGCGTCGCCGCGCGGAATGCCTCGACCGTCTCGTAATGCGTGACGCTCGGCCGACCGCTCTCGACCACGGCGAATTTGAAGTCCGACCCGGGGTGCCGGTCGATCGGCGCGTCGATGGTGCCGCGCGTGGGGTCCGGGTGGCCCTGCACGAGCGCGCTGTAGCGCTTGTCGACGGTGCGCTGCTTGAACGCCCGCTTGAGGGCTGAGTAGGCCCGGTCGCTCTTCGCGACGACCATCGTGCCGGTCGTCCCGACGTCGAGGCGGTGGACGATGCCGGGGCGCTCGGCGACGCCGGTGCCGGGCAACTGGTAGCCCATGGCGGCGAGGCCCTGGACGACCGTGGGTCCGGTCCAGCCCGGGCTGGGATGGGCGGCCACGCCGACCGGCTTGCCGATGACGACGATGTCGTCGTCATCGTGGACGATCACCATCCCGGGCACCGGATCGGGCTGCGCGGCCGGGGCTTGCTGCGGTTCGGGCAGGATCACCTCGAGCCACGAGCCGGCCTGCACCTTGGCCGAGCGGGCCGTGGCCACTCCGTCGATGCTGACCTGGCCGGCGTCGATCAGCTCGGCCGCCGCCGTCCGCGAGAAGCCGAACAGCCGCGCCAGCGCGACGTCGAGGCGTAGCCCGTCGAGGCCGTCGGGCACGGGCAGCAGCCGCGACTCGCTCACGCGCCGGTGCGGTGCTCGCCGCGGGCACTGCGCCCGTCGATGTCGATGCCGCGCAACGCGAGGAGGGCCGCAAGCACGGCACCGCACACGATCGCCGAGTCGGCGAGGTTGAAGATCGGCCACACGTGGCCGTCGCTGCTGAAGAGGCTGATCCAGTCGACGACCCGCCCGCGCCCGACACCGGGCGCCCGGAAGAGCCGGTCGACCAGATTGCCCACCGCGCCGCCGAGGACCAGGCCGAGGGCAACCGCCCAACCCCGCGAGCGCATCCGGCTCGCGGTACGCAGGATGAAGGCGACGACCGCGACCGCCACGACGGTCAGTACGACGGTTGCCCCGGTGCCGAGTGAGAACGCCGCACCAGGGTTGGTCGTCTTGACGAGGTAGATCGCGCCGCCGAGCAGCCGCACCGGCGCCCGGTCCGAGAGCTGGGCGACGACCAGCACCTTCGAGATCACGTCGAGGGCGAGCGCCACCAGCGCTACCGCGGCGAACAGCACCACCGTTCGAGGCCGGTTCGGCCCCCTGCCGGAACCGGGACCGGAGGGCGACGTGGTCTCGGGATCAGCAGGGCTCACCATGGCATTGTCTCGTACGTCCCGCTCATCCATGGACGGGCCGCAGCGGGCGGGCTACCGACGCTCCTCGCGCTGCTTGCACGCGACGTCGAGCGTCGCGCCGGGGAACGCCTTGAGGCGAGCCTTCGGGATCGGGTTGCCACAACTCTCGCAGTACCCGTACGTGCCCGCGTCGATGCGCTCCACGGCGCGCTGCAGCTGGCTGAGCAGATCGAGGCGATTCGCCGCGATGGACTGCTCCTGTTCCCGCTCGAACGTCTTGCTGCCGGCATCGGCCTGGTCGTCGCCAGCCCCGTCGGTACCGGCCTGCTGCAGGTCGGTGAGATCGCGCAGGGAGCGCTCGTAAGCCTCCCGCATCTCGGTCAGCTCGGTGACGAGTTCCTTGCGGATCTCGGCGAGCTCGGCCGCGGTCCACTCGGTGCCCTTGGGCACCGAGATCTGCTCCCTGGGCTTCGACGGTGCCGGGGCAGAGGCGCGGGCCGTTGCCGGTGCGGCCCCGGTCACCGCCGAGGCCGCCGACGACGGCGTCGCTCCGGTGACCGGTGCGGCCTTCGAGGCGGCCTTCGAGGCTGGCGCTGACTTCGTGGCTGGTGTTGCCTTCTTCACGGGTGCTGCCTTCTTGGCCGGTGCGGCCGAGTTCACGGGTGCGGCCCTCTTCGCCGGTGTCGCCTTCTTCGCGGGTGTCGCTGCCTTCCTGGCAGGAGCTGGCTTCTTGGTGGGCGCTGCCTTGTTCGCAGCTGCCGCCCTTGTGGCCGGCGTCGCCTTCTTCGCGGGTGTCGCCGCCTTCCTGGCGGGTGCCGGCTTCTTGGCGGGCGCTGCCTTGTTCGCGGCTGCCGCCTTTGTCGCCGTCGTGGCCTTCTTCGCGACTGTCGCCTTCTTCGCCGCGGCCTTGCGGGCCGGCACCTTCTGCGCCGCGGCCTTCCTGGCCGGAGCGGACTTCTGCGCCCCGGCCTTCCTGGCCGGAGGGGTCTTCTTCGCGGCGGCCTTCCTGGCCGGAGGGGTCTTCTTCGTGGCGGCCTTCCGCGCCGGCGCGGCTTTCTTCGCCGGCACGCCGCGCTGTGCGGGCGCCGACGTGGACGCCGGCGACGGGCGACTGCCCGCTCCGCCCGCCCGGCGCAGCGCCCGGCCGATCCGTGCTACGGCGGCCATGACGACCCCTTTCCGGGCTCCGAGTGACGCGGACGGCAGAAGAAACCTGTTACCACCCGCAAGGGCGGCAAATATACGAGCCCGCAGATGCAACCGCCAGTGGCCACGCCGCGTCAGACAACCGAGAGGATCAACGTCAGACCCTACAGAGGGCGTCGGCGCCTGCCGTCGAGAGCGAATCGGCGGCGGAATCGACAGCGGAATCGACAGCGAGGGCAACCATGCGCGGCAGCCGACCGTCCCTGATGGGGACGAATGCGCTGTTTGCACCCGGCCTCGCGAATTCTCCTGACGCCGGGGGCACCACCGGTGAGCACGTGCACCTGCTGGCTGTCCGGGGTGGCGGCGAAGCCCTGCACGCGTTGTTGCGCGGTTGCGGATTCGACGTCGAGGTGATCGCCCAGCTCCCGGTTGGCGGCACCGGCGCCATGGGCGGCACGGGCGGCACGGGCGGCACCGAAAGCGGCGTCCTGCGGATCGGCGCCCTGGTCGTCGATACGCGAGGTCACGAGATACGGCTCGGGTCCCGCACGGTGCAGTGCACCCTGACCGAATTCCGCCTGCTCGAACGGCTCGCGGCCCACGCGGGGCAGGTTCTCAGCCGCCGGCAGCTGCTGGCGCACGTGCATGGCAGCGCCGACTACCTGGTCGAGCGCACGATCGACTCGCACGTGCGCAACCTGCGCCGCAAGCTGGGCCGGCCCAGGATCTCCGGGACGCCGCAGATCACCACGGTCTTCGGGCTCGGCTACAAGCTGGTCGAGCCGACGGGCCCCGCAGCGGTTCGACTGGTGCGCTGAGCTCTGGGGACCGGGGTCAGCGGACGGTCGGATCCGGTATGAGCGGCGGGTAGGACGGGTCGAGGTGGCCCTCGGCCGCGAGGCGCCGGTAGACCGGGGTCGTCGCGGGGTCGTGGCCCCACGCATGATCGCCCGACCCGTCGCCGGACCAGCCCAGCAGCTGCTGCTGCACCGGGTTCAGGTGGTCCCACCACTGCTTGCCCGGCAGCTGTGCCACCTCGTCGCGGCCGACCACCCATCGGAACGTGTAGCCGAAGAACGCCGCGACCCGGGTGTGCTGCGAGCGGTTGTCGGAGCGCACGTGCCACAGCCGGCGGTCGAAGAACAGCGCGTCGCCGGGTTCGGCGCAGACCTCGACCGCGTCGGCGGGCACCGGCCACGGCGTGCTGCGGGTGGGCGGCCCGTCCAGCCAGTTGCTGCGGTGGCTGCCCGGGATGACCATCAGGTTCCCGCGGCCGGCCTGCGACACGTCCGAGAGCCAGTACGCGAGCTTCACCGACATGCGCGGGCGCGGGTCGGACTCGAGCTCGCGGTTCTGTCGGCCGCCGTCCTGGTGCCAACCCCAGTGCGGCAGCTCCTCCGCCGGTCGCGGCGGGTGGACGTCGATGTGCGAGTGATAGACGTGCACGTTCCAGCCGAGGACCGACCAGACGAGTCCGAAGGTGCGGGGGTGATCGAGCAGGAACGCCAGCTGCGGGCAGTAGGTGACCGCCGAGAGCCGGTGCAAGGCGCCGTGCCGATCGAGGTCCCCCAGGTGGGCAGCGGAGTCGCGAGCGCCGAGCACCGCGTTGCGGGCGAAGGCAACCTCGTCCCCGTTCAGCGCGCCACGGATGAGCAGGAACCCATCCCGCTCGAACTGCTCGCGTTGGCCGGCGGTCATCGCCGTCGACATCGATTCAGCGACCCAGGTCACGTGGAGGACACCTTCCGTGCGGCTCGTCGGAGCGGGAGTGCCCGTACGAGGCTGCAGGGGCCACATGCACAAGATGTGCAGAACTCGTGCAGACCCCGACCCGGCGCAGGCACTTGTGTGCCCGCGTGCGAAGGGAGGGTGGCGCTCTTCGTTACGATGACCAGGCGACGACGAGGACGAGTAGCCGCGACGTGACGCCCGAAGCGACCCGGGGACGGTGCGAGCCCGGGGGCCGAGCCCGCGCGTGAAATCACCTCCGAGCAC
>JAVHVN010000192.1:0-14395 GCA_032160545.1 Pseudonocardiales bacterium | reverse complement strand
GTGCCGGGGAAGAGGTAGGGCCGCTGGCCGATCAGCAAGGCCCGCCCGCGTCGACCGGGTGACCAGTGCTCGATCCGCACGGTGCCGCCAGTGGCGGGCAGCCACCCTCCGGCGACCCGGAGCAGTGTCGACTTTCCGCTTCCCGAGGGGCCGGCGACACCGAAGACCGAGCCCGACGGAAGGGTCAACGTGACGTCGCTCAGCGTCGGCGCCGAGCGCGTCGGGTAGTGGACGCTGACGTCGCGCAACTGCACGCGGGGCGGTGTCCCGGTCCAGGTCGAGTACCCGGCGTCACGAGTGGCGCGCCGGGTCCCGGTGATCGACCCGAGAATCTCCGCGGCGGCGATCGCCTCCTGGCCCTGGTGATACGCGGCGGCAAAGCGCCGCAGCGGCAAGAAGAACTCCGGCGCGAGCAACAGCACGAACACCGCCGAGTGCGGCGCGATGCCGGCGGGTAGCGGGGCGGCGTGGACGTACCCGAGCAGGGTCGCACCGGTGTACATCGCGACCATGCCGATTCCCACGGTCGCGACCCATTCCAGAGCGGTCGAGGCGAGGAACGCGATCCGCAGCACGGCCGCCGTCCGGCGGGCCAGCTCGTGGGCGGCGCGCTCCACGACGCGGCGCTGGTGCTCGATCGCCCCGAGCGCGCGCAGCGTGCTCGCGGCCTGCAGCCGCTCCAACACCTGGGCGGACAGCTCGCCGATCTGCGTCATCTGCCGGCGGCTGACCTCGGTCGCGCCCAGGCCGGTGACTGCCATGTTGACCGGGACGATCGGCAGCGACAGCAACAGCAGCAACCCGACGACCCAACTCGCGGGGAACACGGCCACCAGGACCACGACGGGGACGGTCACGGTCGCGAGGGCCGCACGGGCGTATCCGCGAAAGTAGGCGGCAATGTGCGGAAGCTGGTCCATCACCGCCGTCGCGGCGACTGCGGGGGTCACCGACTCGTCGTCAGCGTCGCCGAGCAGCAACGACTCGAGCAGGTTGGACCGCACCGCGGTCTCGACCCGCTCGGCGCCGGCTTCGGCGAGTCGGGCGGCGATCAGGGCCGCGAGCGCGGCGACCGCCGCGCCGAGTGCGACCCCGGCGACCGCGCCGCCCAGTCCCCCGGAGTGCCGCGAGCCGATGCCCGCGACGATCAGCGTGGCGATGTTCCAACAGCTGAACACCGTGGCGGCGGCGGCGAGCACATCGGCCAGTCCGGCGGCGACGAAGAACGCCCGGCCGTGCCCTCGTGCTTCGGCGAGCCAGGATCGAGCCGCACGTCGGGCCGTGGTCGTTGCCCCGTCCGGGTCTGCCGTGACGGGCCTGCTCGCCACGGCGTTCGGCGCGCCCGCCATCAACGTTGCGAGCGGGCGGTGGTGAGCCACGCGACGACGACGATGGCGGCCATCAGGCCGATCATCAGCGGGTCGAACCAGGTGCCGAGTCCGCTCAGGTCGTTCTCGGCGGCAAGGATGCCCGCCGCCCACACGGGCAGCAACAACAGCGTCATGCCGATCCGTGCCCACGCCGGCCATTTCTTGTGGTCAGCCATCGTGCGACTCCTTCAGTTCGGTGTCGAGAGTGCGGCGGCGCCGTGGCGCGGGAGCGGCGCATCAGCCTCCGGATCGGTCGTCACCGGGCCGCGGAAAACCCAGTGCGAGTAGAGCGCGTACGCGATCGTCCCCGGCAGGAGAATGCCGATGACCGCGGTGAGGAAGACCAGGGTGTTGCGTCCGGCGGCCGCGGAGTAGATCGTGACCGACGGCGGGACGAGCACCGGGAAGTACAGGCTCACCAGCGCCAGCAGTCCGAAGGTCTGAGCTGCCACGGCGGCATAGAAACTGACGTGTCTCGGTGAGCGCCCGGCAAATTGCCAGGCCGCGAAGGACGCACCGGCCGCGATCAGCACCCCGTAGCCGAAAGGCAGCCAGCGATCGACACCGTGCAGGCGCAGCGGCGCCGAGCTGGCAGCCGGCAGCAGGCCCGCGGAGATCGCGCTGACCCCCACGACCGGGCCGGTCAGCAACCGCAGCCTGCGGCTGGCTCGCGCGCGTTCGTCAGCCGGGAGCTTCACCTGCAGCTGCGCCGCTCCGGCCCACGCGTAGAGCAGGACGGTTGCGACCCCCGTGAGCAACGCGTAGCCGTGGCCGAGGAAGTCCCACGTACGGCCGGCGAACTGCTGGTTGACCACGGTGATCCCGCTCAACAGTCCGCCGAGGGCGACACCCTGGGCGAAGGCCGTGACGAGTGACCCGAGGCCGAACAGGCGCCCCCATACCCGGTCGAAGCCCGGCCGTTGCAGTGCCATCTCGATGGCGAAGCCGCGAAAGATCAGGCCGAACAGCATCACGACAAGCGGCAGGTACAGGGCGGGCAACGCCGTGGCATAGGCGTCTGGAAAGGCCGCCCACAGCGCCATCGCCAGCAGGATCAACCACGACTCGTTGCCGTCCCACACGTTGCCGACGACGTCCAGCATGTTGCGCCGAGTGGCGGCGTCGCGCTCGAACAGGCTCAGCGTGCCGATGCCCAGGTCGTAGCCGTCCAGAAGCACGTAGGCCAGCAGCGACGCCAGGATGACGACCATCCAGAAGAAGACCATCCGGGATCACTCCGACCCGACGGGCACGGGCGACAGGGCCTCGTGCGATGGGACCGGCGGACGGTCGTGCGTCGGGTCCACGCTGGTCATAGGGAGGTCGTCCGGTCCCTTGCGAACCTCGTGCGCGACGTGGCGCACCCACGCTCCGAACAGACCGAGGTAGACGACCCAGAACGCCGCGAGGGTGGCGATCAGTTCGCCGGTGGACAGCGACGAGGGCGCGGCGGCGGTCAGCAGCTTGCCGTTGACCACCCACGGCTGCCGCCCGACTTCGGACACCACCCACCCGGCGATCGTGGCGAAGACGCCGACGGGCATGGTCCACAGCACGAGCCGCAGGAACCAGCGCTCGGTGAACAACCGCCGGCGAAGTCGCATCACCAGCCCGATGAACGCGACCGAGAACATGCCCCATGCCGCGAAGATCATGATCTTGAACCCGTAGAACGTCGGCCACACCGGCGGTTGCAGCGCCTTCGGGAACAAGTCGAGACCGGGCACGGGAGTCGCTCCGGAGAAGTTGTGGAACACGAAAACGCTCCCCGCGTGCGGGATGCTCAGCGTGTACTCGTCGCGCTGCTGCGGCTGGTTCGGGATCACGATGACGTTCCAGCCGGTGTTGCCGCTCGTGAAGTTGCCCTCGGCCGCCGTGACCTTGGCCGGCTGGTAGACACTGCTCACGTAGCTGGCCGTGCTGTCGCCGACATAGAGCTGTACCGGCAACAGCAACGCCGCACTCAACAGCCCGATGGACATTGTCTTGCGGGCGAACTCCGCCGCCCGGTGCTTCAGCAGGTAGTAGGCCCCGATCGCGGCGATGAACCACGCGGCCGAGATCAGCACCGCAAGCACCTGGTGCGGGAAGCGCCAGACGAACGCCGGATTGAAGATCGCCCGGTACCAGCTGGTGACCTGGAACTGCCCGTTGACCTCCTGGTACCCGGCCGGGGTCTGCATCCACGAGTTCGCCGCCAGGATCCACGCCGTCGACAGCAACGCGCCCAGGGCCACCATGCACGCCGAGACCATCGTCACCTTGCGGCTGACTCGTCCCTCGCCGTACAGCAGGATCCCGATGAAGGCGGCCTCGAGAAAGAAGGCCGTCAATGCCTCGAGGCAGATCATCGGACCGAGGACCGGCCCGACGGCTCGGGCGTACCTGCCCCAGTTCAGGCCCAACTCGAAGGTGAGCACGACGCCGGCCACGATCCCGAGCGCGAAGCCGACTGCGAAGATCTTGCGCCAGAACCGGAACATCTGCAGGTAGACCGGGTTGTCGGTCTTGCAGTAGCACGCGTAGCAGATGACTAGGAAGAACGCCAAGCCGACCGACAGCGCCGGGAAGGTCATGTGGAAGGCGGCGGTGGTGGCGAACTGCAACCGCGACAGGTCCATGAAGCTCGTGGATGCCATGCGCTGAGCTTCGCGGTGGCGAAGGTTTCTGGCTTCGCAACTACCGTCCAGTCAGCACCCCTGCTAGCTGGAAATCTGCGTCGCCCGGATCACCGATCGTGATCGACGAGGTCCGTCAAGCGTTCTGTCGCCGGCGGGTGCGCGGCAGCTGGAATCCTGCGACGATCAGCCAGATCAGGATCGGGAACCGGGCGATCGGCAGTAGGAACGCGAGCGTGTCGGTAGCGATGCTCAGCGTCGACAGCTCGGCGATTCCCGCCAAGAACAAGCCGACGAACACGACCGGGCGCGGTAGCAACCGGGCCAGCATCGCCGGAACGGCTGTGCCCGCGACGAGCAGCCCCAGAAACACGACGTGCGCCGGCCCTCCGGTGATGTAGCCGAAGTCCTGGAAGGCCCGCACCAGCGTCGGGTCACTCACGACTTCAGCACGCGAGAGCACCCAGCTCGTCAGAGCCGACACGCCAAGGAAGGCCGCGGACAGCAGGCCGCCGGCGAGCGCGATGGTCGCGCCGGGCGCTCGGATCCCCAGGCTGCGCAAGCGCGCCGATGCCGTCGCCGCGTACAGGGCGAGCGGCACGGCCGCGGCGAACTGGAACAGCGCCGACACCCGCGTCGCCGACCGGTGGGCGGAAAAGTACCGCTGGATCGTGGCCGCGTTCGCGCTCGGAGCGGGCGGGAATCCCTTGGCGAGCGCAGCCGCCACGAAGAGACCGATCAAGAACAGCACGGTGCTGACGAGGGCGAGCACCCCTAGCGGTGGGCCGCCCTGCTGCTGGCGGTGTGAAGCGAGCTCGGGTGTGGTCATCGAACCTCTCCTGGGCCGGTTGGCGTAGATCCGCGCGAGGTGCCTGCCGAGAACGATACGATATCATAATCTTATGCGTCGGATATCGTTCGTGCTATAAACGATCCATGGAAGCGAAGCCCGGCAATTACTCCGACCTCACCGGTAAGACGGCGGTCGTCACTGGCGGCTCCCACGGAGTCGGCTCCGGCATCTGCCGCGAGCTGGGCCGACAGGGTGCCCGTGTCGTGGTCAATGGCCGCGACCCCGTCGCGATCGCGGCGACCACCGAGGCGGTGCAGGCCGCAGGCGGTACGGCAATCGGCATTCCAGCGGACGTCACGGATCCACACCAGCTCCGCAGCCTGCGCGAACGGGCCGAGCACGCGTTCGGGCCGGTCGACATTCTCTGCGCCTGCACCGGTGGCCAAGGCGATCCGGTCTCGCTCGCTGAACTCGACCTCGATGCCTGGAACGCCGGCATCGACGTCAACCTCACCTCCGCATTCCTGACCCTGCGCGAGTTCGTGCCGCCGATGACGCAGCGGCGCAGCGGCGCCGTGGTGACGATCGCGTCGACCGCTGGGCGGATCGCCTCGCCGTCGTCACCCGCCTACGGAGCCGCAAAGGCCGGCCTGATCATGCTCAGCAGGCAGACCGCGCTGCAGGTCGCCGACGCCGACGTCCGGGTCAACGTCATCGCACTCGGCCCCGTGTTCGAAGGCAAGCGGGTCCCGCAGGAAATCCAGGACCGGGTCGCGCAGCTGCATCCGCTCAAGCGCACCGGGTCGTGGGCCGATGTCGCGTCCGCGGTCGCCTTCCTGGTGAGCGATGCATCGGCCTGGATAACGGGGACGACGCTGGATCTCAGCGGCGGACGGGTCATGCTGTGACCGCTGCCGATGTTCCTCGACGCCATGCCGTTCGGCGAGTGAACCGTTGAGCGCTGATACCCTTCTCTCCGTGGCTCCTGCCAAGCACCAGACCGGCGGAATTGCATTTCTGCTCGCACAGCTCGGCCAGCACGCCGCCGACCGATTCGCTGCCCGCATCGCCGAGCTGGACCTGATCCCCGCGCAAGCGGGAATCCTGCGCGCCATCGCGATGGGCCCTGGCCGCAGCCAGCAGGCGCTGAGCGAACAGCTCGGCCTGCTTCCCAGCCGGGTGGTCGCCTTCGTCGACGACCTCGAACAGCGGGGTCTCGTCGAACGTCGCCGCAGCACCGAGGACCGCCGGCTCAACGCCCTGTTCCTCACCCCGGCAGGAACCGAGATGATGGGCGCGATCGGCCGGCTCGGAAAGGCGCACGAGGCCGACATCACGGCCGGACTCTCCCGCGAGCAGCGGGCAGCTCTCATCGAGACCCTCACCCTGATCGCGGCGCGCCAACAGCTGACACCCGGCGTGCACCCTGGCTACAAGTCGATCGGGCGTGGTCCCGCCGACGCGGACCGCGATCGCTGAACAACCGCTCGACCGGTCCGCAGACGATGTCGACGTAGTCAGTTGGAGATCTCGACCGTGGCTTTCCACGTCGTTGAATCGTTGATCGCGCCCAGCATGTAGTGCGCCAAGTCAGCCCGGCTGATCGACTTGGCGCGTAGCAAGTGGGTCCCGATCGCGGTGCGGTAGCTCCCGGTAGCCGGGCGGTCGGTCAACATGGGGGGCCTGACGATCGTCCATCGCATGTCTTGCCGATGGATGAGCGTCTCCATCCGTGTCATGTCCTGGTACGCGTGGCGGTACATGCGCTGAATGACGAGTTCGGTCACGATCCGCTGTCCGAACGAGGTGTCCGGCGAGATTTCCAGCCCACCTGACGAGAGACAGATGAGCCGTCGCGACGGACTGGCGCCCATGGCCTCCAGTACGTTGAGCGTCCCGCGTGAATAGATATCCGTCGGCCTCTTTCGATCGGCGCTGCCCAGACAGGACAGGGCGATCTCGTGACCGGCCACAGCGGTTCGCCATGGGCCGTCGTTGAGAACGTCTCCCGCCACGACGGTCAGCCTGCGGTGGTCTTCGGTCCGCACCCTCTCCGGATCCCGCGCCACCACCGTTACCTCGTGGCCGGCCATGAGTGCTTGGTCGAGCAGGCTAGCGCCCGTACCACCTGTTGCGCCCACAAGAAGCAACCTCATAGGGCCTTCCCTCCGACAATCCATTCGCGTCTGAACGATTCGCCATAGGAATCATATCCTAGCGCTCGCTACGCGAATCACCGGTGCGCGGGCGTCCAGCGCAACTCGGCCGACCCGTGTCGGCGGAGACCGCGTGCCCACGTCGCCTGCGGTGGGCGTACTGGCACCGGGCCGGTTGCGCGACGGTGACGTCGTGCCAGCTGCATCGCCGCAAGGCCGAGAGCGATTGACAGCAGGTGCCCGGTCGAGGTCATACCTGGCGACAGCAGGAACAGGATCGATGCCCCCGCGCCAGTGGCGGCGACTCCCAGGGCTCTCGCTCTGCCCGTCAGCAACAGGCAGCTGGCGGCGAGCACCGAAAACATCAGGTACGACACGCCGACATCGGGGCGGTCGGCCGCCGACGACGCCCACAGATGCAGATGCGCGCCGACGTCGGCGCCGTACTCGGTCAGCAGGGTGGCGAGCACCTGGCCGCTCAGCGCGACCAGCACTGTCCGTGCGACACCGATGCGGCGTTCGAGCGCCGCACCCGCACCGGCGATGATCACGATCTGCGCGGCCTGTGCTCCCGGCACGATGAAGACGCTGGCCAGCATCGCCGCGACCGGATGACGTGCCAGGTTGTGCAGGTTCGTGGACGTCCACGACACGACCGCGGCGAGGTCCCCGGGATTGGTATCGAGCAGCCCGGCCGAGACCAGGAGGCCGATCACCAGGACGGCGGTCAGGGGCACGGCCCGAAGTGAGCACAGAACGCGCACCGCCACGCGGCGCGGCGACGTGCGACAGGCCTGGCCCGACCGTTCGCTGCCGAACGCGGGCGACACCGAGATGACGGCGCCCGTGCTGGTTCGCATCACTCCAGCGAATACGCTCGAACTCGTGCTTCCCTGTGCGGGACGTGGTTCCAGGCTGTGGAGGTCGTTACGCCGGTCGAACGCTTCTCGTCCACCGCGATTCGTCGCCCGTCGGTATCCACAGCAGTTTCCGAGGATGACAGCGGCCTGAGCGACCCGGCTGGACAGTTCACCTCGTGTTCGCGCAACGGACGAAAGCTCGAATAGCACTGCGATTAGTAACGATCCCGGCACGGTCAGGGTGGCCGTCGCCGGAGGAGGATCGATGCCACGTCGTTCTGTTGCTGCCGGAGTTGTCGGCACCGCTGGTCTCGCGGTTGCGCTGCTCGCCGCTACCGGCCCGAGCAACGCAAACGCAGTCTCGTCCAGCCAAAAACATCCACGCGTCGATCACGTGTTGGTGCTGTCGATCGACGGAATGCACCAGAGTGATCTGGCCGGCTACGTCGCGGCGCACCCGCACTCGGCGCTCGCGTCGCTGGTGAACGCCGGTACCGAGTTCACGAGTGCGCAGACGACATTCCCGTCCGACTCGTTCCCGGGGATGATCGCGCAACTCACCGGCGGCGGCGCCGGGACGACCGGGGTCTACTACGACGACACCTACAACCACCAATTGCTGCCCCCGGGGACGAAAGACTGCACGACCACGCCGGGTGGCACCGAGGTGCCGTGGACGGAGGCTGCCGACCGCTCGCAGAACCCGATCACGCTCGACGCGGGACAGGGCTTGACGGACCCGGCGTTGCAGGCGCTGCCGACGAACACCGAGGCGCAGACCGTGGCACAGGCGAGCGCGATCACCCAGGCGATCCTGAAGATGACGCCGACACCGCAGTCGCTGCTCGATCCGGCGGCGCTGCCGGTCGACCCCGCAACCTGCACGCCTGTCTACCCGCACCAGTACATCCGGGTGAACACCGTCTTCAACGTCGCGCGCGCACATGGCCTGCGGACGGCCTGGTCGGACAAGCATCCCGCCTACGAGATCCTCGACGGGCCGTCCGGAACCGGCATCCAGGACCTCTTCACGCCCGAGATCAACAGTGTCGCCGACAACGCGGGCGACGACTGGACGACCGACAACGCGCTCACGCAGGTGTACGACAGCACGAAGGTCGCCGCGCTGATCAACGAGATCGACGGCTACGACCACTCCCGTACCCGCGCTGTCGGCGCACCCGCGATCTTCGGCATGAACTTCCAGACCGTCTCGACGGCCGAGAAGCTGCCGGTGTCGGACGGCCTGCACGGTGGCTACAACGCCGACGGCACGCCCGGGCCGCTGCTGTCACAAGCACTGGACTACATCGACACCCAGGTCGGGCGCCTGCAGGCCGAGATCGCCAACAAGGGGCTGACGAACAGCACCGCGATCATCCTGTCGGCGAAGCACGGGCAGTCGCCGATCGACCCCACGCTGCTGCGCCGCGTCGACGACGCAGCGATCATCTCGGCGATGGACGCGGCGTGGGCTGCGAACCACCCGAACGCGGCGCCGCTCGTGGCCTTCTCCGTCGATGACGACGGCATGCTGGTGTGGCTCTCGGATCACAGCCCGGCGGCAGAGGGCTTCGCGAAGTCCTACCTGCTGAACCACTCGGCGCCGGCCAACAAGATCGACGACCCGAAGGGGACGTACTCGACCTCTGTCACCGCCTCGGGTCTGACTGCCGTCTACACGGGAGCGCAGGCCGACGCCCAGTTCGGCGCTCCGGTCGGCGACAGCCACGCTCCTGACCTGGTCGGGATCGCGCAGCATGGCGTGGTCTACACCGGCGGCGTTGCCAAGATCGCGGAGCACGGCGGGGCGGCGGCCGACGACCGCAACGTCCCGCTCGTGGTGTCGGGCGCGACGATCAAGGCCGGTGCGGTGGGCAGTGGTCCCGTGCTGACGACGCAGATCGCCCCGACGATCCTGAAGCTGCTCGGGCTCGATCCGAACGCGCTGCAGGCAGTACAGGTCGAGCACACGAAGGTGCTGCCGGTCAGCTGACCGGACCGCAGCACAGCCAGGGCGATCCGGCCGCATCACCCGCGGCCGGATCGCCCTGACGAGCGGCGGATCAGCGAAGGTCGAACCGATCCAGGTTCATGACCTTGCTCCACGCAGCGACGAAGTCGCGGACGAACTTCTCGCTCGAGTCGCTGCTCGCGTACACCTCGGCGATCGCGCGCAGCTGCGAGTTCGAACCGAAGACGAGGTCCACGGCGGTCGCGGTGCGCGTGACCGTGCCCGCGCCATCGCGCAGCTCGTAGACGTTCTCGTCCGTCGCCGAGGCCGTCCACTGCGCACTCGTGGCGAGCAGGTTCACGAAGAAGTCGCTGGTCAGGGTCTCGGGCCGGTCGGTGAAGCTGCCGTGCTCGCAGTGCCCCGCCTTGAGAACTCGCAGACCGCCGACCAGCACCGTCATCTCCGGAGCCGTCAGCGTCAGCATGTTGGCACGGTCGAGCATCAACGTCTCGGGCGACAGCTTCTCCCCAGCGCGCAGGTAGTTGCGGAACCCGTCAGCCGCCGGCTCCAGCACCGCGAACGTCTCGACGTCGGTCTGCTCCTGCGACGCATCCGTGCGCCCCGGCGCGAACGGCACGGTGATCCCGTGCCCGGCGCTCTTCGCGGCCTGCTCGACGGCCGCGCAGCCGCCCAGGACGATCAGGTCGGCGAGCGAGATCCGCGTCCCGCCGGACTGCGCGCTGTTGAACTCCTGTTGCACCCGCTCCAGGGTCTGCAGCACGGTCGCGAGCTCGGCCGGGCTGTTGACCGTCCAGTCCTTCTGCGGCGCGAGCCGGATCCGGGCACCGTTGGCGCCGCCGCGCTTGTCGGTGCCACGGAAGCTGGCGGCCGAGGCCCACGCGGTGGTGACCAGCTGCGAGATCGACAGCCCGGAGTCCAGCAGCTTGGCCTTGAGCGCCGCAACGTCGGCGTCGCTGACCAGGTCGTGGTCGACGTCGGGCACCGGGTCCTGCCACAGCTGCGGCTCGGGGATCCACGGGCCGAGGTAGCGCGAGCGCGGGCCCATGTCGCGGTGCAGCAGCTTGAACCACGCCTTGGCGAACGCGTCGGCCACCTGGTCGGGGTTCTCGTGGAAGCGCTTGGTGATCTCGCCGTAGATCGGGTCGACCTTGAGCGCGAGGTCGGTCGTCAGCATCGTCGGGGCGTGTCGTTTGGCCGGGTCATGGGCGTCGGGCACGGTGCCCTGGGCCTCCGAGTTCTTGGGCTTCCACTGCTTCGCGCCGGCCGGACTGGTCGCCAGCTCCCAGTCGTAGTTGTAGAGGTTGTCGAGGAATCCGTTGCTCCACCGGGTCGGCGTCGTCGTCCAGGCGCCTTCGAGGCCACTGGTGATCGCGTCGCCGGCCTTGCCGCTGCCGTACGCGTTGCGCCAGCCGAGGCCCTGCTCCTCGAGCGGGGCGGCCTCGGGCTCGGGGCCGACGAGGTCGGGGTTGCCGGCCCCGTGGGTCTTGCCGAAGGAGTGGCCGCCCACGATCAGCGCGACCGTCTCCTCGTCGTTCATCGCCATTCGGGCGAACGTCTCTCGGATGTCGCGGGCGGCGGCCAGTGGGTCGGGATTGCCGTTCGGGCCCTCCGGGTTGACGTAGATCAGGCCCATCTGCACCGCGCCGAGCGGTCCGGACAGCTCGCGCTCACCGCTGTAGCGCGCGTCGCCGAGCCAGGTGTCCTCAGGTCCCCAGAAGATCTCTTCGGGCTCCCACACGTCCGGGCGGCCGAACCCGAAGCCGAACGTCCTGAACCCCATCGAGTCGAGGGCACAGTTGCCGGCGAAGACCAGAAGGTCGGCCCACGAGATCTTGTTGCCGTACTTCTGCTTGACGGGCCACAGCAGCCGGCGTGCCTTGTCGAGGTTGGCGTTGTCCGGCCAGCTGTTGAGTGGGGCGAAACGCTGCGCGCCCTGGCCGCCACCGCCGCGCCCGTCTGCGATGCGGTAGGTGCCGGCAGCGTGCCAGCTCATTCGGATGAACAGCGGGCCATAGTGCCCGTAGTCGGCGGGCCACCACTCCTGCGACGTGGTCATCACGTCGAAGATGTCCTTCTTCAGCGCCGCCACGTCAAGGTTCTTGAACTGCTCGGCGTAGTCGAAGTCCGCACCCATCGGGTTGCTTTGAGGGCCGTGCTGGTGCAGGACGCGCAGGTTGAGCTGGTTCGGCCACCAGTCCTCGTTCGTCCTCGGCCTGGTCGTCTTGGGCGTCGGGGACGGTATGGCTGGGTTTTCGCTCTCAGACACGAGGGTCCTTCCGGGTTAGGCGATGGGTGTTCTCGGCGTTGTCGGTGCTGTGGGTGCCGGGTGGTTCGCTGCGATGGGGCAAGGCGGAGCAGTCGAAGCACACGCCCCAATAGACCACCTCGGCCTCGTCGACCGCGTAGCCGTGATCGTCCGAGGCGGTCAGGCACGGCGTTTCGCCCACCGCACAGTCGACGTCCGTGATGGCGCCGCAGGACCGGCACACGAGATGGTGGTGGTTGTCGCCCACCCGTGACTCGTACCGGGCAACGGAGCCGGCCGGCTCGATGCGACGGACCAGACCCGCGGACGTCAAGGTGTGCAGGACGTTGTACACGGCCTGGCGAGAGACCTCGCCAATATCTTGCCGCGCCAGGCCGATGAGCTTGTCGGTGTCGGCGTGCGGGTGGGCGTACACCGCGCCGAGTACCGACATACGGGGACGGGTGACCCGAAGACCTGCTGCACGCAAGGTGCGCTGGAGGTCTGGCGTCGTGGGCACGAAGGCAGTCTGGCGCCATAGTCTGGATTCAGTCAAGACTGGGCGGCGGACCTCTGCTCGCTCGGTGAAGTTCAGGGTGATGTCAGGGGGACCACTGAGGCGCTTCGGCCGCGGGTGCAGCAGGGTGGCGCTCATGATCGAAGTCAGCCAGCTGAGCAAGCACTACGGGTCGACCCGAGCGGTCGACGATCTCAGCTTCAGAATCCAACCGGGCCGCGTGACGGGTTTTCTCGGACCCAACGGTGCCGGCAAGTCCACCACCATGCGCATGATCGTCGGGCTGGACGTGCCGACTTCGGGTATCGCACGAATAGCAGGTAGGCCGTTCGCCTCGATCAGGCGGCCGCTGTTCGAGGTCGGCACCGTTCTCGAGACGCGAGCCACGCACGGCGGGCGGCGGGCCGTCGACCATCTGCTGTGCCTCGCACAAAGCAACGGCATCGGGCGGAGGCGCGTGCACGAAGTGCTCGAACTGGTCGGCCTGGAATCGGTCGCCCGGCGACGAACGAAGGGTTTCTCGCTCGGAATGGCCCAGCGACTCGGACTCGCGGCCGCGCTGCTCGGCGATCCGCCGGTAATCCTGTGCGACGAGCCGGTCAACGGGCTCGATCCCGAGGGCATCCTGTGGATCCGCACGCTGTTGCGCAGCCTCGCCGCAGAGGGTCGGACGGTCTTCGTCTCGAGCCATCTCATGAGCGAAATGGAACTGACCGCGGACCACCTCATCGTGATCGGGCAGGGTCGCCTCATCGCCGACGCGAGCGTCGCCGAGATCATCCGCCGTGGGTCGAGAGCCGAGGTCTCGGTCGCGTCCCCGAGTGCGGCACAGCTGGCCGCGATTCTCACCGGCGCCGGCGCGGACATCGAGCGTGCGCCGGAATCGGATCGGTTGCAGGTCCATGGCCTCACCCCCGCGGAGATCGGTGATCTCGCCGCCCACCACTCGATCGCCCTGCACGAGCTGACGCCGGTCGAGGCGTCGCTGGAGAGCGCCTTCATGTCGCTCACGCGCGACAGCGTCGACTTCCACGCCGAGGTGGCCTGAGATGACCGTGACCATCACCCGCCGCCCGACCATCGGGGCCGGCAACCTGATTCGTTCGGAGTGGACCAAGTTGCGCTCCGTCCGCTCCACCTACTGGACGGGGATCGTGGCGGTTCTTGCGACGACCGGGCTGGGTATCGGTCTGAGCATCCGTTGGCAGCGCGACCTCACCGCACATCCGCTGCGTTCGGACGGTTTCGACGCCACGCTGACGAGTCTCAACGGCATCTACCTCGCGCAGGTCGCCATCGGCGCGTTGGGTGTGCTCGTCATCAGCTCCGAGTACGGCACCGGCATGATCCGCGCGACCCTGGGTGCGGTGCCCCAACGCCGCGCGATGCTCGCCGCAAAGGCCGCTGTGTTCGCCGCGTGCACGGTCGCCATCTCCGAACTCACGAGTTTCCTGACCTTCGGAATCGGACAAGCGGTTCTGCACCGGGCCCGCGCCGGTGCGTCGTTGGCCGATCCCGGAGTGCTGCGTGCGGTCATCGGCGGGGGGTTGTATCTGACGGCCGTCGGAATGCTGGGTTTTGGCCTCGGCGCGCTGATCCGCCACACTGCGGGCGCGCTCTCGGCCTTCTTCGGCATCCTCTTCGCGCTGACCGCGATCGCGGACCTGCTACCCACGAACTGGCGCAACGACGTCATCGAGTACCTGCCGGCGAACGCTGGCAGCCAGATCCTCACCGTGCTGCCGACCAAGGACTCCCTTCCGCCATGGACTGGCCTCGGCGTCCTCTGCCTTTACGCCCTTGCACCCATCATCGCCGCCTTCGTTCTCATCAAGCACCGCGACGCCTGAGCCGCTCACCT
>JAVHVN010000177.1:0-7151 GCA_032160545.1 Pseudonocardiales bacterium | reverse complement strand
GCCGGGCCTGCACGTTGTTGTAGACGATCACGACGCAGAACGTGGCATGGCCGATGATCACCGTCTTGAGCCCGAAGTTCGCGCTGCCGACCGTCTGGTTCAACGCCGCGTTCAGTGCGATGCCGGTGACGATGCCCGGCAGCGCGATCGGCAGGATCACCAGGAAGCTCACCGTGTTGCGGCCGAAGAAGCGGTAGCGCTGGACCGCGAACGCCGCCATCGTGCCGAGGACGAGCGCGATCGCGGTGGCGCCGAGCCCGGCCTTGACCGACGTCCACAGTGCCGTCCGCGCGCCGTCGCTGTGCGCTGCGGCGTCCCACCACTTGAGCGTGTAGCCGGTAGGGGGGAACGCGAACGTCCGCGACTTGTTGAACGCGTTCAGCACGACGATGGCGAGCGGGACGTAGAGGAATGCGAGCCCGACCCACGTTGCGACCCGCAGCAGCCAGCGCAGCCGCGACGACAGCAGCATCAGACGTTCTCCAATGCTCCGGTGCGCCGCATGAGCAGCAGGTACAGGACGATCGCTGCGAGCGGGATCGTGGTGAGCGCTGCGGCGAGCGGCTGGTTCTGCGCCACGACGAGCTGGCCGTAGATGAGATTCGCGAGCAACTGCGTCTTGCCCCCGACGATGCTCACCGCGATGTAGTCGCCGAGGGTGAGCGAGAACGTGAAGATGGAGCCGGCGGCGATCGCCGGGAAGACCATCGGCACGATCACCGAGCGGATCGTGCGGCCGGCTCCGGCGCCGAGGTCGGCGCTCGCCTCGAGCAGCGACCACGGCACCCGCTCGAAGCCCGCGAACACCGGGATCACCATGTACGGCAGCCAGAGGTAGGCCAGGGTGATGACGGTGGCGGTCAGCCCGTAGCCGGGCGTGTGCCCGCCGGTCAGCCACGCCAGCGGCCCGTTCGGCGCGAGCAGCGTGCGCCACGCGTAGGCCTTCACCAGATAGCTGGCCCACAGCGGGCTCAGCACTGCGATGACGAGCACGGTGCGGGTGCGGTGGTGCGCCACCTTGCTCATGTAGAACGCCATCGGGAACGCGATCAGCGCATCGATCACGGTCACCAGCACGGCCACACCGAGCGTGCGCAGCGCGACCGTGCGATAGATCGACTCGGTGTAGACGGCGTGCAGGTTCGACGTCGAGAGCTGGTGCACGACATTGCCGGTGAAGTAGTCGCGCGTCCAGAAGGCGGAGGCGAGCAGGACGCCGATGGAGCCGAGGTAGGCGACGACCAGCCAGAGCATCGGCAGGCTGAGCAGCGCCGCCAGCCGGGTTCGGCGCTTGGGCGCGAAGAACGCCGAGAGGGCACCGCGCCGGTCGGGCCCCCTCGGTACGGAGGGGACGGACGGACCGGAGGGCCCGGCCGGGGTGGCGGTGGTCAGCCCTTGATCTGCTGCCACTTGTCGACCCACTGCGAGTAGTCGGTGCAGTTGGAACCGCTGCCGTCCAGGCACTGCACCTGCGGCGTCGCCCAGTAGTGGATCTTCGCGGCGTAGGCGGCGTCGAGCGCGTGATAGGTGTCGCAGTGCGTCTTGTCGGTGGTCTGCGCACAGGCGAGCGTCTGCGCCGGTGCCTCACCGAAGTACTCCGCGACCTGCGCATTCACCTTCGGCGAGATGATGTAGTCCATCCACTTGTACATGCAGTTCGGGTGCTGGGCCTTGGACGAGATCATCCAGGTGTCCGACCAGCCGGTCGCGCCCTCCTTGGGGAACGCCGTCTGCACCTTCGTCTTACCGTCGGCGTTGATCGTGTTCGCGATGACCTGCCAGGTGGTGCCCACGACCGACGTGCCGGACTCGAAGGCCTGCACCTCCTTGGTGTAGTCGGCCCAGTACTCGCCCACGTCCGCGCGCTGCTGCTTCAGCAGGTTCACCGCCGCGTCGAGCTGCGCGCTCTTCAGCGAGTACGGGTCCTTGATGCCGAGGTCGGGCTTGGTGCTCATCAGGTACAGCGCGGCGTCCGCGATGTAGATCGGGGAGTCGTACGCGGTGACCTTGCCCTTGTACTGACCGGCCTGGTCGAAGACGGCCGACCACGAGTCGAGCGTGCCCGAGACCCTGGCCGGGTCCCACATCAGCAGGTTGGCGCCCCAGCCGTGCGGGATGCCGTACATCTGGCCGTTCACCGAGTTCCAGTTCTTGTTCTTCAAGAACTCCGACACCGTCTTGTAGTTGGGGACCAGGTCGGTGTTCACCGGGGCGACGTCACCGCCGTAGAGCAGGCGCAGCGACGCGTCGCCGGACGCGGACACGCCGTCGTACTGGCCGGTCTTCATCAGCTGCAGCATCTCGTCGGAGGTGTTGCCGACCTTGACGTTGACCTTGCAGCCGGTCTGGTCCTGGAACGGCTTGACCCAGTTGACCTTCGGGTCGTTCGACCCGTTCTCGGCGTACCCGGCCCACGCGATGATGTTCAGCTGGCCCTCGCCCTCCCCGACGGCGCTCGCCATGGCCACCTTCGGCACCTGACGCTGCGATCCGCCGCCCGATCCCTGCTTGGACGAATTCGAGGAACTGCTGCACGCGACAGCCAGCGACAGTGCGGCGAGCGCCGCCACCACCGTCGAGATGCCACCGAACCGCGTTCTCATCATCGGTTTCTCCTTGCTCTCTAGGCGATAAGGAGGGCGGGGGACGGGCTGCGCCCGGTCATGCGATCCGACGGGCGGCACCGCGGTGCCACGTGACGAGTACGGGGTCGCCACGCCGTGGGGGCGCGGGGTCGGCGGTGACGTTGAGCAGGACGGCCGCGAGCAGCGCGCCGGCAGCCTCGACGACGACACGCGTGGCCGCACCGGCGTAGACGATCTCGCGCACGGTGCCGGGCACTGCGACCTCGTCGTCGCCTGGCTGGGCGTTCGGCGGGAGCACCCGCACCTTCTCGGGGCGGACGGCGAACGTCGCGTCGGTGCCGTAGTGGGTGCGGGCCAGCTCGCCGGTGATGATGTTGGACGTGCCGACGAAGCCCGCGACGAACAGCGACGTTGGCGACTCGTACACCTCGACCGGCGTGCCGAGCTGCTCGACGCGACCCTCGTTGAACACGGCGAGCCGGTCGCAGAGGGTCAGCGCCTCGTCCTGGTCGTGGGTGACGAAGACGAAGGTGATGCCGACCTCGCGCTGGATCGCCTTGAGTTCGAGTTGCATCTGCTCGCGCAGCTTGAGATCGAGCGCGCCGAGGGGCTCGTCGAGGAGCAGCACCTTCGGCCGGTTGACCAGCGCGCGCGCCAGCGCCACCCGCTGGCGCTGGCCGCCGGAGAGCTCGGCCGGGCTGCGAGCGCCGAACCCGGACAGCCGGACCATGTCGAGCGCCTCACCGACGCGCCGCGCGCGTTCGGCCCGCGGGACCTTGCGCACCCGCAGCCCGTAGGCCACGTTCTCGTCGACGTTCATGTGCGGGAACAGCGCGTAGTCCTGGAAGACGGTGTTCACGTCGCGGCGGAACGGCGGCACAGTCGTCGCGTCCACGCCGCCGAGCCCGATCCGTCCCGCGGTCGGGCGCTCGAAGCCCGCGATCATGCGCAGCACGGTCGTCTTGCCCGAACCGGACGGACCGAGCATCGCGAAGAACTCGCCGTCGCGGACGTCCAGGTCGAGGTTGTCGACCGCGACGACCGAACCGAACGTCTTGCGCACGCCGCGCAGCTCGATCTGCACCGGCGGCCGTGCCCCGGTGTCGCCCGGGGCCGGGCGGTCGGCCGCGAGCGTGCTCACGGGTGCTCCTCGATGACGGCGATGACGTCGCCCTCGCGCACGACATCGCCGGCGTGCACCGCCAGCTCCGTGACCACACCGAACACCTCGGCCAGCACCGGGATCTCCATCTTCATCGACTCGAGGATCACGAGCGTGTCGGTGGGGTGTACCGATGCGCCGGCCTCGACGACCACGGTGGCCACGTTGCCGACGAGTTCAGCCGCGATGGTGTGACTCATGGGCTCAGGCTAGGGCCGGCGGGCACGCAACAGACGGATTCATGCGAACTCGTCAGTAGTCGATGTTGTGCATGACGTGCTTGATGCGCGTGTAGTCCTCGAGCCCGTAGACGGACAGGTCCTTGCCGTAGCCGGAGTGCTTGAACCCGCCGTGCGGCATCTCGGCGACGATCGGGATGTGGCAGTTCACCCACACGCACCCGAAGTCGAGCCGCCGGGTCATGCGCATCGCCCTGCCGTGATCCTTCGTCCAGACCGACGACGCAAGGCCGTACTCGGTGTCGTTGGCCCAGCGCACCGCCTCGTCCTCGTCGGTGAACTGCTGCACGGTGATGACCGGGCCGAAGATCTCGTTCTGGATCGCCTCGTCGTCCTGGCGCAGGTCGGTGACGACCGTCGGCTGCCAGAAGTAGCCGCGCTCGCCCTGACGGGCACCACCGGCGAGCACTCGTGCGTGGTCGGGCAACCGGTCGATGACGCCGCCGACGCGCTGCAGCTGGTTGGCGTTGTTGAGCGGCCCGTAGAGCACGTCCGGGTCGTCCGGAGCTCCGACCTTCGTGGCGCGGGCCTGCCCGGCGAGCGCCTCGGCGAAGTCGCTCGCGATACGGGGGGCAACCAGCACCCGGGTCGCAGCCGTGCAGTCCTGCCCGGCGTTGAAGTACCCGGCGATCGCGATGTTCTCCGCGGCGTTCTCGATGTCGGCGTCGTCGAACACCACGACCGGCGCCTTGCCGCCGAGCTCGAGATGGGTGCGCTTGAGATCCTTCGCCGCCGCCTCGGCGACCTCGTAGCCGGCGCGGGTGGAGCCGGTGATCGAGACCATCGCGGGCGTCCGGTGCGAGACGACTGCCCGGCCGGTGTCGCGGTCGCCGCAGACGACGTTGAACACTCCGGGCGGAAGGAACTCGGCGGCGATCTCGGCCATCAGCGCGGACGAGACCGGGGTGGTGTCGCTCGGCTTGAGCACGACGCAGTTGCCCGCTGCGAGGGCCGGTGCGATCTTCCAGACGGCCATCATCATCGGGTAGTTCCACGGCGCGACCTGGCCGACGACCCCGACCGGCTCCCGGCGGACGTAGCTGGTGAACCCGGTCATGTACTCGCCCGCACTGCGCCCCTCGAGCAGGCGGGCGGCACCGGCGAAGAACCGGATCTGGTCGAGGGCCGGAGGCAACTCCTCGGTGCGGGTGAGCTCGATCGGCTTGCCGGTGTTCTCGCACTCGGCCGCGATGATCTCCTCGCCGCGGGCCTCCATCGCATCGGCGAACTTGAGCAGCGCCCGCTGCCGTTCGCTGGGCGTGGTGTCACGCCAGGTCTCGAACGCGCCGGCCGCGGCGCGGTAGGCGGCGTCGACGTCCTCGGGACCGGACAGTGGCGCCGAGCCGAACACCTCGCCGGTGGACGGATCGATCAGTTCGGTACGCCGGCCGTCGGCCGCGTCGACCAGCTTTCCGTCGACGAAGTTCCGGACCGAACGCGTCACGTTGCACACTCCGTGTGGTCGCCGGGCGCAGTCCCTGGAACGTACACCGGGAGGCGACGGCTCACAACGGATCAGCGCGTGAGAACCCTGTAATGCAACGGATAGCGCCGGTAACAGGAACGTCATACGACGGATTTCGAAACTCTCAGCCGACCTGCTCACCGTAGAGGTGCCACCACGCAGTCGCCACCGTCCCGGCTAGGCAGCCGGCCGCCGTCAGGACGACGGCGACGCGGCGACCCGGGCGGGCCAGGGCTCGGGCGCCGAGCAGGAACAGCGGGAGCGCCGTCAGTGTCGAGCGGGGAAGGGAGAGGTAGGTCGTGCTCGTCAGCAGCGCGGCGCTCGCCGACCCGACGTAGATGGCTTCGGCGAGCAGCCCGGCACGGACGAGCAGCACCACGCCGAGTACGAGCAGCGGGGCGGTGACGAGTTCGAGACCCCACTGCACCTGGTGCAGCCGGTCGCCGGTCGACTGCCACATCAGCACCACCGTGCGCCCGAACGATTGCCAGGGCCAGGTCGCGATGTCCTGGCAGCTGCACCGCCGCACCTGCGGTCGGTTAGACTCGCGGCATCATGACGCGCGCGCTGCTTCTTCGCGGCCGCGGCGAGGCCCGGTAGCCAATCCGGTCGGCCCCTCGTCGCGGGCCGTGTGCTGCGCCGACCGGAACCTCCACCGGTTCGTCATCCCAGGAGCAGCCAGATCATGAGCAAGCCTTTCCCGCAGCAGCCTTCGGGCATGCCCTGCCACCGATACCGCCCGTTTCCCGCGGTCGACCTGCCCGGCCGGCAGTGGCCCTCGCGCAGCATCACCACCGCGCCGCGCTGGCTGTCGACCGACCTGCGCGACGGCAACCAGGCGCTGATCGACCCGATGAACGCCGCTCGCAAGAACGCGATGTTCGACCTGCTCGTCCGGATGGGCTACAAGGAGATCGAGGTCGGTTTCCCCGCGGCGAGCCAGACCGACTTCGACTTCGTCCGCGGCCTGATCGAGGGCGGCAAGGTCCCCGATGACGTCCGCATCTCGGTGCTGACCCAGGCGCGCGAGGAACTCGTGGAGCGGACGGTCCAGTCACTGGCCGGTGCCAATCAGGCGACCGTGCACATGTACAACGCCGCCGCGCCGGTCTTCCGCAAGGTGGTCTTCGGCTTCCCGGGCGACGGGCGCGCCGAGTGCCGCGCCATCGCGGTCGACAGCACGCGGTCGATCATGAAGTTCGCCGAGATCTATCTGCCCGGCACCGACTTCGGGTTCGAGTACTCCCCCGAGATCTTCATGGACACCGAACTCGACTTCTCCCTCGAGATCTGCGAGGCGGTGATGGACGCGTGGCAGCCCGACGCCGACCGCGAGATCGTGCTCAACCTGCCGTGCACCGTCGAACGCTCGACGCCGAACGTCTACGCCGACCAGATCGAGTGGATGTCGGGGCACCTCTCCCGCCGCGACTACGTCTGCCTGTCGGTGCACACCCACAACGACCGAGGGACGGCCACGGCCGACGCCGAGCTGGCAGTGCTGGCCGGCGCGGACCGGGTCGAGGGCTGCCTCTTCGGCAACGGCGAGCGCACCGGAAACGTCGACCTGGTCACGCTGGCGCTCAACCTGTTCAGCCAGGGCATCGACCCGCAGGTCGACATCGTCGACATCGACGAGATCAAGCGCACTGTCGAGCACTGCAACCAACTTCCGGTACACGAGCGCCACCCGTACGCCG
>JAVHVN010000159.1:0-76602 GCA_032160545.1 Pseudonocardiales bacterium | reverse complement strand
GCGGCGCCAAGGTGGTCGTCCAGCGCATCGGCTCCGGCCGGGTGACCGCCACGAAGACGCTGCCGTACCCCACGAACCGCGTGCCGACCTCGACCCTGCCGACCGGAACGACGCAGGTCGTGCAGGCGGGTCGCAACGGTGTGGCCCAGCTGCTGTACGCGCTGGTCTACGTCGACGGCAAGGTGGCCGGCAAGACCCTGATCAAGACGACCGTGGTCCGGCCCCCGGTGCCCCAGATCGTCCATGTGGGCACCGGTCAGACCAGCTCGAATTCCGTCGGCAGCTCCACGGCAGCACCGACCGCCGTCGTGACACCGGGCTCGGCACAGGACATGGCCCGGTCGATGGTCGCCGCGCGTGGCTGGGGCACCGACCAGTTCAATTGCCTGGTCACCATGTGGAACCACGAGAGCGGCTGGCGGGTGAACGCCGCCAACCCGAGCGGTGCGTACGGCATCCCGCAGGCGCTGCCCGGCTCGAAGATGGGTCCGGGTTGGCAGACGGATGCCAAGGTGCAGATCACCTGGGGCCTGGGCTACATCGCGAGCCGCTACGGCACGCCGTGCGGCGCCTGGTCGCTCTGGCAGCAGCAGGGCTGGTACTGACCGACGCCGGCGTCCTGCTCGGGCCCGCCGAGATCCGGGCACTGGCGGCCGACCTCGGGCTGCGCCCCACGAAGACGCTGGGGCAGAACTTCGTCCACGACGCGAACACGATCCGTCGCATCGTCCGAACCGCCGGGCTGGACGCAGGCGAGCGGGTCCTCGAGATCGGCCCGGGCCTCGGCTCGCTGACCCTCGGCCTGCTGGCCGCGGGCCATCCGGTGACCGCGGTCGAGATCGATCCCGTGCTCGCCGGGCGGCTGCCCGCCACCGTCGCCGCCCGCGTGCCGGCCGCGCGGCTGGACGTCGTGCGGGCCGACGCGCTGCGGCTCACCTCGCTGCCCGGCGAGCCACCGACGGCGCTCGTGGCGAACCTGCCGTACAACGTTGCGGTGCCCGTGCTGCTGCACCTGCTGGAACTGCTTCCCTCGCTGCGCCGGGGACTCGTCCTCGTGCAGGCCGAGGTGGCCGACCGCCTCGCCGCCGGCCCGGGCTCGAAGGTCTACGGCGTGCCGAGCGTCAAGACCGCCTGGTACGCCGACGCGACGCGCGCCGGGGCGGTCCCGCGCGGGGTCTTCTGGCCGGTGCCGAACGTCGACTCCGGGCTCGTCCGGCTCGAGCGCCGCGAGCCGCCGGCGGTGGCGCTCGGCGTGCGGCGGGCCGACGTGTTCGCCGTCGTCGACGCGGCTTTCGCCCAGCGCCGCAAGACTTTGCGCGCGGCGCTGGCGGGCTGGGCCGGTGGTGCCGGTGCCGCCGAGGCGGCGCTGCGGGCGGCCGGCATCGACCCGGGAGCTCGCGGCGAGACGTTGACGGTCGGCCAGTTCGCCGCGGTCGCGGCGGCGCGTCCGCACTGACGGAGCTGCATCCGTACGCCGGCCACCCACCCACCATGACCTGTTGATCAACAGATCTCCTGCGTCGATGTTCGACGCAGGAGATCTCTTGATCATGGGGAGGGGCGAAGGGTCAGGAGCGGCCGTCGAAGAGGCTGGTGACGCTGCCGTCCTCGAACACCTCGCGGATCGCCTTGGCGAGCAGCGGTGCCACCGAGAGCACGGTGAGCTTGTCGAACTGCTTCTCGGCGGGGATCGGCAGCGTGTTGGTGACGACCACCTCGGTGACCCGGCTGTTCTTGAGCAGGTCGGTGGCCGGGGCGGAGAAGATGCCGTGCGTCGCCGCGATGACGACCTCGGTGGCGCCGTGCAGGAACAGCAACTCGGCGGCCTTGCTGATCGAGTTGCCGGTGTCGATCATGTCGTCGATCAGGAGGCAGACCTTGCCCTCGACGTCGCCGACGACCCGGTTGGCCACCACCTCGTTCGCGCGGTCGATGTCGCGGGTCTTGTGCACGAACGCGATCTCGCGGCCCCCGAGGGAGTCGGCCCACTGCTCGGCGACCCGTACCCGCCCGGTGTCGGGCGAGACGACGACCAGGTCGTCGACCGGGTAGCGGCCCCGGACGTGTTCGGCCAGCAGCGGCAGCGCGAACAGGTGGTCGACCGGTCCGTCGAAGAAGCCCTGGATCTGCGCCGTGTGCAGGTCGATGGCCATGATGCGGTCGGCGCCCGCGGTCTTGAACAGATCGGCGATCAGGCGGGCCGAGATCGGCTCGCGACCGCGGTGCTTCTTGTCCTGCCGCGCGTACGGATAGAAGGGCGCCACCACGGTGATGCGCTTGGCGGACGCGCGTTTGAGCGCGTCGACCAGGATCAGCGTCTCCATGACGTGCTGGTTGATCGGCGTCGTGAAGCTCTGCACGACGAAGGCGTCGGTGCCGCGTACGGACTCGTCGGGTTTGATGAACGTCTCGCCGTTGGCGAAGTCACGGGCCGTGGTCGAGGTGACCGTGATGCCGAGCTGATCGGCGATCTCGTCGGCCAGCGCGGGGTAGGCACGTCCGGACAGCAGCATCAGGCTCTTGCGGCCCGCCACCTGCAAAGTCGACATCAGCTCTGTTCCTCGGCCTCGAGAGCGGATCGGGCAGCGTGATCGGCAGCAGTGCCGGGGCGCCGTCTCGCCACCCAGCCTTCCACGTTGCGTTGCTTCGCGCGCGCCACTGCCATCGCCCCGGGTGGCACGTCCTCGGTGATGACCGATCCGGCGGCCGTGTACGCGCCGTCACCGACCGTGACCGGGGCGACGAACATGTTGTCGGCACCGGTGCGGGCGTGGCTGCCGATGACGCTGCGGTGCTTCTCGACGCCGTCGTAGTTGACGAACACGGTCGCCGCGCCGATGTTGCTGTGCTCGCCGACGGTGGCGTCGCCGACATAAGAGAGGTGCGGCACCTTGGAGCCCGTCCCGATCTCGCTGTTCTTGATCTCGACGTAGGTGCCGATGTGCACACCGTCGGCGAGGGCGGTGCCCGGACGCAGGTAGGCGAACGGGCCCGCCGTGACGTCGGCACCGACGCTCGCGTCCACGGCGACCACCCGCTCGAGCCGGCTGCGGGCGCCGACCCGGGTGTCGGTGAGCGTGGTCTGCGGCCCGATGTCGGCCCCCTCGCCGACGGTCGTCCGGCCGTGCAGCTCGACGGAGGGCCGCAGGACGGCGTCGCGTTCGAGGGTGACCGTCGCGTCCACCCACGTCGTCGCGGGGTCGATCACGGTGACCCCGGCGCGCATGTGTGCCTCGAGCAGGCGGTGGTTGTACGCACGGTGCGCCGCCGCGAGCTGCACGCGGTCGTTGACGCCTGCGACCTCTCGCTCGTCCGCCGGGACGGCGGCGATCGTGTGCCCGTCGCCGCGCAGGACGGCGATCGCGTCGGGCAGGTACTCCTCGCCCTGGGCGTTGTCGGTCGAGAGCCGGCCGATCGCGTCGCGCAGGAGCGCGGCGTCGAACGCGTAGACGCCGGCGGCGATCTCGGCGACGGCGAGCTCGTCGGGGCGGGCGTCCTTGTGCTCGACGACGCGCTCGACACCGCCGTCGGCCCGGCGGATGACCCGCCCGTAGCCGTCCGGGTCGCCGACCAGGCTGGTCAGCATCGTCGCCGCGGCACCCTCGGCGCGGTGGGCGGCGACCAGGTCCGCGAGGGTCGCGGCCCGTAACAGCGGGGTGTCTGCGGGCAGCACGAGAACGGTCCCGCCCGCCTGCGCCGGCAGTTGGGCGAGGGCGATGCGCACCGCGTGACCGGTGCCGTTCTGCTCCTCCTGGACGGCGGTGACGGCGGCCGGTGCGATCGCGGCGAGGTGTTCGGTGACCGCCGCGCGGGCGTGCCCGACGACCACCACCGTCGACGTTGCGCCGAGTGGCTCCGCGGCGGCGAGGACGTGCCCGAGCAGGCTGCGCCCGGCGAAGCCGTGCAGCACCTTGGGGGTGGTCGAGCGCATGCGGGTGCCCTCACCCGCGGCGAGGACGACGACCGCGACCGGCGCGGTGGCGGCGGGCTCGGTCACAACGGGCGGACCCTTTCGTGTGCGACGTGCCGGTCGGTGCTGGGGGGCTCGGACTCGAACCGAGACTGCACGGCTCCAAAGGCCGGCGGGCTGCCGATTACCCCACCCCCCACTGTCGGGGATGCCAGCCTATCCGCCGCGCCGAAACGCGCCGAGCCGCCTTGCGGCTACGACGACGTAAGTTACGCTGGCGTAACCAGGCCGACAGGCTCCCGGCTGCACGAGGAAGACCGACCTGATGACTTTGCTGGACGAACGTCGCGCCTCCGCTCCGAAGCCCGTTTTCGAGGGCGAGAAGAAGCACGGTGAACAGTTCCTGCTCTACACCTTCGTGATCGTGCCGTTCCTGGCCTTCGCCGCCGCCGTCCCGGTCGCGTGGGGGTGGGGACTGGGCTGGACGGACGTCGCTCTGTCCCTGGCCTTCTACATCGTGTCGGGGCTCGGCATCACCGTCGGCTACCACCGCTACTTCACGCACAGTTCGTTCAAGGCCAACCGGCCGCTGCGCATCGCGCTCGCCGTCGCGGGCAGCCTCGCCGTCGAGGGCCCGGTCATCCGCTGGGTGGCCGACCACCGCCGGCACCACGCGTTCAGCGACCGCGAGGGCGACCCGCACTCGCCGTGGCGCTACGGCGAGACGGTCCCGGCGCTGATCAAGGGGCTCGGCTTCGCGCACCTCGGCTGGATGTTCGACGTCGAGCACACCAACCGCGAGAAGTTCGCCCCCGACCTGATGCACGACCGCGACATCGAGCGCGTCGACCGGCTGTTCCCGGCGTGGGTCCTGGTGTCGATGTTCCTGCCGCCCGTGCTGGGTGGGCTGATCACCTGGTCGTGGACGGGCGCGCTGTCGGCGTTCTTCTGGGCCTCGCTCGTCCGGGTGTTCGTCCTGCACCACGTCACGTGGTCGATCAACTCGATCTGTCACACCATCGGCGAGAAGCCGTTCGTGGCTCGCGACAAGAGCACCAACTTCTGGCCGCTCGCGATCCTGAGCTTCGGCGAGAGCTGGCACAACATGCACCACGCCGACCCGACGGCCGCCCGGCACGGGGTGCTACGCGGGCAGATCGACGAGGCGGCCCGCGTGATCTGGCTGTTCGAGAAGCTCGGCTGGGCCACGGACGTGCGCTGGCCGAAGCCCGAACGGCTCGCCAAGCTGCGCCGCGTCGACGGCTGAGCCCCGCCCGTCAGGTGACGGGCGTGGCCGCGGCGCGCGCGAACCTCGGGTCGTCGTAGGCCCGCCCCGCGAGCACCTCGCGCAGCGTCTCCATCGCCGCCCAGACCTCTGCGTAGCTCAGGTAGAGCGGGGTGAACCCGAGCCGCACCAGGTCGGGCGCCCGGAAGTCCCCGACGACTCCCCGGGACGCCAGCGCTCGCGTCACCTGGTAGGCACGCGGCATCCGCAGCGACACCTGCGAGCCGCGCCGCGCGGGCTCGCGCGGGGTCACCGCCTCGACGCCGAAGCCGGCCAGGTGCGTCGCGGTGTAGTCGAGCACCAGATCGGTCAGGGCCAGCGACTTCGTCCGCACCACGGCGAGATCCACCCCGTCCCACACATCCAGTGCCGCCTCGAGCGCGAGCATCGACAGCACCGGCGGCGTGCCGATCCGCGCCCGCGCGATGCCGGGCGCCGGGGCGTACACCGGCTCGAGGTCGAACGGCGCGGCGTGTCCGTGCCAGCCGGTGACCGGCAGCTCCGCTGCGGCCTGGTGCCGGTGCGGCAGGTAGATCCACGCCGGTGCGCCGGGCCCACCGTTGAGGTACTTGTACGAGCAGCCCACCGCGGCGTCGGCCCCGAGCGAGTCGAGGCCGAAGGGCAGGGCGCCGACGACGTGGCTGAGGTCCCAGAGCATCAACGCGCCGTTCGCGTGCGCCGCGGCGGTGATCGCGGGCGCGTCCCACAGCTCACCGGTTCGATAGTCGAGCGCACTGAACGCGACGACCGCGGTGTCGTCGTCCAGAACGTCGTCGAGCCGGGACGGCGAGACCCGCACGAGTCGCATGCCGAGCAGGCGCGCCACTGACTCGGCCACGTACTGGTCGGTGGGGAAGTTGTCGCCGTCGGTGACGATCGTGCGCCGCCCGGACGCCAGGCGCGCGAGGGCGGCGAGGGCCTGGAACAGCTGGACCGTCGTCGAGTCGCCGCAGGTCACCTGGCCCGGGCCGGCGCCGACCAGTCGCCCGATGCGGTCGCCGACGCGCGCGGGCAGGCCCCACCAGTCGTTCGGTTCGTTCCACGACGCGATGAGATCGGTGCCCCATTGCCGGGTGACGGCGTCGGCGACCACGGCGGGGACGTGCGCGGGCAGCGCCCCGAGCGAGTTGCCATCGAGGTAGACGACGCCCGGGGGCAAGGCGAAGCGACTGCGGGTGAAGGCGAGCGGGTCCGCGGCGTCGGCCGCGCGCGCCTCGGCGGCCGACCGGGCCGGCTCAGGCACCGCGCACCGCCCAGAGATCGGGGAACGACGGGCGGAACAGCGTCGCGCGCAGGTACTCGGCACCGGCCGAGCCGCCGGTGCCGATCTTGGCCCCGATGATGCGCTCGACCATCTTCACGTGGCGGTAGCGCCACTCCTGCACGCCCTCGTCGATGTCGACCAGCGCCTCGCACACCTCGGCGGCCTGCGAGGTGTCGTCGCGGTAGACCTCCCGCAGCAGCGCCTGCACGGTGTCGTCGCCCGTCCAAGGCAGGTGCGGGTCGCGGTCGAGGATCTCGCGGGGCACGGGCCACCCGCACGCGACGAGGTAGCGCAGCAGCGAGGCGAAGACCGGGCGGCGGTGCAGCGCGGCGTCCAGGCGCGGGTCGGCCGTGGGCTCGGTGAAGTCGCGCCGCCCGAGCACTGCCTCGAGCTCACGGAACTGGTTGGACTGGAACCCGCTCGACGTCCCGAGCTCGGGACGGAACGCGTGGAACTGCCGCGGGGTCATCGTCTCGAGGACGTCGAGCTGCCCCACGATCGTCTTGAGGATCTTGGCAATGCGCCGCCCGGTGTGCAGGGCGCCGGGCCCGTTGCCCTCCTCCAGACGGCGTTGCAGCAGCGCCGCCTCGTGCAGGATCTGCTTGAACCACAGCTCGTAGACCTGGTGGATGACGACGAACAGCAGCTCGTCGTGGTGGTCGGTCGCCGGCGACTGGCAGGACAACAGCTCGTCGAGTCGCAGGTAGCTGCTGTATGTGACCGGCTCGGCCGGTGACCTCGTCGTCATGGCTCCATCATCGTCCAGGCGCGGTGCTTGCCGCCGTGACCGGACAACCGTCATCAACCGCGACGATCCGGGCGGCGCGGTGCAACGGCGGCTGAACAGCGGACGAACGTCGCGTCGACCCCGTCGCACGCACGTAGGCCGAAACCTATTCTGGCGCCGTCCTCCGCCCCGTGACCGAAGGCGTGAATTGGTGAGTCCGAACGGTGCGTCCCGGCGTCCGTCCGGCCGGCACCGTCCGTCCCGGCCGGCGCGCTACGCGGGTCCGCCGCTCGTCACGCGGGTCTACCGTTCCGCGCCCGTCAGGATCGCCGGGGTCACCCTCGCCGTCGTCGCCCTGGTCGCGAGCAGCCTGGCGACCGGTCGCGGCACGGCACGTACCGTGCTCGCAACCATCGACGCACCGAGCCTGCTCAATCTCATCGGTGCCGGCGAGCACGTCGTCCCGCCTCCGTACGTCTGGGTGCCGCCGTCCGAGTCGGTGGCCACGCCGTCGGCGCCGAAGCGGACCACCCCGGCGTCGCCCACCGTGACGACCCTCGCCGGCGACGGGATCCCGACCGTGGCGCTGGAGGCCTACCAGGCCGCCGGGGCCATCGAGCGGCTGGCCGACCCGGGCTGCCGGCTGCCGTGGCCCCTCGTGGCGGCGATCGGGCGGGTCGAATCGGATCACGGTCGCTTCGGCGGCTCGTCGCTGCGCCGCGACGGCTCGACCACCCGCCGCATCGTCGGTCCCGCGCTGGACGGGCACGGCACCACGCTGGTGCATGACTCCGATCGGGGCACGCTCGACGGGGACCGGGTGTACGACCGCGCCGTCGGGCCGATGCAGTTCATCCCGACCACGTGGCAGGCCTTCGGCGTGGATGCGAACGGCGATCATCGCGCCGACCCGTTCAACATCATCGATGCCGCGGCGTCGGCGGCGCGCTACCTCTGTGCCGGGCAGGGTGACCTGAGCACGATCAGCGCCCAGGTGCGGGCGGTCCGTGCGTACAACGACTCGGACGAGTACCTCCGCCTCGTCCTGTCGATCGAATCGACATACGCCCGCGACTTCGGCGGCATCGCGGTGCCCACGCCGCCGGCCGGCACGCTGCCCACCGGCCGGTCCGACACGCCACCGGTGAATCCGGGCGCTCTGCTCGGCGTGCAGCAGTCCCCTTCCGCAGCGACGCCGGCGGCCACCGGGGGCGCCACAGCCACCCCGGCACCGCCCCCGACGGCGACCCCGACGTCACCTGCGGCGACATCGCAGCCGGTCGATCCCGCATCGACGAATCAGCCGAGCAGCGCGTCCCCTACGTCCCCGACGCCCTCGACATCGCCGGCCGGCACGGCGCCCGCGGGCTCGTCCGTGCCCGGGGCCGGCTCGCCACCCGTGCCGGCGCCCAGCAGGAGCTGACGCACGCCTTCGCCGCGTTCGTGGAACGATGGCCGGGATGAGCGAATCCGGAGGGCGTCCCAGGGTCCGGATGACCGGACGGGAACGGCGCGAACAGCTGCTGGACGTCGGGCGCTCGCTGTTCGCGCAGCGAGGCTTCGAGGCGACCTCGATCGAGGAGATCGCAGCCCGTGCCGGCGTGAGCAAGCCGGTGGTCTACGAACATTTCGGCGGCAAGGAAGGCCTGTACGCCGTCGTCGTCGACCGCGAGATGAGCGACCTGCTCGAGCGCCTCACCGCGGCATTGTCCGAAGGGCATCCCCGCAAGCTCGTCGAGCGGGCCGCGCTGGCGTTGCTCACCTACATCGAGGAACAGACCGACGGGTTCCGCATCCTGTCCCGCGACTCCCCGGTCGCCGGGTCGGGGGGCGGGACGTTCTCGTCGCTGCTCAACGACATCGCCAGCCAGGTCGAGCACATCATGAGCCGCGAGTTCGCGTCGCGCGGGATTTCGACCAAGCTCGCCCCGATGTACGCCCAGATGCTCGTCGGCATGGTCGCGCTCACCGGCCAGTGGTGGCTCGAGGAGCGCAAGCCCAAGCGTGAAGAGGTCGCCGCCCACCTGGTGAACCTCGGATGGAACGGGCTGGCGCACCTCGAGCCCAAGCCGACGTTGTTGACACGCGACGACTGACGCGCCAGACGCGAACTCTGCCATGCGATGTCCGATTCCGATCGAGTCGGCGTTGAGAACGCGTTCATCGTTCACCTGCCCTTAAGGCGATCGCACCCCGTGCTGGGCGATGCTGCCCGCGGTCGCGGCTCAGGTCCGCCGGGGGGAGCAGGATGGCTGGCGCGCGTTTCGTCTTCATCGCGGACGGGCCCGGGAACGGCGACGATGGTGTGGAACCCGACCATCGGATCTGGTGGCGGCTGGTGGCGGCCAACAACCGGGTCCTCGGCCGCTCCATCCGCACGGTGCTCGGCGAGGCCGCCTGCCGCTCGATGGCGACCGAACTGGTCGACCGCGTCGACGACGCGACGACTCTGCTGACCAGCGACGGGCGCGGCCGATGGACGTGGACCGTCTCGCTCGACGGTGAGCCGCGGGCCCAGTGTGCGCACCCGTTCCCGCGCCGCGTCGACTGTGTGCGCACGTTGGCGCTGTTCGTCGACGGCTTGCGGGTAGCAGACCCCCATGCCAGCGTCGTGCGGTTCTTCTTCGCAAGCCGGCACACCGTCGGATCGACGATCCCGACGCTCGAGACGATCCAAGCCCCATCGATCTCGTCGGTGGCAGGGCAGTGATCCCGCCGACCACCGCCCGCGGACACATCCAGTTGTTCTCGCGCACCGACCGGTCGCCCGTTCGGTGGCGGTTGCTCAGCGCGAACAATCGCGAGACCGGTCGCGGCGTCGAGAGTTACCGGGACGTCGAGTCGTGCCGGGTGGGCATCAAGGACCTGCAGTCCGTCATCGATGATCTCGACGCCGCGGTGCGGCGGCTCGGCACGAAGGAGTGGGCGTGGCAGCTGACCCGTGACGGCGAGCCGGTGATCGTCTCGAGCCGGGGGTTCGACCGGATGATCCGGTGCGAGCAGGGCTTGACGCACTTCCTGGAGCAGGTCCGGGCCGCGGAGATCGGGACGGGCGTCATGATCTCGAACGCCCGCCGGTGGTGACCGTACGGCCACGGCCGTCCGGCGCGGGTCGGCACCTGCGCCACGGCCCGGCGCCTCCGCGGGACAGCGATGTCCGATGCACCGCATTCGCGCCCGAGCGTCATGAGTCGTGGCGTGCCTGTTCGTCCTCTGTTCACGCGCGGACCGTCACCGGTACGCCTGCGCCGCGTGTCATCGTCGCGTGACCGCGCCCGACAGCGTCCTTGCCGGCCTTGACTTCGATGCGACGGCCCGCCATCGGGGCGGAGCGAACCTCGAAGCACACAATGTGTCTGCCTGGTTCGGCTCGAACAAGGTGCTCGAGCGAGTGAACCTGACGATGCCGGCGCGCACGGTCACGGCGCTGATCGGGCCGTCCGGGTGCGGCAAGTCGACCTTCCTGCGCATCCTCAACCGGATGCACGAGTCGGTGCCGTCGGCCAAGCTCGGCGGCGAGGTCTGGCTCAACGGAGATGACATCTACGCCCCCGGCAAGCGGATCACCGAGACGCGGCGCCGGATAGGCATGGTCTTCCAGAAGCCGAACCCGTTCCCGGCCATGTCGATCGCGGACAACGTCACCGCCGGGCTCAAGCTCACCGGGATGCGGGTATCGCGGTCGGCCCGCGCCGATCTGATCGAGCGCTGCCTGACCCGTGGCGGGCTGTGGAACGAGGTGAAGGACCGGTTGCACGCTCCCGGCTCGGCACTGTCCGGCGGTCAGCAGCAGCGGCTGTGCATCGCCCGCTCGCTCGCCGTCGATCCCGAGATCCTGCTCATGGACGAGCCGTGCTCGGCGCTCGACCCGACCTCGACCCGGCGGGTCGAGGAGACGATCGCCGAACTGGCGCCGGACGTCACCATCGTGATCGTCACGCACAACATGCAGCAGGCCAATCGGGTCTCGCAGCAGTGTGCGTTCTTCCTCGCGGCTCAGGGCACCCCCGGCGGAATCGTCGAGTCCGGTTCGACGGCGCAGATCTTCGGCAACCCCCGCGACCCGCGCACTGCGGATTACGTGAACGGGCGTTTCGGGTGACCTCGCTCATCGACGAGTCGCGGCCGGACGACACGAAGGAGTTCGCGCGTGCGGAGGACCAGGACCGGCCGCGGACGATCGCTGCAGGCCTGCCGCCGTCCGACCACGTCTTCCGCGCCATCGTGCGGGCGATCGGCGTCTCGGTCCTCGTGCTCACCGGGTCGATCGGCTTGTTCCTCGGCTACCAGGCGATCCCGACGTTCAAGCGATACGGGTTCAGCTTCCTCACCGAGAGCCAGTGGCAGCCCCAACTCGACAAGGTCGGGATCTCGGCGGTGTTGCTCGGCACCGTCATCGTCGCGCTCATCGCGTTGCTCATCGGCTTTCCGCTGGCCTTCGTGACCGCGCTGTACATCAGCGAGTACGCACCCGCCCGGTGGAAGAGCGTCGCGATCTCGATGATCGACCTGATGGCCGCGGTGCCGAGCATCATCTACGGCCTGTTCGGCTTCGCATTCCTCGAGCCACACGCGCAAGACCTCGCCCGCTGGCTGCACCAGAACCTCGGCTTCATCCCGATCTTCAAGGTCGACACCGATCCGAACGCGGCCTCGTGGTCGCCGGCTGCCTACTTCGGCTCCGCGTTCATCGGCGGCATCTGCGTGTCGTTGATGATCATCCCGCTGGCCTGCTCGGTGATGCGCGGGGTGTTCTCCCTTGCGCCGATCGGGGAGCGGGAAGCCGCCTACGCGCTCGGTTCGACCCGCTGGGGAATGGTCCGGGCGGTCGTGCTTCCGTTCGGGCGCGGCGGCATCATCGGAGGCACCATGCTCGGTCTCGGCCGGGCACTCGGCGAGACGGTCGCCGTGATGCTGGTGATCTCGCAGACGTTCGAGATCAAGTTCACGATCCTCTCGTCCGGGACGAACACGACCTCGGCTCTCATCGCCTCGCGCTTCAGCGAGGCGACGTCGGCTCAGCTCGCGGCCCTGCTGACGGCGGGCTTCGTGCTGTTCCTGTTGACGCTCGGGGTGAACACCGTCGCTGCGGTGTTCGTCAGCCGCAGCCGCAGCGGTGCCGGCGTGGAGATCTGAGATGACTGCGACGACGGCCGCGCCGCAAGCACCGGACGTCCCGCGGGTGCTCTCCGCGCGGTCGGCCGACGACATCGGTTCGATCTGGGGCAGCGCGCTCGCAGCGGTGTCGTTCACGTGGATCGCGTACTACCACCTGTTGAGCTTCAGCGGGATCGTCGGCTTCGTCGTCGTCACCTGGTTCGTGTTCCTCGCGTTCGTAGCCGGCGTGACGCTGGTCGGCAATCCGGTACCCGTGCTGTTCGACCGCTTGGCAACCGCGATCCTCACCAGCGGCGCGATGCTGATCTTGCTCCTTGTCGGCTACGTCCTGATCTTCATCTACCGCAGGGGATGGCCGGCCTACACCAAGGCGAACTTCTACACACAGGACATGTCCGGGGTGCGGCCCACCGCGCCGCTCACCCAGGGCGGGATCCTGCACGCCATCGTCGGCTCGGGGATCCAGATCGGCATTGCCACCGCGATCTCGGTGCCGTTGGGTGTCGGGACCGCGATCTACCTCACCGAGGTGGGCGGAAAGCTCGCCCAGACGGTGCGCACCGTCGTCGAGGCGATGACGGCGTTGCCGGACATTCTCGCCGGGCTGTTCGTCTACACCTTCTTGATCATCGGCCTGCACTGGGACCGCACCGGCCTCACCGTGTCGATCGCGCTCGCCGTGACGATGATTCCGGTCATCGCCCGATCGGCCGAGGTGATGCTGCGTGTCGTCCCCGGCGGTCTGCGCGAAGCCGGGCTGGCCCTCGGCGCGTCACGGTGGCAGGTCGTACGCCGGGTCGTGGTGCCCACCGCCCGGTCGAACCTGGTGACGTCGATCATTCTCGGTGTCGCGCGCATCGCCGGGGAGACCGCGCCGCTGCTGATCGTCTCCGGCGCGACGATCTTCTTCAACGCGGATCCACTTCACGACAAGATGAACTCGCTGCCGCTGTTGATCTTCGCGGGCATCCGCAGTGGCGAGCCCGCGTACGAGCAGCGGGCCTACGGCGCTGCCGCCGTGCTGCTGACGCTCGTACTGGTGCTCTTCATCACGGCTCGGTTCATAGCCCGCGACAAGCTCGCGAAGCGCGCCCGCGTCGAGCGCCCAGCCAAGTCCCCCGTCCTACCGACACTGGAAGCCGGAAATGCCCCGTCGTAGAACCGCTGTCCGTGTCCGTGCCCTTCTCGTCGCCGGAATGCTCGGCACCGCCGCCGGCGGCCTCGCCGGGCCGCTCGACGCTTCGGCCGCGCCGAGCCACGCACAGATCTCGGGCACCGGCTCGTCGTGGAGCGCCAACGCGGTGAACCAGTGGGTGTCCGACGTGTCGCAGTCCGGGCTGCGGGTCGACTTCACCGGCAGCGGGTCGGCCCAGGGCCGCAAGGACTTCGCCAACCGCATCACCGACTTCGCGGTCACCGACATCGGTTACCAGGGGCAGGATCCGCTCACCGGCGAGGACGACACGAACTGCATCGGTGGCCAGGGTTGCCGCAACTTCGCCTACGAACCGATCGTGGCCGGCGGGACCGCGTTCACGTACCAGGTGAAGGTGGGCGGCCAACTGGTGCGCAATCTGCGGCTGTCGGGCGAGACGCTGACCAAGATCTTCACCTACAAGATCACCAACTGGAACGACCCGCAGATCACGGCCGACAACAATGGCCGCAAGCTGCCGTCGCTCAAGATCATTCCGGTGGTGCACTCCGAGGGCTCGGGTTCGACGGCGCAGTTCACGACCTTCATGAACAACCAGTACCCGGCGCTGTGGAAGGCGTTCACCGGTAAGCAGGCGTTCACCGAGTACTACCCCTCGCCGAAGGGGGGCCAGGGCATCGCGCAGAACGGCTCGGACGGCGTCATGAACTTTCTGTCGTCGAGCGGCGCGAATGGCGCGATCGCGTACGACGAGTACTCGTATCCCCTCGCGAAGAACTTCCCGGTCGCCAAGATCCTGAACAAGGCGGGCTACTACACACTGCCGGATCAGTACAACGTCGCCGTTGCACTGCAGCACGCGAAGATCAACATGGACAAGAACTCGCCGAACTACCTGCTGCAGACCCTGGACCAGGTGTACACAGCGCCAGAAGTGCAGGCCTACCCCTTGTCGTCGTACTCCTATTTCCTGATTCCGACCGCGAGTAACGACAGCCGCATGACGACTGCCAAGCGGCAGACCTTGGCCGACTACCTCTACTACTCCGTGTGTCAGGGCCAGAAGGAGATCGGGCCGATCGGGTACTCGCCGCTGCCCATCAACCTCGTGCAGGCAAGCTTCGATCAGACCGGGAAGCTGAAGGCCGCAGACCCGAACGTCGACCTGACCAAGCGCGACGTGAGCACCTGCCAGAACCCGACGTTCGTCGCGGGACATCCCGAGATCAATCACCTCGCCAAGATCGCCCCGACCCCGCCGGCGTGCGACAAGAACGGTGCCGGGCCCTGCATCGGCAGCGGCGCGGCCGGCTCCCCGGGCGGAGGGGGCGGCAGCGGTGGTGGGTCCGGCGGCAGTTCCGGAAGCGGCGGTGCGAGCGGATCGGGCGGTAGCGGCGGTGCGAGCGGAACTGGCGGGACGACCGGAACGGGTCGGACCGGCACCGCGGGCGGCAAGGTCACTACTGGCACGGTGAACCCCGACACCGGTCAGTTGGTTGGCGACTCGTCGTCGGGTACCGGCACGGGTGGCGACGCGCAGGCCGTAGCGGTGGAGCTCACGTCCGGCCGGCCGCAGGGCATGTCGGGAGTTCTCGGACCGCTCGCGGTGATCGAGCTGATCGCCCTGCTGGTGCTGCCGCCGGTCGTGTACCTCTACGGGCTGCGGCGCCGGGGCAGCTCCCGGTGAGGCGACCGTCTCCGACCCTCGCCGTCGGCATCGCCTTGTTCGCGGTGCTCGGCGTCGCTCCGATCAGTCCCGGGAGCCTGGGGGCGGCAACTGGTAGCCCGGCCTTCTCGGCCCAGGAGACGATCAGCCGAACGCATCTCGACGGCGCGGACACCACGGTCGATACGAGGACGGTCTCTGCGACGGTCTCCGACACCCAGAACCTTCGCGACCGACAGGCCGTGACGGTCACGTGGCGCGGCGCGCATCCGACCGGTGGAACCGTGACCGACCACAACTCGGCTGCTGCGGCGCAGCAGGAATATCCCGTCGTCGTCATGCAGTGCAGAGGAGTTGACTCGGCGTCGCCCGACGCGGCCGCCAAGGTGACGCCGCAGAGCTGTTGGACGCAGACGCCGGGCGAACGGTTCCAGTACTCGATCTCGGACTTCAGCTATCCCTCATACCGCATGGACCGCTACGCGACGACAGCGGATCGCGCCTACTCGGTCGGTCAGCCGTCCCCGTTGCCGAGCGGTTGCCCGACCACGCTGACGGCACCGCACTGGATCCACTTCCTCGCCGCCGACGGCACCGACTATCCGGGCGGCAACCTCGGTTGTGGCGGAATCGCGCCCGAGGCGGCCAACGCGGCGGACTCACTGCAGCCGGGAAACACCACGTACGGCGTTGCCGACGCGAACGGCAACGGCGAAGCGAAATTCGTGATCCAGACGACCGAGACCAATGCCTCGGTCGGCTGTTCGCAGACGGTGGAGTGCACGCTCGAGATCATCCCGATCATGGGCATCAGCTGCGATCCGGCCGGCGTCGCCAGTGATCCAGGGCTGGGAATGGCGCCCAACACCCGGCCGGTTGCGAACCTGGTGCCGGTCGCGCGCACCGAGTGCGAGCGCACGGGTCGGTTCAAGCCCGGGGAGCAGAACGGCGGAGGTGCGCAGGCCGATGTCGCGGTGACGGGGGCGCTGTGGTGGGCGGCGTCGAACTGGCGCAACCGCATCGCCGTCCCGCTCACGTTCGCCCCGGGCGGCGACGCATGCGACATCGTGACCGACCAGCCTTCGCTGTTCGTGTACGGCGCGGAGGGCTTGGCCCAGGCGACCCAGCAATGGGGGCCGAAGTTCTGCTTCGGGACGAAGGCATTCACGTTGCGGCACGTGCAGACCAGCGAGCCGCAGGCGAAGAATCTGCTCTCGATAGGCAACATCGAGGCGGCCGTCCAAGGCTCGCCGCCGTCAACGCCGTTCCCAGAGCCGGTGGTCCAGGCCCCGGCCGCACTCAGCGGGTGGACGATCGCCTACTCGGTCGACGGCGCAGACGGGACGCCGTACCAGAATCTGAAACTGAACGCCCGGCTGCTCGCCAAGCTGCTGTCCGAGTCCTACTTCGGCTGTGCGTTCTGCCTGCAGGTGCCCGGGATCGGGAACAACCCGACCGACATGAGCCGAGACCCAGAGTTCCAAGCCCTCAATCCAGGGGTCCCGAAGACGAACTACCTGGCGGCGGGGGCGACGCTGTACGCGATGTCGAGCGACTCCGACGTGATGAGCGCGCTGACGTCCTACATCAATGCCGACCCCGAAGCGCGCGCGTGGCTCAACGGAACGCCCGACCCGTGGGGAATGGTCGTCAACCCCGCGTACAAGAAGATTGCACTGCCGGTCACGAGCTGGCCGCTGCTCGATACGCACGTGGCGAAGTTCGCCACGGGCGCCAACCAGTGCCTCGAGCAGAGTCCGGTGCCGTGGCTGCCCCAGGTCGCATCGCCGCTGTCGAACCCGGCGTTGGTGGCGCTGAACATGCAGTTCGATACCGCGAATTCGCAGATCAACTGCCGCAACAACGGGGCGGAGAACCAGAAGCTCGTCGCGCTCGGCCGCGAGGCGACGGGGGTCCGCTTCCTCTTCGGGCTGGTCTCGCTCGCCGATGCGGCCCGCTACCAACTCGACAGCGCCCAGTTGCAGACGCAGCGGACCAGCACCGGGACCGGCACGTTCAGTGATGCGTCCGGGCGCACCTTCGTGGGGCCGACCGACGACGCGGTCAGGGCGGCGGGCACGTTGATGACGGCTGACGCTGCCATCGGCTCCTGGCGGGTGCCCTACGACCGATTCGCGACGGCTGACGGTGCCAACGCCTACCCCGGGACGATGTTGATCTCGATCGACGTACCCACCTCCGGTCTGGCGAGGACCGACGCCACCAACTACGCCACCCTGCTGCGCTTCACGGCGGGGGAGGGCCAGGTTGCCGGGCTCGACTCAGGCCAGCTGCCGCCGGGCTATGTGCCGCTGACCGATGCCAACGGCCTCGGTGCGTTCGCTGCGTTCACGAACAAGGCCGCGTCCGCGGTCGCCGCCCAGTGCGGATCGGTGCCGTCCGTCACCGCGTCCCCTGCGGCCGGCGCGGATCTGTGCACCTCGATCGAACCGCCGGTCGTTCCGCAGACCGGGAACGGGACGCCGATCGGTGCCGGTTCGGGCGCTGTCGGATCCGGCCCGAGCACCGGGGCCAACGGGCAGCCACTGGCGCCGGGCGCCAGGATCGCCGGCGGCAAGAGCACGACGACGCCCACGACCACGCCGATCCAGGTGATCCCGGTGGCGAAGACGAGGGGCATCAACACCGGTCCGCTGGGGGTGGCTCTGCCGGTGGCCGCCGCACTCGCGCTCATAGCGCTGTGCGGTCTGGCCTACAACAACGGGATCGGCCGTCGATGACGACCCTCCAGGACCCGCCGGCGCCGCCACACGAGCCACGGGACGAGGCTCGCCGGCGCGGCCGGCCGACGTTGCCGCGCATTGCCGTCCGGCGCCCGAACATCCGCATCCCACGACGGAGGGTCCAGCACACGCCTGGCTCGCTGATCCTCAACTGGGCACTCGCCCTCGTTGCGGGCCTGGTCTGCTGGTTGCTGTTGTACGGATTCCTGATCAGCTCCCTGCAGCAGGCTCACGACCAGAGCGTGCTGTACGACAAGTTCCGGCAGCAGTTGGCCGAGGCGACCGCGCCAGTGGGCGGTCCGATCACCCCCGGCAATCCGGTTGCGGTGCTCGACATCCCCGCAGCCGGCCTGCACCGAGAGGTCATCGTCGAGGGGACGCTGTCCGGTGAGCTGGCCAAGGGACCGGGGCACCGGCGCGACACCCCGCTGCCCGGACAGCCGGGCGTCTCGGTGATCTACGGCCGGGCAGCGCTGTTCGGCGCGCCGTTCCACTCGATTGCGTCGTTGCGCCCCGGCGCGACGGTGACCACGACGACCGCCGAGGGCACCGCGACGTACGTGGTCGATCGGGTACGCCGTGCCGGCGACTCGTTCCCCGCCCTGGTCTCCGGTGGCCGGCTGACGCTCGTCACGTCGGACGCGTCCGGATGGCACAGCGGTTGGGCTCCGGGCGGGGTGGTGTACGTCGACGCCACGCTGGTCAGCAAGCCGTTTGCAGATTCGGGCGTTCGCCCGTCGCTCGTGCCCGAGGCCGAGCGGGCCATGAAGGGCGACACAGGGGCGCTGTACTCGTTGGTGCTGTGGCTGCCCGCGCCACTGCTCGCTGCGCTCGGGATCGTCTGGGCGGCCGATCGCTGGGGTCGGTGGCAAGCCTGGCTCATCGGCACGCCGATAGCGCTGGCTGCGCTGTGGGGCGTCACGCAGACAGCCGTGCAGTTCCTTCCCAACCTGATGTGAACGCCCCGGAACGGACGATCCTGCCATGTCTGGGACGTCCGATTCCGCATCGAAAACGGTCCCGGATTCATCCCCCGTTCTCACAATTCGGGGCGTTTGGCGACCCCCGCCCAACAGTCTGTCCCCGCAGGTTCCACACTCCTCCGGAAGGACGCTCCACATGGTCGGAAGGAAGTTCACGCTCGGGATGGGCATGGTGGTCGCCGCGGCAGCCACCGTCGCCTTGTTCCCGGCGACGAACGCGGTGGCGGACTACGCCCCGACGTCGAACGACGTCGTCGGTGTCGGGTCCGACACGCTCCAGCAACTCGGTGACTTCGTCGCGGACGGAGACTTCACCGGTAACCCGGGCTACAACAGCGCGGGCAACAAGAACAAGTTCATCAGCATCGACGCAACTGCCGATGCCAATACCCGACTGTCGTACGGAGTTCAGGGCGTCGGCGGTGCTTACAACGCCACGACGAACACCGGCGGTTGTGCACCCGGTACCGGTGGCACGAAGGGCAGCGGCAACCAGAACGTGAACCACACCGACACCCCGTGCGTGCAGAACCCCTCGATCGTGCTGCGGGCGAAGAAGTCGCCCGTCCAGCGGCCCAACGGCTCCGGTGCTGGCTTCAACCTGCTCGTCCAGGACACGAACACCTCCACCGGGCTCGGCAAGGGCTGGGTGGACTTCGCTCGCGCGTCGTCGCCCCGTACGCCCGGCGGCACGACGTACGACAGTGTCACCGTCGGCGTCGACAAGCTCGCCATGCTGTCGTCGGACACCACGACGACGAACGCCGCGGCGTTGACGCTGTCCCAGATCACCTCGATCTACAACTGCTCGGTCACGCACTGGAACGAGCTCGGTGGCAGCTTCACGTCTACCGACTCCATCGTTCCGCTCGTGCCGCAGGTCGGTTCGGGCACCCGGTCGTCCTTCCTCGGCGCGATCAGCGTCGGAACGCCGGGTCCCTGCGTCCAGAACGTCGAGGAGAACGACCCCGAGGCGATCCAGGCCGCGCAATACATCACCTACACCGGCACCTCGGGCTCGGTGACGCAGGCCGGCGCGAAGGGCGCGATGGACAATGCCATCGAGCCGATGTCACAGGGACGCCTGAACCTGTTCCAGGGCAAGCTCAGCGACGGGACGGGCAACGGCGTAGGCGGCTACTTCAAGGACCCGAGCTGCCCGTTCGCACCTGCCATCTCGACGGCGAACGCGCCGCAGTGCACGACGGGCGCCACTCTGGCCCCGAACGTGACGTTCTGGTCGGCGGGGTGGAACACCGACCGCAACCTCTACATCTACTTCCGGCATCAGGACTTCCTCGGTAGCAAGAAGTTCCAGCCGGGCGGCTCACTGAACTGGATCCGCACCATGCTCTACAACCCTTGCCCGAACCCCGGCGTAGGTGACCCCACCTGCACGGTCGACCCGGTGTCGGGTCGCGAGTACGGCCCGGGCGGTGCGCCGTGGATCGCCAGCGGTGCCGGCCAGGCGAACATCTCGGCCTCGGGCATCGTGCCCGCGTACGCGTTCACCCCGGGCGGCGCCTGATCGTCAGGCGGTTGCGTGCCCGCCTGCCACGGCGGGGACGCAACCCCTGAACAGCTCCACAACGCAGGACGTGGGGCGGGTGTCTGCCACCCGCCCCACGGGAAATCACTTCTCCCCGAAAGGCAAGAAGCGAACATGAAGCCTATCAAGGCACTGGTGGCCGGAGCTGCGCTCGCGGTCGTCGCAGGAGGCAGCGTCCTCCTTGCGAACCCCGCCTCAGCAGCGGCGCCGGGCTGGGAGCCCGACGCCAACGGCGGCGGGTACGGAACCATCTCCTTCTACGATGCGGCTGGCAACCAGGTCAGCGGCGGCAACAACCTCTCGCACCTGTTCGACTACGCGGTCGCCTCGAGCAACGGCGACCCTGCACAGTTCCACAAGGCGAACATCCTCTTCGCCTTCCCCGACCACGCAAACCCGACGTCGTCGTGGTTTGCCGTGAACGCCTCGACCGCGACCAACTACCCGGTGGCATCGCCGGCGTCGATCGCCGCGGCCGGCACCGAGGTTCCGGTCGCTAACCCGAACGCCGGTGAGGCCAACCTGAGCGCTGCTCTGGGCGCGGGAACGGCCGACACGACGCCGGGGTACGCGAACGTCATGCAGATCCGGCTGGTTCAGAGCGGCAACGACCTCGGCTACTGGACCGCTGACATCTCCTACGACACGGTGAACCACACGTGGTCGCAGGTCTACCCGGTCCTCCCGGCGGCGACCGCCACCACGACCACCGTCTCGGCCAGTCCGGCCAGCCCGCAGCTTCAGGGCACCAACGTGACCTTCACGGGCCACGTCGTCCCGGCATCGGGCCCCGCACCGACCAACGGTTCGGTCAAGTTCTTCGACGGCGCAACGCAGATCGGTACGACCCAGCCGTTCACCGGCTCCGACGTCTCGGTCAGCACCACCACGCTGTCTGTGGCAACGCACTCGATCACGGCGCAGTACCTGCCCGCCGGAATCGCGTTCGCCGGTTCCACCTCCGCGCCGATCAGCTACCAGGTCAACGGCCCGGCGGCGGCCACCACGACGGTCCTCAGCGGCCCGACGACGGCCAACGTGGGTGACACGCTGACGATCCACGCGGACGTCAAGAGCGGTGCGCCTGCCACCGCCGTCCCGGCCAGCGCCGGCGCGGTGCAGTTCGCGGTGAACGGCACCAACTCGGGTAGCCCGGTCGCCCTCGGTACCTCGGGTGCGAACTTCTCGTACACGCCCTCCGCTGCCGGTTCCGCGACCATCACCGCCGACTTCGTCTCGGCAGACACGGCTGCGTACACCAACTCGAGCGACACCACCGGTGTCACGGTCGTGACGTCCGCGGCGTCGTACAACCCCGACCCGCAGAACACCGAGGTCGGCGTTCCCGCCGGCACGCTGGTGATCAGCACGCCGTACACGGTGGCCAACCCGTTCCGCCTCGGCACCATGGTGCTGAACTCGGCCGGCACCGGGTACAGCACGTCGGCGCCGTTCGGTGTCCCGGCCGCAACCGCGGTCGCGGCAACCGACCCCGGCACGCTGGGTTCGACGGCGCTCGCTCCCGCGTGGGCGCAGGCGACGGCGTACACCACGGGCCAGAAGGTCAGCTACCTCGGCGCCATCTACGCCGCCTCCTCGGCCCACACCTCCGGTTCGGACTTCAACACCGACCTGAGCGCGGGCAAGTGGACGGTGTCGTCGTACGGCTCGGCGGCTACCACCAACGGTGTCACGATCACCGACACCCGCGCGGGTAGCGCCGGCTGGATCGCGTACGCCCAGACCAGCGACTTCACGAACCCGTCGCTGAGCACGCTGATCCCGGGTGACAACCTCACCTTCACGGGTGTCACGCCGAAGTACCTCGCCGGCAACGCCCTGCAGGCCGGCAGTGTCAACCCGCACGACATCACCGGGTTCGGTCCCGTGGGCGGCAAGAAGCGCTTTGCCGACACCACCCAGGGTCCCGGCACGGTGAACATCTCGGGCGTCATGGGCCTGACGGCCGCGACGTCGACCAAGCCGGGTCTGTACACGGCGACGGTCACCTTCACGGTCATCGACTACTCGGCGACCGCGACCCCGTAACACGAAATCACCGCAACATCCGAATTGGGCAGGGCGGGCGAGTCATTCGCCCGCCCTGCTCGTTCAGTTCAGTCCTCGTTCATCATCAGGTCGCCGAGGGTGAGTCTCCTGTCAGCCATGCCACGCCGCCGCCTCGCCGGTCGTCCCGGCCTCTCGATCGCCACCCGTTGGGCCCGACTCGCGGCGCTCGCCGCTGCGGTTCTCGTCGCGTCGTCCGTCGCTACCCAGGCCGCCCTGGCCGCGCCGAGCAGCCCGACGGGGACGGCCCCGGCGCCGGGAGGGGCGAGTACCGGTGGCAGCCGCGCGACATTCGGTATCGGCCCGCTTGCCGTCAACCGCAGCACCGCGCGGTCGTTCTTCTCGTACCAGACCGGACCGGGCGGCACTTACAGCGACAAGGCGGCGGCGGTCAACTACGCGACCACGCCGCTCACCGTGACGGTCTACCCGGCCGATCTGGGCAACGCAGCAGACGGGACGCTGGCGGCCGGTCTGCAGACCGACAAGCTGGTCGACGCCGGGCGCTGGGTCACGCTTTCGCAGCCCTCGCTGACGATCACCATCCCGGCGGCGACGAGCAGGGCGCCGGGGGTGGTGATCATCCCGTTCGCCCTCACCGTGCCGGGCACGGCGTCGCCGGGCGACCACGGCGCCGCGCTCATCGCGACGCTGTCGACGATCGGCAAGAACCCGAAGGGCCAGAACGTACGCCTCGACCAGCGGGTCGCCACCAGCATCTACGTGCGGGTCGCCGGTCCGTTGAACCCGAAGCTGGCCATCGAGGCCCTCAAGGGTCGCTACCACGGCACGCTCGACCCGATCGGCAAGGGCCGGGCCACGGTCACCTACCGGATTCGCAACACCGGAAACGTCCGGGTCAAGGTTCAACAGGCCGTGAACGTGACCGGACTCTTCGGCGCGAAGACCAAGATCGTCAGGCCACCGGCGATCGAGGTGCTGTTCCCGGGTTCGACGGCCACCGTCACGGTCGAGGTGCCCGGCGTGGTGCCGACGGTGTTCGACAAAGCACGTGTCACCGTCACCCCGCAGCTCTTCGCCGACCAGAAGCCGGTACCTGTCGCTGCCGCCTCCGCGTCGGCGCCGTTCTTCGCATTCCCGTGGATGTTCCTCGCATGCGTCGCCGGGCTGATCCTGCTCGTCGTCCTCTACCTGTGGTGGCGGCGGCACCTGCGCAGGCGACCGCCTGCGTCGCACTCGCGGCGCCGTCCGCGAGGCGGCGGACCGAACCCGATGCCATCTGGTGGTCCGACGGACCTGCCCACCACGCCGTCCCAGCCGCGCGACCCGGAGCCGGTCGGCCCGATGCAACGGCGCGAGAGCGTGCGACTTCGGCCGGTGGCGGCGGCCCTGCTCGCAGGCGGGCTCGTAGCCGGTCTTGGACTTGTGGCGGCGCCCGGAGCCGGTGCCGACGGTGCCCCGTTCACCGACCCGAACGCGCTGGGCGCGCTTGCGTTCTGTGACGCGTCCGGGCACGAAGTGATCTCCGGTCTGATCGACAGCCGACCGTTCGCCGGGGCCGTCGTGTCGACCGTCGGCGCACCGGCAGGTTTCGGGCCGCCCAGTGGCCTTGCGAGCGTGTTCGCATATCAACCGATCAAGGACGTCGATCCGGGATCATGGTCGGGGCGGGCCATGACCGGCGCGTCAAAGTTCAGCAACTCCGCGCACCCGATGGCGCAGCCCACGATCCTCGACCCGTCGATGAAGGACTTCGTCGGCGCGTTCCCGACCAAGTGGGACGGCCTCGTGCAGTTCCGGATGTTGTTCTCGGCGCCGGCCGATACGACGGCCTCCAGCCCGGACACCTATCCGGCTGCCGTGATCCGCGTATCCGGCGACCGGTGGTCACTCGTGAGCGGCGGCGGCGGTGGCTGCGGCAGCGGCACGGCTGTGTCGAACGAGATCAAGCAGGTGCCCCAGGCGTTCGGAACCCGCAACCCCACGTCGGCCGTGAGCAACACGTCCCGACCTGGCTCCGGCAAGGCGGGTTCGACGTCGGCGACAAGTTCGTCGTCCCCGTCCGGGGCCGCTGATGCATCCGGGGGCACGAGCAGTCCCGGCAACTCTCCTGTCGCGGCGTCCACCAACACCACGTCGTCGTCCGGCACGCCCGTCTGGCTGTGGTTCGTGATCGCCGCGGCCGTCCTCGCAATGGTCGGCGGCACCGCATGGTGGCTCACCCGGCGACAGTCGGGCGCCGCGTCGCCGCCCGTCGATTGATTCATCCGTCGTTAATCCGGCGGGCGTCCGTCCTTCGCCTGTCTGGCCAAGTCTTAGCGCGACACCGCGTGCCCTCAGGGCGTCGCGCGAGGAGAGGGAACACATTCGTGAAGCTGAGCAAGCGCTGGGTCGCCGGGGCCGCTCTCGCGACCCTGATCGCCACACTCACTCCGGGCAGTGCCACCGGAGCAGTGTCGACGACTCCGTCCTGGGAGCCGGACGCCAACAGTGGGTCGTTCGGAACTCTGTCGTTCTACAACGCTGCCGGCGCCAAGGTCACGAGCGGGACAGATCTGTCGCACCTGTTCGACTTCGCGGTCGCCTCAAGCGCTGAGGACCCGAACCAATTCCACAAGGCGAACATCGTCTTCGCGTTCCCGAACCACAGCCAGCCGACCTCCGGTTGGTTCGTCGCCAACGGTTCGACCGCCACGACCTACCCGGTCACGTCCGGTCCGGCGTCGATCACCGGGCTCCCGTCCGACACCCCCGTGGCGAAGATCGCGATCAATGAAGCCAACCTGACGGCAACGCTCGGTGCCGGGACGCTCGACACGACCGCCGGCTATGCGAACATCATGCAAATCCGCCTGTTGCAGAGTGGCAACGACGCAGGCTACTGGACCGGGGACGTCCAGTACGACACCGCGGCGGGTACGTGGACGCAGGTGTACCCGACCGTCGTGGCCGGACCGAGCGCGACGACCACCACGGTGACCCCGTCGCCCGCCAGCCCGCAGGTCTCCGGCACCAACGTGACGTTCACCGCCGCGGTTTCTCCGGCAGCGGCAGGCACCGTGCAGTTCAAGGACGGCGCGAACGACCTCGGCACCCCGGTCACCGTCGCGAGTGGTTCGGCGAGCTTCCCGACCACGTCGTTGTCGGTCGGTTCGCACAGCATCACCGGCGTGTTCACGCCGAGTGACACCGCCGCGTTCAGCGGTTCGACGTCAGCCGCGGTGCCCTACACGATCACCCCGGCCCCGACGCAGACCTCGACCGCACTCGACATCTCACCGACCAGCCCGATCACCGTCGGCACGGTGTCGACGCTGACGGCAACCGTCACGCCGGCCGGCGCCGTCGGCAGCGTGCAGTTCAAGGACGGTGCGACGAACATCGGTTCGCCTGTGGCGGTGTCGGGCGGCACGGCCATCACGACGAACACCTTCGCGGTGAACACGCACTCCGTCACCGCGGTCTTCACGCCCACCGACTCGAACGCCTTCAGCACATCGACGTCGGGCGCCGTGAGTTACGTCGTGAACGCACAACCCGCGACGCCCACCGCGACGACGCTCGACGTGTCGCCCTCCAGCCCGCAGACCTACGGCACCACTGTGACCCTGACCGGTCATGTGGACCACACCCAGGCGACCGGCTCGATCCAGTTCTTCGACGCCGGGACGCAGATCGGCTCCGACGCCACGGTCTCCAACGGCACTGCCAGCATCACGACCTCGGCGCTGGCTGCCGGCGACCACACCTTGACGGCGAAGTTCGTGCCGGCCGTCCCAGCCGACTTCGGTACCTCGACGTCGATCGGGGTCAGCTACTTGATCAACAAGGCCCCGACGACCACGACGTTCGTGGCCACACCCGCGAGTCCGGTCACGCAGGGCACGTCGGTGAAGCTGGAGGCGACCGTCACCGGCGGCGTGGTCGGAACGGTGCAATTCTTCGATGGCCCCAACACGGTCGGATCGCCGGTCCCGGTGACGAACGCGAAGGCCTCGACGAACGTCAGCAATCTGTCCGTCGGGACGCACTCGTTGACCGCGACGTTCACGCCCGACACGAACCACAGCCAATCCACGTCGACGGCGACGTCGTTCGTCGTGAACCCGCCGCCGCCTGGGGACACGACCACCGCGCTGAGCGTGTCGCCGACGGGTCCGGTCGGCCCGAACACGGTCGAGACGCTCAAGGCCACCATCAGTCCGTCCGGCGCTGGAGGGTCGGTGCAGTTCATGGACGGCGCAACGGCCGTCGGCTCGCCCGCCACCGTGACCAACGGCGTCGCGCAGACGACGACGACCCTCGCCGTGGGTTCGCACTCGCTGACGGCCGCCTTCACGAGCGGCAACCCGACGAGCTTCAAGGATTCGCAGACGACCGCCCCCGCCACCTTCGTGGTCAAGCCGGCAGCAGCCGTGACCACCACCACCCTCGACGTCACGCCGACCGGGCCGGTGACGTTCGGCACCGCGGTGAGCCTGCACTCCACCGTGTCTGCCGGAACGGGCACCGTCGCCTTCACCGACGGCCCGACCACGCTCGGCAACGTCGCGGTCGCCAACGGTTCCGCGACGTTGACGACGATCGCACTCACGGGCGGCTCCCACTCGCTCAAGGCGAGCTTCGTGCCGTCGGCGCCGCTCGACTTCGCGCCCTCGGCGTCGAACGTCGTCAATTTCACGGTGAACGCGGTGACCACCACGACCTCGCTCGCGGTGACCGCCGGCCCCGTGACCGTCGGTGCCGAGGTGACGATGACTGCGACGGTCACGCCGGCAGTCGCCGGCACGGTCGCGTTCAAGAACGGCAGCACCGTGCTCGGTTCGGCGCCCGTTGCGAGCGGGAACGCCGTGTTCAAGACCAAGGCGCTGCCGATCGGCACCGCATCGCTGACCGCGTCGTTCACCGCGAGCGCACCTGCGAACTACTCCGGTTCGCAGTCTGCTCCGCTCACGCTCGCGGTCGAGGCGGCACCCGTGATCAGCTCGGCGACCTCGGGCGGTAAGACGATCAAGGACGGTGCCACCCTCAAGCCGGGCCAGACGGTCACTGTGCAGGCGAGCGGCTTCCAGTCCGAGGAGTCGGTGGACGTCACGGTGCGGTCGACGCCGGTCAAGCTGGCCACCGTCACCGCGAGCGGACAGGGCACGGTCACGGCGACGGTCACGCTGCCGAAGACCCTGACTGCCGGCGCGCACACGCTGACCTTCTCGGGCCGGGTCGGCTCGGCGGTCTTCCACTTCTCGATCGCCGGTGCGGTCGCGCCGTCGACACCCACGACGCCGGGATCGACGCTCTCCGGAGCGGGCGGAACCAGCTCCGGGCCCCTCGCGCTCACCGGCTCCAACATCATGATCATGACCCTGCTCGGGCTCGTGCTCGCGGTAAGCGGTGCGATCGTCATGAAGCTCGGCGTGCGCCGGCACCGCGGGCTGCACCGGGTCGGCTAGGCGTGCGGCGGGCCGTGGCCGTGGTGCTCGCGACCGCGGCCACAGCCCTCGCTGCCACCGCCGGGCAGCTCGCCGTCGCGGCACCCGCCGCCGTCCCGTCGTCCAACCTGACGGCGTACCTGCACGGCAAGCGGCTGCCGGACGATCCGCTGCTGCACCGTCACGACGCGGTGCGGGTCGTGGTGAGGGGCTTCGCGCAGCGCGTCGCCGTGGTCGTCCGGCTCGGGGGAGCGGCGCACGGATCCACCCGGTGGTCCGGCCCGTCCGGAGTCGTCGACGTCACCTACTCGGTGCCGGCCGGCCTGGCGAACGGCGAATACCTGCTGACGATCGTCGGCCCGGCCGGCGGCGACCCGTCGCAGACGCGGGTCGCGGACGGGGCGGGCGACGGGGTAGTCGTGACCGTGCCGAACGGCGGCTTCTTCCCGTTCCACGTCGGCGACGCGGGCAACCCCGCTTCGTCGAGCGGATCGAGCGGCGGCGTCGGCGGCTCTGAGACGGCCGTGAGCTCGTCGCCCGGTGGCCACGGCGGCGGCAGCGGCAACGGCAGCGGCAACGGTAGCGGCGTGGACGGCAACGGGCTGTCGTCGACCGGTGCCCGCATCGGCGGCCCGCTGCTCGCCGCGTTCTGTGCGCTCGTCGTCGGCGTCGTGGCGGTGCGGCTCGGTCGTCAACCGCGCCGGCACTGAATCAGGCGTCGTCGCTGAGTTCGAGCCAGGCCTCTTCGGTCGCCTCGCGCTCGGCGACGACGCCGCGAAGTTCGGCGTCGAGGCCGGCCACCGTCGCGAAGTCCGTGGCGTGCGCGGCGAGCTGGGTGTGCAGGGCAGCCTCGCGCTTCTCCAGCGCGGCGAGCTGGCGCTCGATGCGGGTCAGCTCCTTGCGGGCCGCGCGCGAATCGCCCTTGCGCTCGCGGCGCTGGGCGTCCTCGGCGGCGGCCGAGGCGTTCCGCCGGTCGAGGTACTCGTCCACACCGCCAGGCAGTGCGGCGAGCGACCCGTCGCCGAGCAGCGCGACGGTGGAGTCGGTGACCCGCTCGAGCAGGTAGCGGTCGTGGCTGACGACGACGAGCGTCCCGGCCCACGTGTCGAGCAGGTCCTCCAGCGCGGCGAGGGTGTCGATGTCGAGGTCGTTCGTCGGTTCGTCGAGCAGGAGCACGTTCGGTTGCGCGAGCAGGATGCGCAGCAATTGCAGGCGCCGCCGCTCGCCGCCGGAGAGGTCGCCGACGGGCGTCCACTGCCGGTCGTTGGCGAAGCCGAACCGTTCGGCCAGCTGCGTCGCGGACAGCTCGGTGCCGTCGAGCACCGCGGTCGTGCGCACCTCCTGCACGGCCTCGATCACGCGCAGCCCGTCCGGCAGCTCGGTGATCTCCTGCGAGAGGTACCCGGCGTGCACGGTCTGCCCGATGCGCACCGTGCCGCTCGCCGGCTGCAGCTCGCCGGTCAGCAGCCGCAGCAGGTGTGTCTTGCCCGAACCGTTCACGCCGATGACGCCGATGCGATCACCGGGACCGACATGCCAGGTCACGTCGTCGAGCAGGGTTCGCTCGCCGACGGTCACGGTGACGTCCTCGATGTCGTAGACGCTGCGGCCGAGGCGGCGCTGGGCGAGTGACCGCAGCTCGACGGACGAGCGCGGCTCGGGGACGTCGGCGATGAGCGCCTCGGCCGCGTCGATGCGAAAGCGTGGCTTCGACGTCCGCGCCGGGGGGCCGCGGCGCAGCCACGCGAGCTCCTTGCGCAGCAGGTTCTGCCGCCGCGCCTCGGTCGCGTCGGCCTGCCGTGCCCGCTCGGCCCGCGCCAGGACGTAGGCGGCGTACCCGCCGTCGAACTGGCGGACCGTCCCGCCGCCGACCTCCCAGGTGCGGACACAGACCGCGTCGAGGAACCACCGGTCGTGGGTGACGACCAGCAGTGCCCCGCGCCGGTTGGTGAGGTAGCTCGCCAGCCAGGTGATGCCCTCCACGTCGAGGTGGTTGGTCGGCTCGTCGAGCACCAGCAGGTCGGCCTGCTGGACGAGCGCTGCGGCCAGCCCGACCCGCCGTCGCTCGCCGCCGGACAGGCGCCCCACGTCGGCGTCGAGGCCCACGCTCGGCAGGCCGAGGCCGGCGAGCACCTCGCGCACGGCGGCGTCACCGGCCCACTCGTGCTCGGCCGCGTCGCCGACGACGAGCTCGCGGACGGTCGACCCGGCCGGAAGCCGACCGCGCTGGTCGACGGTGGCCACCCGCACGCCCCCGGTGCGCGTGACCCGTCCGGCGTCCGGAGTCTCGGCGCCGGTGAGGACGCGCAGCAGGGTCGACTTGCCGCCGCCGTTGCGGCCGACGATGCCGATGCGCTCGGAGGCCGCGACCCCGAGGGACAGCGATTCGAGCACGCGCGTCGTGCCGTAGGACTTCGAGACGTTCTCGAGGTTGACGAGGTTCGGCACGACGCCAATCAGAACACGACGCGGGCGCCGGGTACCGGGCCGGTCGCCACCCGCGTGGTACGGCAGACGCCTTCCGCGGCGAGGCCGGCGGCGAGCCGCGCGGCGGCCTCGGCGCTCGCGCACAGGAACGCACACGTGGGGCCGGAACCGGAGACCATTCCGGCCAGGGCGCCGAGGTCCGTCCCGGCGGCGAGGGTCTGGCGCAGGCGGGGAGCGAGCGCGACCGAGGCCGGCTGCAGGTCGTTGACGAGAGCGCCGGCGACTCGCTGGGCGTCGCCGGCGCGCAGCGCGTCGAGCAGCAGGTCCGGCGAGCCGGCGGGCAGGGGAGCGGCGCCCTCGACGCGTTGCCTGTCGAGTTCGCGATACGCGTCGGCGGCCGAGATGCCGAAGTCGGCCAACGCAAGCACCCAGTGGAACTGCCCGGTCGACAGCGCGGGCGTCAGCAGCTCGCCACGACCGGTACCCAGGGCCGTCCCCCCCGTGAGTGCGAACGGGACGTCGCTGCCGAGCCGCGCGGCGAGCGCGAGCAGGTCGGACTTGGACGAACCGGTCTGCCAGAGGTGGGCGCAGGCCAGCAGCGCTCCGGCCGCGTCGGCCGACCCGCCGGCCATGCCCCCGGCCACCGGGATCGCCTTGGCGATCTCGAGCCGCACGTCGGGCGGCACCTGCGCCCTCTCGGCGAGCAGCGACGCCGCCTGCCAGGCGAGATTGTCGGGGCCGGTGGGCAGCGCCTCTGCATCGCGGCCCGTCAGCTGCAGCGACAGGCCCAGTGACTCGGTCGCGATCACCTCGTCTACCAGGTCGACGGCCTGGAAGACGGTCACCAGCTCGTGGTAGCCGTCCGCGCGCACCGGACCCACGCCGAGGTGCAGATTGATCTTCGCCGGAACGCGTACGCGCACCCGGCGCGCGGGTTCGTCCAGCGGCATCTGCCCGATGCTAGTGACCCTCGGGTGATCACCCCGCCGATGCCGCCCGCCTGCGGCCTCAGAGCCCGCGCAGGGCGGGGAGCAGGTCGGACTCGGCCCACCTCAGGAAGCCGTCCTGGTGCTGCCCGCCGATCTGGACGAGGGCAACGTGGCTGAACCCGGCGTCGACGAACTCTCGGACGGCCGCGACATGCGCCTCGACGTCCGGCCCGCACGGGATGGAGCCGGCTACGTCGTCCGGCGTCACGAACTGGCTGGCCGCGGCGAACCCAGCCGTGCCGGGCAGCTCGGAATTGACCTTCCAGCCGCCGCCGAACCACCGGAACTGCTCGTGTGCCCTCGCGATGGCGGCGTCTCGATCGGGGTCGAAGCAGATGGGCACCTGGCCGACACGGGGCTTGCCCGCGCCGCCGGCCGCGTCGAACAGCTCACCCAACTCCGCCTTCGGCTCCACCGCGATCATGGCGTCGGCAGTGTGCGCGGCGAGTTCGCAGGACTGCTTGCCCGACACCGCGACGCCGATGCGCGGCGGCGGGGTGCCGACGTCCCACAGCTTGGCCGAGTCGACGCGGTAGTGCTCGCCGGTGAAGTTCACGTACTCGCCGGTGAACAGCCGGGAGATGATCTCGATCGCCTCGGCGAGCATCTCGTGCCGGACGTTGACCGGCGGCCAGCCGCGGCCGACGACATGCTCGTTGAGGTTCTCGCCCGCGCCGAGGCCGAGGGTGAAGCGGCCGTCGCTGAGCAGCCCCACGGTCGCGGCCTGCTGCGCCACGACGGTGGGGTGGTAGCGCACGGTCGGGCAGGTCACGTATGTCATCAGCTCCACCCGCTCGGTTGCCTGCGCGACGGCGCCGAGCACGGCCCAGGCGTTGGGGGCGTGACCCTGGCTGTCCAGCCAAGGGAAGTAGTGGTCGCTGATGACCTCGAACTTGAAGCCGGCGGCCTCTGCGGCAGCCGCGTTCGCGACCAGCGACGTGGGACCGGACTGTTCGCACATCAGCGTGTAGCCGAGTTGGACCATCCTGTCGAGGTACCCGCTGCGCTCTGGGCGAAAACCGGTACGGCACTGTCGCACCCCTCTCCTAGGGTTGGCCGAGTTCGATCAGCCGCGATCAGCGAAGGAGTCCGATGGCCGACGTCATCAGTGCCAGAGGCCTCGTGAAGGTCTACGGCAAGAATCGGGCTCTGGACGGACTCGACCTCGCCGTTCCCGAGGGCACCGTGCTCGGCCTGCTCGGCCCCAACGGTGCGGGCAAGACGACCGCCGTCCGCATCCTCACGACGCTGCTCGGGCCCGACGGCGGCAGCGCCGAGGTAGCGGGGTACGACGTCGTGAGCCAGCCCGCGCAGGTGCGCTCGCACATCGGCCTGTCCGGCCAGTACGCCGCCGTCGACGAGTACCTCACCGGATTCGAGAACCTCGACATGGTCGGCCGGCTGTACGGGCTCGGTGCGAAGCGATCCCGCGAGCGCGCCCGCGAGCTGCTCGAACGGTTCACCCTGGGCGAGGCGGCCGACCGTCCGGTGAAGGGGTACTCGGGTGGCATGCGGCGTCGGCTCGACCTCGCCGGTGCCCTGGTCGCCCAGCCGCCGGTCCTGTTCCTGGACGAGCCGACCACCGGTCTCGACCCACGCAGCCGAACCGACATGTGGGACGTCATCGTCGAACTGGTCAAGGCGGGCAGCACGCTGCTGCTCACGACGCAGTACCTCGAGGAGGCTGACCGGCTCGCCGACGACATCCTCGTGATCGACCACGGCAAGGCCATCGCGCAGGGCACTGCCGACGAGCTCAAGGCGCAGGTCGGCGGCGAGCGGGTCGAGGTCGTCGTCGCGTCGCAGGCCGAGCTCGCGCCGGCGCGCGACGTCCTCACCGAGCTGTCGCACGGGTCGGTCACCGTCGACGACCACAGCCGCCGCCTGACCGCACCGGTTCGCGGCGGGGCCGGCGTCCTCATCGAGGCGCTGCGCCGTTTCGACGGTGCCGGCATCGCAGTTCTCGACGTGGCGCTGCGCCGACCGACGCTGGACGACGTGTTCCTCACGCTCACCGGCCACGCGGCCGAGGATGCGCCCGCCGACGAGAAGGAGGCCACCACATGACCGCGGTGAAGGCTCTGGCCGACGGCGCGGTGGTCGCCAAGCGCAACCTGATCAAGATCAAACGAGTTCCCGACCTGCTGGTCTTCTCGACGATCTCGCCGATCATGTTCATCCTGCTGTTCGCCTACGTCTTCGGCAGCGCGATCAAGGTTCCCGGCCTGAGCTACCGCGAGTTCCTGATCCCGGGCGTCTTTGCGCAGACGGTGATCTTCGGCGCCACGATCACCGGCGCCGGGCTCGCCGAGGACATCCAGAAGGGCATCATCGACCGCTTCCGGTCCCTGCCGATGTCGCGCTCGGCAGTGCTTGTCGGGCGTACCGGCAGCGACCTGCTCAACAACGTGCTCGTCATCGTCGTGATGTCGCTGACCGGCCTTGCGGTGGGCTGGCGCATTCGCACGTCGGTCGGCGAGGCGCTGGCCGGATTCCTGCTGCTGCTGGCGTTCGCGTACGCCATGTCGTGGATCATGGCATGCGTCGGACTGATCGTCCCGGCCCCCGAGGTGGTCAACAACGCTTCGTTCATAGTCATCTTTCCGCTCACGTTCATCGCGAACACGTTCGTACCGACGAACGGCTTCCCGAGCGGGTTGCGCGTCATCGCCAACTGGAACCCGGTCTCGTCCGTGACGCAGGCGGCGCGCCAGCTGTTCGGGAATACCGACGACCGGTTTCCGCCGCCCAAGGACTGGTCGCTGCAGCACCCGGTCATCTACACGCTGCTCTGGGTGGTGGCGATCCTGGCGATTTTCGTGCCACTCGCCGTCCGGCTGTACAAGCGGGCCGCCTCTCGCTGACGACCGGCGCGACGTTCGGCCGCCCGTGTCTGAGGGCGACTAGCCGTGGGGCTCGCCTGGCAGCGCGGCTACTCGGGAGGCGCTGACGTGCCCGGTGGTGCGGAGGGTTCCGCGTAGCCGGTAGTCTGTTGAGGTTGCCCCGGCGAGGGACCCGCTTCCAGCGGAATCCGTGATCGACGCGGTGTCGTTCGTCGACGCGCGTCTGCTGCGTCCGAGGCACCGCGAAGTCGTAAACAGGCGTTTGTCGAAAGGTGTACTGCTGTGTCCGAGGTCCGTCTCTCCGCCGAAACGCGCACCGAGTTCGGCAAGGGCGGCGCCCGCCGCACCCGCCGAGCCGGCAAGATCCCGGCCGTCATCTACGGCCACGGTGCCGAGCCGCGGCACGTCTCGTTGCCTGCCCGCGAATTCACGAACGCGATCCGCCACGGCGGGGCGAACGTGCTGCTGACCCTCGACGTCGAGGGCACCGACGAGCTGGCGATCCCGAAGGCGATCCAGCGTCACCCGATCAAGGGGATCTTCGAGCACGTCGACCTGCTGGCCGTCCGCCTTGGCGAGAAGGTCACGATCGAGGTGCCGGTGCAGGTCGTCGGCGACGTCGTGCCCGGTGGCATGCTCACGCAGGAGAACAACACGGTCAGCATCGAGGCCGAGGCCACCCACCTGCCAACCGGGATCGAACTCGACATCGCCGGTGTCGGCATCGGTACCCAGATCACGGCCGGCGACCTGGTCCTGCCGAGCGGCTCGTCGCTGGCCGGCGATGCCGACCAGGTGCTGGTCATCATCCAGGAGGCACCGACCGCCGAGCAGCTCGAGGGCCCCGCTGAGCCCGAAGAGGTTGCCGCCGTTCCGGTCGCCGCCGCGGGCAGCGACTCGGGCGACGCGGCTCGCTCCGCCGAGTAGTTCCCCTCGTCATCCAGTCCGGCCCGGGGATCCGCCATGGCCGATGACCGCCACCTGGTCGTCGGGCTCGGCAACCCCGGGCCGCGCTATGCCGGCACCCGGCACAACGCCGGCTTCGTCGTCGTCGATCTGCTCGCCGGACGCATCGGTGGCTCCTTCAAGGCGCACAAGGGGCGAGCCGACGTGGTCGAGGGGCGCATCGGCGGCGTGCCGGTCGTGCTCGCCAAACCGAAGGCGTACATGAACGAGTCCGGCGGGCCGATCGTCTCGATCTCGCGGTTCTTCAAGGTGCCGGTCGAGCGGATCACCGTGGTGCACGACGAACTCGACCTGCCCTTCGGCGCGCTGCGCCTCAAGCGCGGTGGCGGCGACGGCGGCCACAACGGGCTGCGTTCGGCGAGCTCGGCGCTCGGCAGCAAGGAGTACACCCGCGTGCGGGTCGGAATCGGTCGGCCGCCGGGGCGGCAGGATCCCGCCGACTACGTGCTCAAGGATTTCAGCGGCGCCGAGCGCAAGGAACTCGGCTTCCTGGTCGACCGTGCTGCCGATGCGGTCGAGACGCTGCTGGCCCACGGCCTCGATGCCGCGCAGAACCAGTTCAACGACTGACGTTTTCGGCAGTGCGCCCGCCGGCGCGTCCAGCTCAGCTGAGCGTGAACAGCCGGCCGTACCCGTCCAGGGCGATCGGTGAGCCTGCTGCTCGAAGCATGCCCCACAGCAGCGCCTGGTTGGCGGTCAGAACCGGCACCCCGAGTGCGTCCTCCAGCGCGGCGATGACCCCGACGCTGCGGAAGCCGTTGCCGCCGATGAAGACCGCCTCGGCGGAGCGCGGGGTGCTCGCCCGAGCCCACTCGTACAGCTGCGCCGGCTCGATGCTGCGCTGTTCGCTCGGCAGATCGGCCGGTGCGTGGAAGCCCACCTCGAATCCCTGGGATTGGAAGTACTGCGTGCCGAGCTCGTCGAGCTCGGCGTCGAACCATGGCGGGCTGACCAGCGCGATCCGGCTGACCCCGACCCGCCGCAGTCCGTCCGCGGCCGCGGCGCCGGTCGCGACGACCGGGATGCCCCGGCTGCGCGCGGAGAGCCTGGCGACGACGTCCTTCTCGCCGTCGGCCCCGATGAGGTAGGACGCGCTGGTGAAGCCGATGCCGATCGCGTGCAGTGGAGCGGCAGCGAGCAGCGCCACCGCGTCGTCGATGTGAGGTGGCTGCACGAACGCGGCGACCGGCGCCAGCGGGATCGTGCGGTCCATCGCCCCGCCGGCGGTCATGGCGCCGAACGGCACCCGCGCCGCGTGCACGCCGACTGCGCCTCGTGCCATGGCGTTGATCTCGGACTCGGGTCCGACGTCCGCGTGCGGTGCGAGCACGCCCACTCGGACGGCCGCGTCCCACCCGTCTGGCTGCCACATGTGCCCTCCCAGAAGTGGGCCTGTCGCGTGCCAGCGTCGCCCTGGCAGGGATGCCGGTCAAGGCGGCGAGCAGGTCAACTGGACGCGAACAGCCCCGCGTGGCTCGCCTCGTGCGACAGCAGCCACTGCTTGGCGGGCAGGCCGCCCCCGTAGCCGGTCAGCGAGCCGTCCGCCCCGACGACGCGGTGGCACGGAACGACGATCGAGATCGGGTTCTGGCCGTTCGCCAGGCCGACCGCACGGGCCGCGTCGGGGACGCCGATCGCGGTCGCGGTCTTGCCGTAGCTCGTCGTCTCGCCGTACGGGATGTCGCGCAATGCCAGCCACACCCGTTGCTGGAACGCCGTGCCGGACGGGTGCAGCGACAGTTGGAACTCGCGTCGCGTGCCGGCGAAGTACTCGCCGAGTTGCGTCCGTGCGTCGCCGAAGGCGGCGTCATCGCGCGTCCACCACCCGGCGGGAGCCTTCGGGCGTTTGCCGGTGGGCAGGTAGAGCCCGGTGATGCCGGTGTCGTCACGCACGGTGAGCAGGTCGCCGAGCGGTGACGCGATGAGTGTGTAGCGCATCGGTGTGCCTTTCAGGAGTGAGCGGCCCAGAGGTGGTGGATGGCGTACGAGCGCCAGGGCGCCCAGTCGGGACGGCCGCCGGCGAGGCTGACGCCGAGTGCGGCGGCGGCCGAACGGACGCCGAGGTCGGTGACGAGCGCGACGTCGGGGTCCGACACGGCACGCATGCGCAGGTAGTCGGCCGTCCACGGCCCGACCCCTGGCAACCGGAGTAGTTCGGCCCGCACGTCGTCGCGGTCGGCACCCGGGTCGAGGGTCAGCCCGTCGGCCATCGCGGCCGCGAGTGCGACGAGCGCGCGGCCGCGCGATCTCGGCATGGGCAACTCGGCGGGATCGATCACCGCAATGTCCGCCGCCGCCGGAAAGAGCTGCCAGGGTTCGCCGTCGAACGCCGGCCGTCCGTAGGTGGCGCCCAGGCGGCCGAGGACGGTGCGGGCACCCGCGACCGACACCTGCTGCCCCACCACGGCTCGCACCGCCATCTCGAAGCCGTCGACGGCGCCGGGGGAGCGCAGCCCGGGTCGCTTGGCGACCTGGACGGCCAGCGCCGGATCTGTCGCGAGCGCGGCGTCGACCGCCTCGGGATCGGCGTCGAGGTCGAGCAGCCGCCGTACTCGCGCGACCACCGCGACGAGGTCGCGCTGGTCGGTCAGGCGCAGCCGGCAGGACACCGCACCGTCGGCGGCCGACACCGACACGAGCGCCGGGCCGTTCGGCGCGGCGAGCACGCGGGTGTACGTACCGGGTTCGTGGTGCTCGAGTCCTTCGACCGCGCGCGTGCCGAGGAAGTCGAGCGTGGCGCTGAGGTCCATCGGTGCCCGGTACGGCAGTCGCAGGGCGATCGTGCCCGGCTCGGCCGGCGCACCGCGCGCCCGCTTCGCGCGCAGTCCGGTCGGGGTCGTCGCGAAGATCGCCTGCACGGTGTCGTTGAACTGCCGCACGCTCGCGAAGCCAGCCGTGAACGCCACGTCGGCGCTCGGCAGCTCGGTCGTCTCGAGCAGGATGCGCGCGGTCTGGGCACGCTGGGCCCGCGCCAGCGCCAGCGGGCCGGCGCCCACCTCGGCGACCAGCGTCCGGTTCACCTGGCGCTCGGAGTAGCCGAGGCGCAGCGCGAGCCCCGGCACGCCGTCGCGATCGACGACGCCGTCGGCGATCAGCCGCAGCGCGCGCCCGGCGAGGTCGCCGCGCGCGTCCCACTCGGGCGAGCCGGGCGAAGCGTCCGGCCGGCACCGCTTGCACGCGCGGTACCCGGCGCGCTGCGCCGCGGCAGCGCTGGGGAAGAACGCGACGTTGCGCCGCTGCGGCGTGATGGCCGGGCAGGACGGGCGGCAGTAGATGCCGGTCGTCCGGACGGCGGTGAAGAACCAGCCGTCGAAGCGCGCGTCGCGACCCTGCACCGCGCGGTAACAGGTGTCGTCGTCCGGCAGGATCACGTGGACCAGTCTGCCTCCCGCCGCCGACATCGGCTGGCGGATTTCGGACAGGTGCCTCGGCGGTGGTCAGCCGGTGTTGCGCAGTCCTGCCGCGACGCCGTTGATCGTGAGCAGCAGGGCGCGCCGGAGCTCGACGTCGACCGCGTCCTCCTCCTCGCGCACCCGCCGCAGGAGTTCGACCTGCAGGTACGAGATCGGGTCGAGGTAGGCGTCACGCACCGAGAAGGTGCGCTTCAGAGTGGGGGAGTCGGCGAGCAACTCGCGCTCGCCGGTGACGCGCAGCAGCTCGGTGACCGTGCGGTCGTGCTCCTCGCGGATCACGTCGAAGATCCGCTGCAGCGGCGTCGGCACGAGCGTGCCGACGTAATGCGCCGCAATGCCGAGGTCGGTCTTGGCGAGCGTCATCTCGACGTTCGACAGGAAGGTGCGGAAGAAGTGCCACTGCTCGTGCATCTCGGTGAGCACGTCGCCGAGGCCGGCCGCGCGTGCCGCCACGAGACCCGAGCCGACACCGAACCAGCCCGGCACGATCTGGCGCGACTGGGTCCACCCGAAGACCCATGGGATCGCGCGCAACCCCTCGATGCCGCCACCCGTGGACGGTCGCCGGGACGGCCGGGACCCGATGTTCAGCGAGCCCAGCTGCTCGACCGGCGTCGATGCCACGAAGTACTCGGCGAGATCGCCGTCCTCGACGAGGTCGCGGTAGGCCGCGAACGCGGCGTCGCTGACCCGCGACATGCAGCGGTCCCACCGGGTCAGCTGCTCAGGGCCCTGCCGGGGTGCGCGGTGCAGCGCCGATGCCTGCAGCACAGCGGACACCGTGAGCTCGACGTTCTCGCGCGCCAGTTCCGGCAATGCGTACTTGTCGCTGATCACCTCGCCCTGCTCGGTGACCTTGATCTCGCCGTCGAGCACACCCCACGGCTGCGCCAGGATCGAGTCGTACGTCGGGCCGCCGCCGCGTCCGACCGTGCCACCGCGGCCGTGGAAGAGCCGAAGCCGCACGCCGTGCTTCGCGGCCACGTCGCGCAGCGTGCGCTGTGCCTTGTGGATCTCCCACTGCGACGTCGTGATCCCCGCCTCCTTGTTCGAGTCGGAGTACCCGAGCATCACCTCCTGCACGTTGCCGCGCAGCTCGACGATGCGGCGGAACGTGCGGTCCGACAGCAGGTCGTCGAGCACGTCCCCTGCGCGGCGCAACTCGGCCACGGTCTCCAGCAGCGGGACGAAGCCGATGCGCGCGATCGGCGCACGCGTACCGCCCGCACCCGCGCCGTGCACGTCGACCAGCCCGGCCTCCCGGGCGAGGACGACCGCGGCGAGCACGTCGTCGGCGCCGCGGGTCATCGACACGATGTAGCTCTCGATGACCTCCGGGCCGTAGGTGTCGAGCGCATCGCGGATCGCCGTGAACACCGCGAAGGTCTTCGCGCCCGCCTCGTCGAGAGGCGGCGGGGCCGTTGCGAGCGGCCGGCGTGAGGTCAGCTCCTTCGACAGCAGGCCGAGCCGGTATGCCCGCGGCACGTCGTCGTAGAGCCAGGTCTCCTCCACCAGCCGGTCGACGAGCTGGGCGACCACGTGGTGGTGGGCGTCGGCGTGCTCGCGGACGTCCATCGTGGCCAGGTGCAGGCCGAAGGTGGCGACGGTGCGCTCGGCGGTGGCGAGCAGCCCGTCGGCGATCAGGTCTCCGGAGTTGGCGCGCAGCGACCGGCCGAGCACGGCCAGCTCGGCGAGCAGTTCGTCCTTGCCGAGGTAGTCGCGTCCGGGGACGTGCGGCAGCCCGTCGTCCACCCGGCGCCGCGTGTTCGCGATCTTGGCGTTGATGCAGGTGAGCTTGAGCCGGTAGGGCTCTGTCGCGTTGAGGGTGCGCAGCCGCGGGTCGATGCTGAGCACCTCGAGATCGGCCGCGATCGATTCGGTCAGCTCGTCGCTGACGCTGACGACCGTCGTGGACGGCGACAGCTCGGCGATGAGCATGTCGATCAGCCGGGTGACGGCGCGCGCCGCCACGTGATGCTGCATGCGCAGCACGTCGCGGGTCACGTCGGCGGTCACGTTGGGGTTGCCGTCCCGATCGCCACCGATCCAGGTGCCGAAGGACAGCGGGGCGGCGTCGGAGGCGAGCGCGGCGCCGTGCAGCCGAAGCTCCGCGGCGAGGTCGGCGGTGAAGCGGGGGATGGTGTGGTCGGCGAGATCCTGCAGGTAGAACAGCACGTTGCGCGCCTCGTCGAGAGGAGTGGGCCGTTGCTGCCGCAGCTCGTCGGTCTGCCAGATCAGGTCGACGACCTCGGCGAGGTCACGGTCCTGGCGCGCCCGCGCGGGGGTGTCCGGCTGGGTGCGGTCGGCGAGGATGTCGGCGACGCGGCGCAGCTTCGTCAGCACCGAACGCCGGCTGGCCTCCGTCGGGTGCGCGGTGAAGACCGGCCGCACGGCGAGCGTGGCGATCGCCTCGGTGAGCCCCTCGGGACCCTTCTCCTGCGCCACCGCCGCGACCGCCCGGGCGAGCCAGTCGGAGTCGGCGGGCCGGTCGCGCAGGCTGCGTACGCGATGCACCTGCTCGGCGACGTTCGCGAGGTGGAAGTAGTCGGCGAACGCGCGCACCAGCACCGACGCGGTGTGGATCGGCAGGTCGGCGAGCAGCCGCTGCACCTCGTCGCGCGCCTTGTCGCCGCCCTCGTCCTTGCTCTCCTTCGTCAGCGTGCGAACCCGCTCGACCAGGTCGAGGGCGTCCTGACCCTGCTGCCGCACGAGGGTCTCGCCGAGGAGCGTGGCGACCCGGCGTACGTCGGCGCGCAGGTCGGAGTCGTCGTCGGTGCGGTCCGGCCCAGTCATGTCTTCAGCATTCCATCCGTCGAGCGGGTTCCCAGGCGGGCAGACGAGAATGGCCCGATGCATGTACTCGTCACAGGTGGCGCCGGATACATCGGCAGCGTCGCCACTGCCGGGCTGCTCGCGGCCGGCCACCAGGTGACCGTCCTGGACGACCTGTCGAGCGGGCATCGGGACGCAGTGCCCGCGAGCGCGAGGTTCTGCGAGGCCGGCGTCACCGAGGCCGCCGCCGTCCTGCGCGGGACGCCGGTCGACGCGGTGATCCACTTCGCCGCGAAGTCCCTGGTCGGCGAGTCGATGCAGGAGCCCGCCCGCTACTGGCACGACAACGTCGTCGGGACGCTCGCCCTGCTCGACGCGATGCGCGAGCACGGCGTCACCCGGATCGTCTTCTCCTCCTCGGCGGCGACGTACGGCGACGTTGTCGAGATGCCCATCGACGAGGCCGTGCCGTGCCGTCCCACCAGCCCGTACGGGGCGACCAAGCTGGCCGCCGACCTTGCCCTGGCCGACTATGCGCGGTCCTACGGCTTCGCGGCCGTCAGCCTGCGCTACTTCAACGTCGCCGGCGCCCTGAACGACGAGCGCGGCTCGTGGGGCGAGCGGCACCGCGCCGAGACGCATCTGATCCCGCTGGCCTTGCGGGCAGCCCGGAACGGGACGGACCGGCTCGCCCTGTACGGCACCGACTACCCGACGCCCGACGGCACGGGCATCCGCGACTACGTCCACGTGGTCGACCTGGCCGACGCGCACCTGAAGGCGCTCGACGCCGCGCGGTCCGGCGAACATCAGGTGATCAACCTCGGCAGTGGCACCGGCTACTCGGTGCGCGAGGTGCTGAGCACCGTCGAGCAGGTGACCGGACGTGCCGTGCCGGTGCAGGAGCAGGCGCGCCGTCCGGGTGACCCGGCGCGTCTGGTGGCCTCGAACGCGCGTGCCGCCGATGTACTCGGCTGGCACCCGTCCAGGGATCTCGAGGCGATGGTGCGTGACGCCTGGCACTTCACCCGCTCCGCGTAAGCTGGAGCCATCCCCTCCCTTCCCGGATCAGGGGACGTTTGTGCTGCGCGCGAAAGGTCATTGCCACCCATGAGCCTCACCGGTCTGCTCGACGCCGCCCTGGACGATGCCGCCCTCGCGACCGCTGTCGAATCCGCCGGTGCACCGACGCTGACGATCAGCGGCCCGGCCGCGATCCAGCCGTTCGCCATCGCCGCGCTCGCCGGACGCGCGCAGCGCACCGTGTTCGCGGTGACGAGCACCGGGCGTGAGGCCGAGGATCTCGTCTCGACCCTGCGCTGCCTGCTGCCGCCGGACTCCGTCGCCGTGTACCCCGGTTGGGAGACGCTTCCGCACGAGCGGCTCTCACCGCGCGCCGACACCGTGGGCCAGCGTCTCGCCGTGCTGCGCCGGCTCGCGCATCCGTCCACGGACGACCCCACCAGCGGCCCGCTGTCGGTCGTCGTCGCGCCGGTGCGCGCGTTGCTCCAGCCCCAGGCGCCCGGCCTCGGCGAACTCGAGCCGGTCGTCCTGCGCCCGGGCGACTCCGGACGCGAGCTGACCGACATCGTCACCGACCTGGTGAACGCCGGGTACGCGCGGGCCGATCTCGTCGAGCGGCGCGGTGACTTCGCCGTTCGCGGCGGCATCCTCGACGTCTTCCCGCCGACCGAAGAGCATCCGTTGCGGGTCGAGTTCTGGGGCGACGAGGTCGAGGAGGTTCGCTACTTCAAGGTCGTCGATCAGCGCTCGCTCGAGGTGGCCGAGCACGGGGTGTGGGCGCCGCCCTGCCGCGAGCTGCTGCTCACCGACGACGTCCGCGCGCGCGCCGGCGAGCTGCTCCAACAGTTTCCCGAGCTCGGTGAGCTGCTCGACCCGATCAGCCGCGGCGAGGCCGTCGAGGGCATGGAGGCGCTGGCGCCGGCGCTGGTGGACGACCTGCGCGTGGTGCTGCACGAGTTGCCGGCCGGCTCGCACGTGGTGCTCTGCGACCCCGAGCGAGTGCGCAGCCGGGCGGCCGACCTCGTGCGCACCTCCGAGGAGTTTCTCGAGGCGTCGTGGGCCGCGGCCGCAGGCGGCGGCAAGGCTCCGGTGGACCTGGCGGCCGCGTCGCTGCGCGACCTCGACGACGTGGCCGGTGAGGCCGCAGACCTCGGCGTGCCGTGGTGGGGCATCACGCAGCTGCGCACCGACTCCGGGGTGGACGGCGGCAGCGTCGTCTCGGGCTTCGAGGCCGCCCCCGCGTATCGCGGCGACACCGAGGCGGTGATGGCCGACCTGAAGTCGTGGACGCGCGACGGCTGGCGGGTCGCCCTCGTCTTCGACGGGCACGGCTCGGCGCAGCGAGCGGTCGAGCGGCTCGGCGCCGCCGAGGTGCCCGCCCGCCTCGTCGGCGAGGCCGACCTCGACGCCGGGGTCGTCGACGTGACCACCGGGCGCCTCGAGGGCGGTTTGATCGCGCCGGCGCTCAAGGTGGCGCTCCTCACCGAGGCAGACCTCACCGGGCAGCGCGGGTCCGTGACCAAGGACAACAGCCGCCTGCCCTCGCGGCGGCGCAACGCGATCGACCCGATCCTGCTCAAGGCCGGCGACTTCGTCGTGCACGAACAGCACGGCGTCGGCAAGTACGTCGAGATGGTGCGCCGCACGATCAACGGCGGCGAGCGCGAGTACCTGATCATCGAGTACGCGCCGGCCAAGCGCGGGCAGCCGGGCGACCGGCTGTTCGTCCCGACCGACTCTCTGGACCAGGTGACCAAGTACGTCGGCGGCGAATCGCCGTCCCTCAACCGGCTCGGCGGCGCCGACTGGGCCAAGACGAAGGGCCGCGCTCGCAAGGCGGTCAAGGAGATCGCGGCCGAGCTCATCCGGCTCTACAGCGCGCGCATGGCCACGCGCGGCCACGCGTTCGCGCCCGACACGCCATGGCAGCGCGAGCTCGAGGACGCCTTCGCCTACGTCGAGACACCCGACCAGCTCGCCGCCATAGACGAGGTCAAGGCCGACATGGAGAAGCCGCTGCCGATGGACCGCATCATCTGCGGCGACGTGGGCTACGGCAAGACCGAGGTGGCCGTGCGGGCCGCGTTCAAGGCGGTGCAGGACGGCAAGCAGGTGGCGATCCTGGTACCGACCACGCTGCTGAGCCACCAGCACCTGCAGACGTTCTCCGACCGCATGGCCCAGTTCCCGGTGACGATCCGGGAGCTGTCCCGGTTCAGCCCGCCGGGCGAGGTCGAGGCGATCACCCAAGGCATCGTCGGCGGCGGCGTCGACATCGTGATCGGCACGCACCGGCTGCTTCAGCAGACCGTGCGGTTCAAGGACCTCGGCCTGGTGATCATCGACGAGGAGCAGCGCTTCGGCGTCGAGCACAAGGAGTACCTCAAGTCGTTGCGTACCGCTGTCGACGTGCTGACGATGTCGGCCACGCCCATCCCGCGCACGCTCGAGATGTCGCTCACCGGCATCCGCGAGATGACGACGATCCTCACGCCGCCCGAGGAGCGCCACCCCATCCTCACGTTCGTCGGCGCGTACGACTCGCGTCAGATCGGGGCGGCGGTCCGGCGCGAGCTGCTCCGGGACGGTCAGGTCTTCTACATCCACAACCGGGTCGAGTCGATCAACCGGGCGGCGGCCCGGCTCGCCGAGATCGTCCCCGAGGCGCGCATCGCCGTGGCGCACGGGCAGATGGGCGAGGGTGCGCTGGAAGAGATCATGGTCGGCTTCTGGGACAAGCGCTACGACGTGCTGGTGGCGACGACGATCGTCGAGTCGGGCCTCGACATCCCCAACGCCAACACGCTGATCGTCGACCGCGCGGACATGTTCGGGCTGTCGCAGCTGCACCAGCTGCGCGGCCGCGTCGGGCGCGGCCGCGAACGCGGGTACGCATACTTCACCTACCCGCCGGAGCGTCCGCTCACCGAGACCGCATACGACCGGTTGGCCACCATCGCGCAGCACACCGAGATGGGTGCCGGCATGGCGGTCGCGATGAAGGATCTCGAGATCCGCGGCTCCGGCAACCTGCTCGGCGGTGAGCAGTCCGGTCACATCGCGGGCGTCGGCTTCGACCTGTACGTCCGGCTGGTCGGTGAGGCGGTGGCGGACTTCCGCGGCGATACGCAGGAGGAGTTCGCGGACGTGAAGGTAGACCTGCCCGTCGACGCCAACCTGCCCGTCGAATACCTGCCGGGCGAGCGCCTGCGCCTCGAGGCGTACCGCGCGCTTGCGAGCGCGACCACCGACGAGGCCGTCGATGCCGTGCGCGCCGAGCTGCTCGACCGGTACGGCCCGCTGCCCGCTCCGGTCGAGAACCTGCTCGCGGTGGCGCGGTTCAAGGTGGTGTGCCGGCGGCACGGGGTCACCGAGGTGTCGCTGCAGGGCAACGCGGTGCGGCTCACTCCGATCGACCTGCCGGAGTCCGCACAGCTTCGGCTCACGCGCCTCTACGACAAGGGGCACTACAAGCAGGCCGCGTCCACGGTGTCGGTCCCGCGTCCCAAGGGTGTGGTCAAGCCCGACGGAAGCTTCCAGGTTGCCCAGTTCGGCGGCGAGCCGCTGCGCGACGTGGCGTTGCTGACCTGGTGCGTCGAGGTGCTCGAGAACCTCGTGCCCGTCCCTGTCGGCTGAGCTGCTCGGACGGCGGCGAGCTCGACGTGGCCGGATACCGTCAAGGCGGTCCCGGTATCAGGATCGGCCGGACTGCATGACATTCTGGAACTCGTGAGACGCCCGTTCCGCATCGTCGCTGCCGCCGCCTGTACCGCCCTGCTCGTCACTGGGCTCAGCGCCTGCCGCAGCAATGTCGGCCTCGCCGCGAAGATCAACGGGCACCGCATCACCGAGACTGACGTCACCAAGTACCTCACGCCCAACGCCGAGGCCGTGCCCCAGCAGGACCAGAACACCGGTGTCACGACGACGATCCCGGCGCGCACCTGGGTGCTGCGCACGCTGCTCGAGACCCAGCTCTACACCGACGTCCTCGCGCGCACGCCGGGCGGGCAGCCGTCCCAGGGCGCGATCACGGCCGCGCAGACCGCGTTGCTCAACGGGACGACGGTCGAGCAGGTCGCGGCCGACTATGCCAAGCACGGTTACCAGCGCAGCTTCGCGAGCCTGTACCTGCGTGGCCAGGCGATCCAGCAGGTGCTCGGTACCGAGATCCAGAACGGGACGGTCGACGCGCAGAAGCTCCTTGCACAGCTCGACCTGAACGTCACGGTCAATCCGCGGTACGGCGCGTGGGACCCCAAGACGCTGGACCTCTCGGGCGACCCCAAGGCCGGGCTGCCGAACTTCCTGACGCTGCTGCCCGGCAGCACCTACTCGCCCGCGTCCCCATCGGCCACCGGGTCCACCGGGTCCACCGGCCCCACCGGGTCCGCTACACCCGCGCCCGCCGCACCCTCCGACACGCCGTCGCCGGCCGGCACGGGCTGAGGGTGCGAGATGGCCTCGCAACTGCAGCGCGCGGTCGAGGTCATGGACCGGCTGCGATCGCCGGGCGGCTGCCCTTGGGATGCCGAGCAGACGCACGAGTCGCTTGCGAAGTACCTGCTCGAAGAGACCTACGAGACGCTCGAAGCGATCGAGACCGGCGACCTCGCGCTGCTGCGTGAGGAGCTCGGCGACCTGCTGCTCCAGGTGCTGTTCCACGCCCGGCTGACCGCCGAGCTTCCTCCCGGCGAGGCGTTCTCGATCGAGGACGTCGCGGGCGACCTGGTCGAGAAGCTCGTCCGCCGTCATCCGCACGTGTTCGCCGATGCCGAGGTCACCGACGCCGCCGCGCTCAACGAGACGTGGGAGCGTCAGAAGGTCGCCGAGAAGGGACGGACGTCGGCCACCGACGGCGTCCCGATGGCGCAGCCGGCACTCGCACTGACCGCCAAGCTGGTCGCGCGGGCGCGCCGCGGCGGACTCGCCGAGGTCGGGCCGCCGCCTGCCGACGACTTCGGCGCGCGCCTGTTCGCCCTCGCTCGCGAAGCCGCCGAAGCCGGGGTCGACCCCGAGGGCGCGCTGCGTGCGACCGTCCGCTCCTACCGAGAGTCGCTGCGCGCGGCCGAAGCCGCCCGCCAGCCCCTGCCCGGCGCCGACTAGCACCCCGCTTCCCCCCTGAGATCTCCACATCCGGGCCGAAGATCCGGTAACCACAGAGGGGAAGCGGACGGCGACTCGGCCGTAGGGTGGGCTGATGGTCGGGTGGTTGCCGTCGAACGCGCGGCGCCCGTCCCCGGGCAGTTGGCTGTCGAACTGGCTCGAGAGGCAGCAGCGACACCCCGACGCGTTCCTGTGCGGCATCCGGGTCCGGCACGGCACGCTGCCGGGAGTATCCGGCCGGTGGCGCTTCCGGGTCAGCGCCGTCGATCCACTGCTCGCCCACGGCGTCGTCACGCTGCACCACGGGACCGATCGAACCCTGCGACTTCACCTCGACGAGGATCCGTTCTGGCCGCAGGACGGCGCTGCGCCGCGGCCGGGCCACACGGTGCTGATCGGCACCGAGGTCGGCTCCGCCGCGCGCGTGCTGGTCAGCGTCCCGCACGGCGAACTCGTCCGCTTCGGCATCAAGGTTCTCTGACCCGCGGTCCCGGCCGGGCACCGGGGAACCCGGCAGACTGCTGTTATGAGCTCGACGGGAACGAGCCGGCGTTCCGCACGTCAGGCGGGCAACCCCGCGCACCCGGCCGCCCACGGTGGCGGTGCGGCCGGCCTCGCCCTCGGTGCGCTCGGCGTCGTCTTCGGTGACATCGGGACGAGCCCCCTGTACGCGCTGCAGACCGTGTTCGCCATCGACCATGGCGCGGTGAAGCCGACTCCGTCGGACGTGTACGGCGTCATCTCGCTCGTGTTCTGGTCGATCCTGCTGATCGTCTCGATCAAGTACGTGGTGTTCATCCTGCGCGCCGACAACGACGGCGAGGGCGGCATCATGGCGATGGCCGCGCTGATCCGTGAGCGGATCAGCTCGGGGGGCCGGCTGGTCTCGGTGGCGATGCTGCTCGGCGTCATCGGCGCGTCACTGTTCTTCGGCGACAGCGTCATCACTCCTGCGATCTCGGTGCTGTCGGCCGTCGAAGGAGTCGAGGTCGCGGCCCCGTCGGTCAAGGACCTCGTCCTGCCGATCAGCGTCGCGATCCTCACCCTCTTGTTCATCGTGCAACGCATCGGCACGCACACGGTGGGGCGGCTGTTCGGGCCGGTGATGGTGTTGTGGTTCGGTGCGCTCGCAGCCCTCGGCCTGCCGAAGATCCTCGCGCATCCCGACATCCTGCGCGCGTTGTCACCCACGTACGCCGGGTCGTTCGTGGCCGACCACCCCTACGTCGCGTTCATCGCCATGGGTGCCGTCGTCCTCGCGATCACCGGTGCCGAGGCGTTGTACGCCGACATGGGACACTTCGGCCGGCCGCCGATCCGGCGCGCGTGGTTCGCCGTCGTGTTCCCCGCGCTGAGCGTGAACTACCTCGGCCAAGGCGCGCTGATCCTGCAGCAGCCGACAGCGGTGGCGAACCCCTTCTTCCAGCTGGCACCGAACTGGGGACGGATCCCCCTGGTCGTCCTCGCCACGATGGCGACCGTCATCGCGTCGCAGGCGGTCATCTCGGGTGCGTTCTCGGTCACCCGGCAGGCGATGCGGCTCGGGTTCCTGCCACGCGTCACCGTGCGGCAGACGTCGTCCGAGGAGAGCGGCCAGATCTACGTACCCGCCGTGAACTGGCTGCTGTTCGGCGGCGTGCTCGTCCTGACGCTCTCGTTCCGGTCGTCCAGCCGGCTCGCCACCGCCTATGGCCTCGCGGTCACCGGGACGTTGCTGTTGACCACCACGCTGTTCCTGATCCTCGCCGGCGCCGGCTGGCATTGGCCGCGCCGGCGGCTCGTCGCCATCGGCGTGGTGTTCGGTGGCGTCGAGCTGACCTTCTTCGCGGCGAACCTCACCAAGGTCGCGCACGGCGGCTGGCTGCCCTTGTTGATCGGCGTCATCGTCGTGACCGTGATGCTCACATGGCAGCGCGGGCGCCGACTGGTCACCGCGCGTCGGATCGAGCTCGAGGGCTCGTTGACCGATTTCGTCGATCGGCTGCGCGCGCAACCGGTGACCCGGGTGTCCGGTACCGCGGTGTTCCCGCACCCGACGAAGGACACGGTGCCGGTCGCGCTGCGTGCGAACGTCGAGTTCAACCAGGTACTGCACGAGCATGTGGTGATCGTCTCGGTGGTCTCCTTGAACGTTCCGCACGTGCCCCGCAGCGAGCGGCTGAGTGTCGACCCGCTCGGCTACGAGGACGACGGCGTCGTCCATCTCGCCGCCCGGTTCGGCTTCCATGACGAGCAGAACATCCCCGAGGTGCTGCGTGACGCGCTCATGCTCACCGACGAGCTCGATTTCGATCCGGACTCGGCGTTGTACTTCCTGTCACGGATCACCATCGAACGCGGGACCGATCCCGGTCTGCGGCCCTGGCGCAAGCGGCTGTTCATCGCGCTGTCCCGCAACGCCGCCAACCCCGCCGCCTACTTCGCCCTGCCGGTCGACCGCACCGTGGTCATGGGATCGCGGATCGCCTTGTGACGCGCTCGGGGCGGCGAGCGGTCGTCCCGGCGGGGCGCACGAGCGGGGCCGACGCCCCCGGCTAGGGTTGGACGACTGCGCAGTCTGACCGGAAGGACGTCCCAGTGGCCAGCATCGAGGCCGTCGGCGCGCGCGAGATTCTCGACTCGCGCGGCAACCCCACCGTCGAGGTCGAGGTCGCCCTCGACGACGGAACTCTCAGCCGCGCAGCGGTGCCGAGCGGGGCATCGACCGGCGCGTTCGAGGCGGTCGAGCTGCGCGACGGCGACGCACGCTACGGCGGCAAGGGCGTGCAGAACGCGGTCGCGGCCGTCCTCGACGACATCGGACCCGAGATCGTCGGGTTCGAGGCGAGCGAGCAGCGCATCCTCGACCAGGCGCTGATCGACCTCGACTCGACGCCCGACAAGAGCCGCTTCGGCGCCAACGCGATCCTCGGTGTCTCCCTTGCGGTGGCCAGGGCCGCGGCGAGCTCGGCCGACCTGCCGCTGTTCCGTTACATCGGCGGCCCGAACGCCTACCTGCTGCCCGTCCCGATGCTGAACATCCTCAACGGCGGCGCGCACGCCGACAGCAACGTCGACGTCCAGGAGTTCATGATCGCGCCCATCGGCGCGCCGACGTTCACCGAGGCGCTGCGTCACGGCGCCGAGGTCTACCATGCCCTGAAGTCGGTGCTGAAGCAGAAGGGGCTGAGCACGGGCCTCGGTGACGAAGGCGGCTTCGCGCCGAACCTGGACTCCAACCGCGCCGCGCTCGACCTGATCGTCGAGGCGATCGGGACGACCGGGCTCACCCTCGGCACCGATGTCGCACTGGCGCTCGACGTCGCCGCGACCGAGTTCCACCAGGAGGGCGGCGGCTACGCATTCGAGGGCGCGACGAAGACGGCCGACGAGATGATCGCGTACTACACCAGCCTGGTCGACGACTATCCGATCGTCTCGATCGAGGATCCGCTCTCCGAAGAGGACTGGGACGCGTGGATCGCGCTGACCAGTGAGCTGGACGAGCGCGTGCAACTGGTCGGCGACGACCTGTTCGTCACCAACCCGGCCCGGCTCGGCCGGGGCATCGAGCTGGGTGCGGCGAACGCACTGCTGGTCAAGGTCAACCAGATCGGCACCCTCACCGAGACCCTCGACGCGGTCGAGCTCGCGCATCGGCACGGTTACCGCTGCATGATGAGCCACCGCTCGGGCGAGACCGAGGACACCACGATCGCCGACCTCGCCGTCGCGACGAACTGCGGTCAGATCAAGACCGGTGCCCCGGCGCGCAGCGAGCGGGTGGCGAAGTACAACCAGCTGCTGCGCATCGAGGAGGAGCTGGACGACGCTGCGCGTTACGCCGGTGCGGGCGCGTTCCCGCGGTTCGTCCCCGGTTCGACCGAGGCGTGATCCGATGACCTCGGCGCGACCCGCCCGCGGCCGTCCCGCCCGGGCGGTCACCGGCCGCGCCCTCGTGCTCGGCATGCTCGTGGTGATCCTGCTCGTGCTGTTGGCGTCGCCGCTGAACCGGTACTTCGGCAGCCGCGGCGACGTGCAGAAGGCGGCGCAGAAGTTGCAGGACGACCAGACCCAACTCGCGAAGCTGACGGTGCTGCAGCAGCAGTGGTCCGACCCCGGCTACATCCAGCAGCAGGCGCGCACCCGGCTGCAATACGCGATGCCCGGCGACACGGTGTACGTCGTCGTCCGGCCGGGCCAGAAGTCCGACATCGAGACCTCCTCCGGCGTCGCGGCCGACGCACCGGCGACCACGTGGAACGGCAAGCTCTGGCACAGCGTGCAGGTCGCCGGGCGGTGACGGCGTCGGACGCCGACCGGGCGGCCGTCCGCGCCCAGCTCGGCCGCGAGCCCAGGGCGATCCGCGAGGTGGCGCATCGCTGCCCGTGCGGCAACCCCGATGTGATCGAGACCTCGCCGCGACTGGCCGACGGGACGCCGTTCCCGACTTTGTACTACGTCACCTGCCCGCGCCTCGCGTCCGCCATCGGCACGCTCGAGTCGTCGGGGGTGATGCGCGAGATGACCGATCGGCTGCGCTCCGACGACGAGCTGGCCGCGGCCTACCAGCAGGCGCACGACTCCTACCTCGGCCGGCGGGAGCAGATCGGGCACGTGGACGAGATCGCGGGCATCAGCGCCGGTGGCATGCCGAACCGGGTGAAGTGTCTGCACGTCCTCGTCGGGCACAGTCTCGCCGGCGGCCCGGGCGCGAACCCCCTCGGCGACGAGGCGCTCGCGGCGTTGCCGGCGTGGTGGGCCAACGGGCCGTGCGTCCCGCGGGAGCCTCGATGAGGGTCGCCGCCATCGATTGCGGGACGAACTCGATCCGGCTGCTCGTCGCCGACCCCGGACCGGACGGACTGCTCGACGTGGTGCGCGAGATGAGGGTGGTGCGGCTCGGCCAGGGCGTCGACCGCACCGGCCGCCTCGCGCCCGAGGCGATCGAGCGCACCCGGGTGGCCCTTGCCGATTACGCCGCCACGATCACCGGGTCGGGTGCCGAACGGGTGCGCATGGTGGCGACGAGTGCGACGCGCGACGCCGAGAACCGCGCCGACTTCGTCGCGATCGTCGAGCGAGAGCTCGGCGTCCCGCCCGAGGTCATCGCCGGCGCCGAGGAGGCCGAGCTGTCGTTTCGCGGCGCGCTCGCCGGGTTGCCCGGCGTCACGGGGCGCCGGCTCGTCGCCGACATCGGCGGCGGTTCGACCGAGCTGGTTCTCGGCGACGACTCCGGCGTGCAGTTCTCATACAGCATGGACGTCGGCTGCGTGCGCCTGACCGAGCGGCACCTGCACGACGACCCGCCGACGGACGAGCAGGTGCGGCGGACCGTGGACGACCTGCGCGCCGCGATCGCCGAGGCCGCTCGGGTGGTGCCGCTCGACGCGACCGACCGGCTCATCGGGGTGGCCGGCACCGTGACGACGATCGCCGCGATCGCGCTGGGCCTCGAGCGCTACGACGCCGACGCCATCCACGGCGCCACGATCACCGCGGCCGAGGTCGCCGCCGTCACCGGCCGCCTGCTGCACATGCCGCGCGCCGAGCGTGCCGCGTTACCGGTGATGCATCCCGGCCGTGTCGACGTCATCGCTGCCGGTGCGCTGGTGCTGCGCTCGCTCGTCGAGGCGACCGGCGCCGCCGAGGTCATCGCGAGCGAACACGACATCCTCGACGGCATCGCCCTGGGCCTGCTCGACTGACTCTGTCGATCGGCAGAGCCATTGGCCAAGCGGTGACTTGTCGTTTTTAGGACGAGGTCATCACACCACTCGTAGGCTCCTGATCGATCCCCACGCACCTCGGGCGGCGCGTCACGGCAGTGGCGTCGGGGCGCTCACCACGGTGGCGTCGGCATCGTCGCTCGACACCCGCTCCTGCGCGCGCTCGAGCTTCTTCATCCCCTTGGTGGTCTTCGGCGGCGGCGGCTCGGTGCCGATGAGGAACCGCCAGGCACCTTCGGCACCCTTGCGTGTGAACATGTCCGCGGCGACGACGCCTACCGCCGAGAGCGCGCCCCACGCGATCGCGTCCCCCCATTTCGCGCCGGCCTGAGTCGGCTTGCGGGGCGGGTCGTCCGGGCGCACGGTCGTCCAGGTCTGCTCGACGACCTTCTTGGTGACGATCCCGACGGGGATACCGACGGCGATCGTCAGCATTTTCATGCTGATCTTGCCCGCGATGTTCGCCATGGCCGAACCCTACCCACGCTCCACAGCACGTTGACCGGTCAAGGGACGCCGCCCGCGCCGTGGCAGGGTGGGCGGCATGGGGGCACGGCCGGGCAGCGGATGGCCGGCCGACCCCGCCACGCCGCGCACTCCGGTTGCACACAACGCCGAGGACGGCCGCCGGTTGGCCGCCTCGGCCCGCACGTTGCACGACGTCCAGGCCCGCTCGTCGGTGTGCCGGGCCTGCCCGCGACTGGTCCAGTGGCGCGAGCAGGTGGCGGTCGAGAAGCGCCGGGCCTTCGCCGACCAGGTCTACTGGGGGCGTCCGGTCCCGAGCTTCGGTGCGACGGACGCCCGGATCCTGATCGTCGGGCTCGCCCCGGCCGCGCACGGTGCCAACCGCACCGGCCGGATGTTCACCGGGGATCGCAGCGGCGAGTGGCTGTATGCCGGCCTGCACCGCGCCGGCCTCGCCAACCAGCCGACCTCGGTTGCCGCCGGCGACGGCCTGCAGCTGTACGGGGTTCGGGTCGCCGCGCCGGTCCGCTGCGCGCCGCCGGCGAACAAGCCGACGCCCGAGGAGCGCGACGCCTGCCGCCCGTGGCTGGCCCGCGAGTTGTCCCTGCTCTGGCCGGGCCTGCGCGCGGTGGTGGTCCTCGGGGGCTTCGGCTGGGCGGCGCTCTGGCCGGCACTGCGCGCCGCCGCAGTGCCGCTGCCCGGGCGGCTGCCGCTGTTCGGGCATGGCGTGGAGGCGCCGGTGGACGGCCGAACCATCCTCGGCTGCTACCACGTGAGCCAGCAGAACACCTTCACCGGCCGGCTCACCGAACCCATGCTCGACGCGGTGCTGGGACGGGCCGCGCAACTGGCGGGATTGGCCGACTGACGGCACCGCCGTCCGGGTGACCGGGTGACCGTGTGAGATAACCGCAGTGAGGGCGGCGCTGATCGGTGCGGCGCGCGAGCGGGCCCGATCGACGTTGCGTGACGAGGCGATGGCGCTGGCAGCGGTCGGGCCCGCTCGCTACCGTCCTGGCATGACCACCCTGAACCACCCGGTCCGCATCCTGATCGTCGGCGGTGGGTACGTCGGGATGTACTCGGCGCTCGGGATGCAGAAGAAGCTGTCCCGTGGCGCCGCCGACATCACCGTCGTCGAGCCTCAGTCCAACATGACATACCAGCCGTTCCTGGCCGAAGCCGCTGCGGGGAGCGTCGAGCCGCGCCATGTGGTCGTCCCGCTGCGCAAGGTGCTCAAGCACTGCCGGGTGATCACCGGCGCCGTCCGAGCGGTCGAGCACGAGCGCAGGGTGGCGAGCGTCCAGCCGGCGACCGGCGAACCCTACGAACTCGGCTACGACCTGCTGATCGTCTGCCCGGGGTCGATCTCGCGGCTGCTGCCCATACCCGGACTCGCCGAGCGCGGCATCGGGTTCAAGACGATCGGCGAGGCGATCTTCCTGCGCAACCACATGCTGGCGCGCCTCGACCTGGCCGCGTCCACCACCGATCCGGATTGCCGGCGCCGCGCGCTGACCTTCGTGTTCGTCGGTGGCGGGTATGCCGGTGTCGAGGCCATGGCCGAACTCGAGGACATGGCCCGGTATGCCACCCGCTACATCCCGACGATCGACCCGGGCGACATGCGCTGGGTGCTGATCGAAGCGGCCACCCGGATCATGCCCGAAGTCTCCGTGCGGCTGTCGTCCTACACCGTCGACCGGTTGACCGAGCGCGGCATAGACGTGCGGCTCGAGACCCGGCTCGAGTCGGCGGTGGACGGGCGCATCCGGCTCTCCGACGGCGAGGAGTTCTACGCGGACACCCTGGTCTGGACGGCAGGCGTGAAGGCCAACCCGGTTCTGACGGACTTCGGGCTGCCGCTCGACGACGCCGGTCGGCTGCCGTGCGCGGCCAACCTCACCGTGAAGGGCGTCAACGGCGTCTTCGCCGCGGGCGACTGCGCGGCCGTCCCCGACCTGACGAAGGACGACCCGAACGCGCTGTGCGGCCCGAGTGCGCAGCATGCGGTGCGGCAGGCGAAGGTGCTCGCCGAGAACGTCGCGTCGGCGGTGCACGGCGGGGGGCTGCGGGACTACCGGCACGCGTACGTGGGGTCGGTCGCATCGCTCGGGCTCTACCGCGGCGTCGCCGAGATCTACGGCATCAAGCTGCGTGGCTTCGTCGCGTGGTTCATGCACCGCACCTACCACGTCTCGCGGATGCCGACGCTCAACCGCAAGATCCGGGTGATCGCCGACTGGACCGGCGCGTTGTGCTTCCGGCGCGAGGTGGTGGCGCTCGGTCAGATTCAGCAGCCGCGCAGCGAGTTCGAGCAGGCTTCAGGGCAGCGGCGGTTACCCGAGGTGTCCTGATCGCCGCCGTTGCCGAACTGCGCGGCTCGGGTCGTAAGGTCGGCGTCGCCCCCGTAGCCCAATGGCAGAGGCAGACCCCTTAAAAGGGTCCCAGTGTCGGTTCGAGTCCGACCGGGGGCACGTTGTCGACCGCCCCCGCTCACCACGCGGACGGCGGCGGAGGCACCACGACCGCCGGCCGGTCCGCGCACGTGATGGTGTTCGGCAGTTCCCACGGCGCGAGCCAGCCGCCGTCGTTGCTTCCCAGGTCGGTGAGTGCGAACTCGGAGCCCGCCGACGTGAAGTGGAAGGACCCGCAGTTGTTTACCCCCACCGCGCCGACGTTGCGAGCATCGACGTTCTCGAAGGAGGCCGACCCGGCGGCCCGCGCGCTGACCACCGAGGTGCCGGTGCCGTCGACCTTGACGTCCTTGAAGTGGACGTTCGTGATCGAGTACAGGTCCTTCACCGGCCAGTCGCTCACGAGCATGATCGCGTTGTAGGTGTTGTCGAAAAAGTTGTCGCCGACCACCTCCACGTCCGCGTCGAGGTTCTTCTCCAGTGCGTAGAACCAGATCGCCCCGAGGCCGATGTTCCAGTTCAGCTCGTAGGTGCCGGCGCGGACCGTTGTGTTGTCCGTGATCCACACGTGACCGGTGAACGCCTCTGCGCCGAAGCGAGATCCGATCTGGATGCCGCTGCCCTCGCGGATCGGGTCGGCGACGAGGTTGCTCGAGATCGTGTTGTCGGTGCCGCCGTAGAGCGCGATCCCGTTGGCGAGCACCGGCGTCTGCACGGTGTTGTGGTCGAACGTGTCATCGGCGTTCTCGGTGCTCTCCGACCACATCGCCATGCCGTCGTCACCGGTGTTTCGGATGACGTTGTTCGAGGCGAGCGAGTTGGTTACCCCGGTGTGGAAGTTGATGCCGTCGGCGATCTGGTCGGCGATGACGTTGTCGGTCAGCCGCAGGTTCGTCATCGGTCCGTCGAACCACATGCCCACCTTGGTGTGGTGGATGTACAGGCCGTCGATCGTCGAATTGTTCAGGGCCCCGCCGATGCCGTTCACCTGGTCGGTGTCGATGCGCTCCCGGACGTCGCCCTCGATCGCGAAGCCGGAGAGGTGCACGTTCGTGCTGCCGCCGACCGATGCGTCCTTGCCGTAGAAGCCGACGCCGGTGTGCACCGATCCGTCGGGGGCAGGCGTGCTGAGTGTGACCTCGTGGCCCTTGATGATCGTGTACCAGCTGCCGGCGCCCTCGATCGTGACGTCGTCGACGATGATGTGCCGGTTCACCTGGTAGCTGCCGGGCGGGATGTAGACGCTCAGGTGCCGACGCTTGGCGAAGGCGATCGCCTTGTCCAGCGCCGCGGCCGAATCGCGCCGGCCGGTCGGGTCGGCGCCGAACAGCAGCACGTTGGCCGCCACGCCGTCGACGTACGGCTTGGCGACGAGCTGCGAGTCGAGCAGGTCGACGACCGCCGGTACGGCCCCGCCCGCCGGAACTGTGAGCCGGACCTTGTCGCCCGCGCGGTAGGTCTTGCCGAGCAGCAGGCGCTGCTCGTCGTAGAAGTGGTTCGGGCGGAACGGCTTCGTGATCACGGGGGTTGGCGTCGTCGCCGCGGGCACGCACCCGCATTCGGTGATCCACCAGTCCGGGTGCAGCAGATCGGCGTTCGGGTCGTTCGAGAACGGGTACTGGTTGTAGAGCCACGCGTACTGCGACGTGAGCGTCATGGTCGTGCGGTGGCCGCCGTTCACGGTGACGTCGAGCGGCGCGGTGATGCCACCACCGTTCGGGGCGTCCGGGAGGCTGTAGCGCACGGTGATCGCGTTGGCCGCGCTGGGCAGGGTGAACTCGACGTACTGCCCTGGTGCGAGGCTCACCGCCTTACGACCGGACGCCTCCGCGGGCAGCGTGTAGGCCGAGCGGTCCGGGCCGATGACGGTGCCGTTCGTCGCGGCGTTCTCCGCCTCTTGCTCCGTGATGCCGAGATCGGCACCGCGGCCGGCGACGAGCGCCGGGTCGAGGGCGGCACGGGTCGGCGAGGGCGTCGCGACGGCCTTCGCCGGCGCGCCGGCGAAGGCCGGGCTCGGACCGGCGACAAGAGCCGCCGCGGCCAGCGCCGCGGTCGTCACCGCGATCGCGGCGACGCGCCCGCGTGCGCTCGCTGCGCGACCGGTGCTCCCGGAGATGGTGTGTGGCACGGCGTGACCTCGCTTCATCGCGACCTGTGGACGCTTGCCGGGCAGTCGCCCCGAGCCGAGCCGGAGAGACAGTGAGGCGAAAGTAGGGCGCCTGTAGGTATTTCGCAAGAGTTTGGCGCAAGATTTCCGAACCGCAGTGGCGAAATTGCGATTGAAAGTCGTCGGCTTGCGCGAACACCACGGTGCTGATCAGCGGGCGAGGTGCCGGCTCAGCGGGCGAAGTGCCGGCTCAGCGGGCGAGGTGCCGGCTCAGCCGGTGCGCCGCGAGGGAGGAGAGACGTTGCCGGATCCCGTCCTCGCTCGGCTGCGAGCCGGGCGGCGCGCCTGGCCCGCGCCCCGGGTCCGGACAGAACCGCGGCCCGCTGATGTCCTCGTCGTAGTAACGGTGGAACACCGGCGTCAGCCCGCCGGAGATCGGCGGCACGATCCAGCTCCAGTCCGCGGGGCAGGTGCGTCCGGCCCGCTCCTCCCTGGCCAGGTGCTGCAGGAAGCGGGCCGATTCGGTGTGGTGGTCGGCGATGCTGACTCCGGCGGCGTCGAAGGAGTGCAGGACGGCACGGTTGATCTCGATGACGGCGCGGTCGCGCCACAGCGTCTGCTCGGACGAGGTGTCGAGGCCGATGAGTTCGGCCACCACTCTGCTGAGGTTGTAGCGGTCCCGGTCGACAAGGTTTCTCGCGCCGATCTCGGTGCCCATGTACCAGCCGTTGAACGGCGCGGCGGGGTAGGTGACGCCCCCTATGCGCAGCGGCATGTTGCTGATCGCCGGCACCGCGTGCCACCTCAGGCCCAGGGCGGCGAACCACGGGAACTCCGGGTGCGACAACGCAACCTCGAGGACGTCCTGCGCCGTCAGCGGGTGGACGGTGGGACCCTCCTCGTTCGACCGGATCACCAGCGGGAGCACGTCGAACGCGCTGGGCTCGCTCGGCGCTTGCCATCCCAGGCTGCCGACGTACTCGGTGAACCCGACGTACCGAGGATCGCCGAGGACGCTTCCGTCGGGCTGCTGGTAGCCGGCGTAGCGGACGAGCTGCTCGTTCCAGATCTGCGGCCCGGGGCGCCCGGGTTCGTCCGCGGCGAAGACCGTGATGACCGGGCGGATCTTGCCGCCGTTGGCCGCGATCCGCAGATGTTCCCGGCAGTGTGCGGCGACGGAGTCGGCGTCCCGGACGTCGCGTAGGTCGCGCACCTGCAGGCTGTTCCAGTAGAGCCGGCCGATGCAGCGCGCGCTGTTGCGCCAGGCCACCCGCGCGCCCCAGACGAGTTCGGCAGCGGTGTGCCGGTACGTCCCGGTCTCGGCGATGGAGCTGGCCACCCGGACCGTGCGCGCGACCCGATCGCCGGCGTCGGGGTTCTCGGCGTGGAACTGATCGACGAATTCGACGGCCTCGCCGAGGTCGACGGCCTCGGTGTCGCGCAGGTGCGCAACGGCACTGTCTGTGGAGGTGGAATGCGTTACTGGGCAGCCCTCGGACCAGGCTGAGGCCATGGGAATACCAACCAGAGTTATCGAGCCGTCGGCAGACGCGCCGCGGTCATGATCGGGAGGGTGGGGAGGGTCGAGCGGGCCGGCACCCGTCAGCTCGCCATCTCGAACCGGTCGAAGTGGATCTTGCCGAGCGGCACGCCGCAGTCGCCGAGTTCGGCGACCGTCACGGCGATCATGGAATCCGGACCCGCGACGAGGACGTCGACTCCGAGCGTCGCCCAGTCGCGCAGCCTCGGCACCAGCTCCTCGACCCGCCCGTGGTAGCCCTCGGAGGTCGGGTCGTCCGACAGCACGGCGTGCACCTCGGCGGTCGGCCAGTAGCCGCCTGCGTGGATCAACTTCGACATCCGATCGACCGAGTAGGTGTCCCCGCGGGTGCGGCCGCCCACGAACGTGTACAGGCGCGGTGGTTCGGTCCAGCCCAGCACCGACTCGACGACAGCGGTGATCGGCGCTGCGCCGGTGCCCGACGCGACGCACAGCAGGCCGCCGGGCGCGGTCCCCGGCTCGACCACGAGGTCGTTGCCTCGAGGCGGGCCGAGCGTGAGCCGATCGCCGACCTGGGAATGCGCGACGAGGGCCGCGGAGACGCCGGAACCCCCGACCGCGCGGACCTGGATGTCGAAGGTGTTGTCGAACCGAGGCGCACTGGCGATGGACATCGAGCGCCATACCCGCCGGTGCGAGGGGATCTCGAGGGTCAGGTACTGGCCGGCCTTGTAGGGGTAGGGCGCGTCGGGCTGGATGCGGACGACGGCGAAGTCCTGGGACACGCGCTGGTGATCGACCACCTGGGCGCCCCACGTGGCGGGCTGCGTCGCGTGCCGCATCGCGCCGTCGATCATCACCGAGGCGAGCCGGGTGTAGCTGCCGACGATGGCCGTCTCATGCGCGTCGGTCCACCTGTCGCCGGCCAGTCGCTTCCAGGCGCTGACCATCGCGGCGCCCGCCAGCTCGTAGTGGCGTGGCTCGACGTTGAACTTGCGGTGGTCGTCACCGAGTTGCTCGAGGTGCGCCGACAGTTCCGCCGGGTTGTCGGCGACGATCCACTGCACGACAGCGCGGCCGAACTCCTGGCGCTGCCGGGTCATGCTCGACGGGAACATCGTGATGGCCTCGTCGACCCGCAGGAAGAGCTCGGCGTAGAACTCGGCCACCAACCGGTCGGCCTGGTCGCTGACGAACGAGAACGCCTCTCTCACCAGTTCGGGGTCGTACTCCGTCTGCCCCGCGGGGAAGATCGGCTTCGGCGGGGGCGCAGGCGCCTGCGCAACGTAGAACTCGGGCAGTTCGACGGGCGGTATGCGTCGCTCGACGTTGCCGACGACCAATCCGCCGGGAGCCGCGATCGGCGGCGCTGCCACCCGGCGGCCCTCGTCGTCGAGCAGGGATCGGGCGAGGGAGGCGTCCCAGTACCGATCAGCCTCGGCGACCTGCTGAGCGACGAGGTCGCCCGCAGACGGGTCGTCACGGTCGTCGCTGTCCGAGAACCAGCGCCGCAGCGCGCTGCGCAAACCCACCGGTGACCTCCAGCGCCAGACATCGTGGGGTGACACGGCGCGGACCTATCACAGATGATCATTCGGACAGGGCGCGCCACGCATACCAATGCAAAAAGTTTACAGGGTGCTAACGAGACAAGTGAATGGCTTTCCGCCGGTTTGTCGACCATGCCGTGTCGGGAGGGACCTCCCGACACGGGAACTCGTGGGATCCCCGGGCGGTTGCAGGGCGGGAAGGCCGCCATGCTGCTCGGCGGAGGGCAATCGCCGGTGGCCTACCGCCGCCGGGAACGAATCGGGGTGGCTGTACGTTGTACCGACTGGTCTTTGGTTTTGTGTTCGTGGTTTCATGTCGCGCCCGCGGAGCTGGTTCTTCCGGCTTTCCGCGGGCGTTTGCGCTTCCCGATCAGGCGGCGGGCCGCAGCAGAAGATTCACGGCCAGGGCCGCCGCATCGCGCGGCGCCCGCAGTCCTGGAAGGGGCACTCAGTGACACAGGGAACTGTCAAGTGGTTCAACGCCGAGAAGGGCTTCGGCTTCATCGAGGTCGAGGGCGGCGGCCCGGACGTGTTCGTCCATTTCTCCGCGCTCGCCGACACCGGCGGCTACCGCAGCCTCGATGAGAACCAGAAAGTTGAATTCGAGACGACCGCAGGTCCCAAGGGTCCGCAGGCCTCGGACGTCCGCGTTCTCTGATCGTTCCGTGAGCACCGGCCCGGGCACAGCCCGGCCGGTGCCCGGTCCCTCCGGCGTCGCTGTGCGCGGTGTGTGCCCTCGGCGTCGTATCGCAGCAACGCCGCGAGCGCGGCCACGTCGTTCGCTCGTTCAACTCATCCGATTGCGACGCGATGAGTTTCGGCCGCAGCCGAGGTCTGTCTCCACATGAGCCGAATCTCCGTAGTGCGTTACACGACCACACCGCAGAGCAGCGACGAGAACGAACGCCTCGTGGCGGGCGTCTACGCGGCGCTCGCCGCGGCGCAGCCGGACGGGTTCCGCTATGCGACCCTGCGACTGCCTGACGAGCACGGTTTCGTGCACCTGGCCGCGCACACGGCTGAGGTCAACCCCTTGTCGGAGCTGCCGGCGTTCCTCGAATTCCAGCGCGAACTCGGCGCGCGAGTGATCGAGGCTCCGGTGGCCCGGCCCGCGGTGCTGATAGGGAATTACGGCTTGCTCGCACCGTGATGCCGGTGCGCGAGGACGTGCTGCAGGGGTCGTTGCAGCCACGCCGCGGTGGCGCACGCGCTGGTAAGGCCTCCCATCGCCAGCTGGGCGGCGGTGGCGGCGTCGAGCCGCGTCGCGCAGCCCTCGCACAACCGGTTGCCGGTCATGGAGCGCTTCGGCCGCCCGGTGACCGCCCTGCCGCAGTCGTGGCAGGGCGTCCCGTGATCCGGGTTCCGGCTCGATGCGCCTCGGCCGCTGGCCATGCCAGAACGCTACGACCGATCAGGTCCGCGGACGAGGGCGCTGACACGATCCGTCGGCGGGTGCCAGCACCGGCGCTCGCCCGCCGCGCGGCCGCCTGGGCAAGCCGCGCTACTTCCAGGCGCGGATGTAGTCGACCGACATCGTCGCGGGGAACCTCGTCAGCACGCTCGCGCGGTTGGTCGGCGTGGTCGCACCGCCCATCGCCAGGTTGACGATCAGGTAGAACTTCTGGTCGAACGGGGCAGGCGCCACCGAGCCGGCCGGTTGGTATCCCGCAATCGGCTTCCATCCGGTGCTCCAGCAGGTGCGGCCGTCGTACTTGAAGGTCATCCTCGTGCTCGTCCACTCGACGGCATAGGTGTGGTAGGCCGTTGCGCTGGTCGGGACCAAGCAGTAGTTGCCGCTCATGGGGGTACCCGGGGTGCTCGCGTAGTGCAGGTGTGGCGAGGCGATCCCCGGAAAGGTGCCCCACGCCTCCATGACGTCGATCTCGCCGTAGCTGTACCCCCGGCTGCCGTAGGGGTTCTGCGGCAGCATCCAGAATGCGGGCTGAAACCCCACCCCTGCGGGGATTTTCGCTCGCATCTCGAACCGGCCGTACGCCTGGCTGAACAGACCCTTGGTCAGCAGCATGCCGCTGCGGTACCTGCCAGGGACGCCCGCGCAGTCGAACGTCGTCGCACTCCTGGTCGCTGTCAGTTGCAGCGCGCCCGAGGTGATCTTGACGTTGTTCGGCGAATAGCACTCGTCACCACCGCGGAAACCGCCCGGGATCGAGGTGTAGGCGTGCCACTTGGTGGTGTCGATGTTCGCGCCGCTGAACTCGTCAGCGAACGTGCACGTCCAGTTGCCACCGGAAGCCTTCGCGACCGGCGCCCCGCATGCCGGGCCGGCCGGACCCGAGGCGCCCAACGGCGCCGGCGCGACCAGCGTGGCGACGAGTGCCGCGGCAGCGGCGACGGCGAGGCCGCCTCGTAAGCGGCGGGGCCGGCGTAGACGAATACCAGCAGACATGACCGATCTCCCCAGATGGACGGCCGATGCGACGATTGCCGACCGAAGTCATATGATGAACGAGGAAAAGCGTGCGGAATCATCATATGAATGGCAATGTGGGAGACAGCTTCATGCGTGCAGTAGCGGGTGTGTGGCACGATTAGCCAGATTCATCGAATGAATCTGGCTACATCGATCACATATCAGACAACAACGCCGGGCCGCGCAGAGCGGCCCCTCGTCAGCCGCCGCTCTTGCGGCGGAACGTCCGCTTGCCGCCGACGGCGCTCGAGGAGCCATGGACCTTCGAGTCGCCGTGACCATCGCCTGCGGCGGAGCGCTCGGCCTGGCGACCGCGCTTGCGCTCGAGTGCCTCGCGGAATCGGTCCTTCGGGTCGTCCCCGGTAGCCGGCTTGGCGTTCTCGCTTGCGTCGCTCATGCAGACCAGCCTGTCATGCCGAGGTCTGGTGACCAACCTGGTTCGCGTCGTCCAGGCGGTCGAGCACGACGACCGGGATGTCGCGGTCGGTGCGGCGCGCGTAGTCGTCGTACGACGGCCATACCTGCGCCATCGCCCGCCACATCGACGGCTTCTCCTGCGCAGTCGCGACTCGGGCCCGCGCGGCGAACCGGTCGCCCTTTATCTGGACGTGCACATCGGGGTGCGCCTGAAGATTGAGGAACCAGGCAGGCGGCGTGGGTGAGCCGCCGTTGGACGCCACGAGCAGGTAGGCGCCCTCGTACTCGCGGAAGATCAGCGCGTGCGCACGAGGCTCGCCGGAGCGGCGGCCGACGGTCTCCAGGATGAGGATGGTCGTGCCGTCGCGCCAGACGTAGCCCTCGTCGCCGCCAGTGGCGCGGTACCGGGCGACGTGCTCGTCACCGAACAGAATGGTCACATCACGCTCCGGGCGGTGAGTGTCAGCGAACGCTGCCCCCGGGCCGCAGCCGGCCCGGCGGTAGCGGCGGCGCGGGTAGTGCGCCGCCGTCTCCGAAACCAGCAACGGTGCCGAACGCATTCCCCGCGATCCACTCCGTGCGGGCCGCGACGATCTCGTCGTTCGTCCGGGCCACGAAGTTCCACCACATCACGATCTGCTCGCCGAACGGTTCACCGCCGAGCAGCAGCAGCCGGGCGCCCGGCTGGGAGTGCACTCGCAGGTCGCGCCTGGCGCTGCCGAGGTAGAGCATCGCTCCCGGATCGAGGCGCTCGCCGTCGACCTCTGCCCAGCCCGACATGACGAGAACCGCATGCTCGAAGCCGGGCTCCAGGGGCAGCAGCGCGTCGGCACCGGCAGTGAGGGCGAGGTCGGCGCCGACGATCGGGCTGAACGCCCGTCCCGGCGAGCTCGCGCCGGCGAGGGTGCCCATGATGACGGTGGCGCGTAGCCCCCGGTCGGTCAGCGACGGCAGGTCACGGTGGTGCTCCCACGACGGCGTCGTGTGCCGCTCCGCATCCGGGAGGGCAACCCACAGCTGCACCCCGTGCAACAACGCGGGGTGGGCGACGGGGGAGTGTTCGGCGTGGGCGATGGCAGCCCCCGACGTCATCAGGCCAAGCTCGCCGGGAGCGATCACCTGGTCGCTGCCCAGGCTGTCTCGGTGGTGAACCGTGCCCTCGAGCAACCAGCTCACGGTCTGCAGGCCCATGTGGGGATGAGCCGGAACCTGCATGCCGTCGGACGAGGCGACGTCCTGTGGGCCGTAGTGGTCGATGAAACACCACGGCCCGACCAGGCGCCGGCCGAGATTGGGCAACAGCCGTCGTACCGCAGTGGCACCCAGCGTGACCTCGCGTCCGGCGTACACCTCGTGGACCGGGGCGGCAGCGACCTCCGCGAGGCCGCCCGACCGGGTGATGCCCGGCGTGCGGTCCAGATTGCTCACGCAACGAACAGTACGACAGGATCGGGTCGGGCAGTCACGAAGAAGACCCCGACGGGAGGACGGCCGATGGCCACCGAGGTCCGCGACAACGCGGCGGAATCGCGCTACGAGATCACCGACGACGGCGCGAAGGCCGGCTTCACCGAATACCACCTGCACGGCGACGTCATCGCGTTCATCCACACCGAGATCGTCGATCGGTTCGGCGGTCGCGGCCTCGGGTCCACGCTGGTCCAGGGAGCCCTCGACGACGCCCGCCGGCGCGGTCTGACCGTGCAGCCGTTCTGCCCCTTCGTCCGCAAGTTCATCGCCGAGAACGACGAGTACCGCGAGCTGGTTCGCGAATCCGAGCGCGAGCGATTCGGGCTGTCCTGATCTGGCGGGCAGGCCGATCTCCACAGCCGGCCGCGGCGTCCACATCCGCGCTCCGTTAGCCACCCGGGCGACTCGCCCCGACCTAGCGTCGAACCCTCGATCAAGGGCGACGAAAGGTGGGCGAGCTGATGCGGCGACCGTGGGTGGCGATGGGGTGGCGGTTGTTCCGCCGGTTCCGCACGGGGCTGCATGCTGCGCCCGAGCGGATGCTGCGGCGGCTCGGTCGCCGCGGTGCGCTCGCGTTGCTCGCGTTCTGCGGCCTTGCCGCGGCCGCTCCGGCGGTCGTCTGGGCAGGGACCCCGGGCCGCGACCCCGCAAACGGCTCGTGGGTCGGCGGCATCATCGCCCAGCCGGGCCACGAGCAGCTCGTGCTGTGGAACCTGCCCGGATCGGGCGGCGCCGTCGGCACCTGCGTCAGCGCTCGCGTGGCGGGGCCGTTGCGCGGCCCGTACTCGGTCGCCTCGACGATGACCGACCCGGTGTACGGCGAGCTGAACCACCGGTTCGCGTCGGCCCGGACGTCCGACGTCCGCCTCGCCGAACTGAGCGCGCTCAACAGCGCGAAGTACGACGGCAGGGACCGCGCGGTGCAGTGGAGCTACCTGCGCAACGGCGCAGGCGGGACGTCGGTGGCCGATGCGCAGGCGATGCTCGCCGAGGCGACCCGGCTCGCCGGCCCGTACTCGGTGTCGGTCCAGCTCCCCGCCAACGCCCTGCCGGGCATCCGGGCGACGGCCTCGTTGACGGTGCGCGCGGCGCGCGGCGCCGGCGTGCCGCAGGCTCGCGTCACCCTCACGGCGTCAGGGGCGACGTTGCCTGCAGGGGTGACGACGGACGCCTCCGGGCGCGCGACGTTCTCGGTGACGCCCGGCACCGCGACCGCCACCTCCTACCGCGTGAGTGCCGCGGTGCAGTCCTGGACCGCGGTGCGGGTCTATGCCGCACCGGGGGAGCAGCGGATGCTCTCCGCGGCACCGCCCACTGCCCAGAGCGGCACCGCCACCGGGCGGGTCATCCGCGATCGTGACGTCGCCCTGGTCAAGGTTGCCATGGACGATCCGGCCAAGACCCCCGTGCCGGGCTACCGATACCGCATCACCGACGCCGCCGGTCGGGTCGTCGCGACGGTGACGACGGGCTCCCGGCCGACCGACGCCGCGGTCGGTGCGCTCACCATCGGTGCCGAATACACGGCCACCGAATTGTCGGTGCCGCCGGGCGCCGGGCTCTACATCCCCGCTGCGCGCTCGTTCACGTTCACCGTGCCGGCGGGGACGAACGCGTGGACGGTCGTCGCGGCCGACCCGCGCATACCCGTGCCCGCGCTTCGAACGAAGGTGAACCTCGCCGAGGCGATCGTCGGTCAGGTGCTCAGCGACACGGTCACGGTATCCGGCAACGACGGCGAGGACGCGACCATCAGCGCGACGCGGTATGGGCCGGTGCCACCTCCCGCGAGCGGGCGCTGCGCCGACGTCACTCTGGCGCAGTGGTTCGCCGGACCGTCCGCGTCGTTCACCGCACTCGTGCCGGGTTCGGTCGGCGGAGGGAACGGCGACGTGGTCGTCACCGGCACGATCGTGACCCGACCCGGCTGCTACGGGTGGGCCGAGGTCCTGACCCTGCGGCCGTCCGGGGCGACCGCGACGTCGCCGCCCACGGCGCCCGAGGAGTCCACCCTCGTCACGGCACCGAGTGTGCGAACCCAGGTGTCGCACCAAGTCGCGGCGCCCGGTGCGACGCTCACGGACGACATCGCCATCGACGGGCTGCGAGCCCAGCCTGCTTCCGTCACCGCGGTGCTGCACGGCCCGCTGCTCCCCGTTGCCGGGCGCGGGTGCGGCGATCTCACCGACGTGGACTGGCGGGCCGCCGTAGGGCCGCAGGGCGACCAGCTCGTCGCCGGCCGGCAGACGCTGCAGGTCCCCGGCGACGGGACCTACCGCACCGCTGGGATCGTGATCCGTGCCGCAGGCTGCTACACCTATGCCGAGCGGCTGGTGCCGTCATCGACGCCGTCGCGGCCGGTCGTGACGTCGTACGGCGTGCCCAGCGAGTCGACGACCGTCGTGGCGCCGACGGTCGTCACGCAGGTCTCGGCCAACCAAGTCGGGCCCGGCGGGGGCACCGTGACGGATCAGGTGTCGGTGTCCGGGATGTTCGGGCACGCCGGCACGGTGCAGGCCCGGCTGCTCGGGCCGGTGCCCAGCCGGAACGGGTCCTGTGCCGGTCTGTCCTGGGCCGGGGCGCTGGTAGCCGGAACGCCGCCGGCCTTTCCGGCGCACGGCGACGGCACCTATCGCACTGCGCCGCTCCGGGTCAGCGCACCGGGCTGCTACACCTTCGTCGAGACGCTGGTCAGCGCGTCCGCTGCGATCCCGCCGGTGACGACGGCAGCCGGGCTGGTGCCCGAGACGTTTCTCGTACGCGGGCCTGCTGCCGTTGCGCCGCGGCCGCTCGTCCCGCAGTCGATGCCGCCCGGGCCGCCGCTCGCCCGTACCGGTGTCCCGGTTCGGTTGATGGCGGCCTTCGGTGCGGCGCTGGCGCTAGCCGGTGCCACGCTGGTCGTGGCCGGCCGTCGTCGCCGGGGGACTACTTGAGTTCGGCGGACGACTTGTCGAGCAGGCGCCGCGCGATGATGAGCTGCTGGATCTGCTGGGTGCCCTCGAAGATGTCGAGGATCTTCGAATCCCGCGCCCACTTCTCGAGCAGCGATCCTTCGCCGTACCCGACACTGCCGGCGAGTTCGACGCAGCGCAGCGTGATATCGACGCCGACGCGGCCGGCCTTCGCCTTCGCCATCGAGGCCTGAAGTGAGTTCGGCCTGCTGTTGTCGGCCATCCAGGTCGCCTCGAGCGTCAGCAGGTAGGCGGCCTCCCATTCGGCCTCCATCTGCAGCAGCGCGGCCGCGGCGGCGTGCTGGGTGTGGGCGGGCCGGTCGTAGTCGACCGTCACGCCGGCCTCGGCGAGTATCGTGCGGATCTCGTCGGTCGCGGCCCGAGCGCACCCGAGCGCCATCGCGGCCACGAGCGGCCGCGTGTTGTCGAAGGTCTGCATGACGCCGGCGAAGCCCTGGTCGAGGTCGATCTCAGGCGAACCCAGCAGGTTCTCCTGGGGCACCCGGCAGTCGGTGAAACGGATCGTCGCGGTGTCCGAGGCGCGGATTCCTAGCTTGTTCTCCAACCGCTCGACGACCATCCCGGGCGTGCCCTTCTCGACCACGAAGGACTTGATCGCGGCTCGTCCCTTGCTCTTGTCCAGCGAGGCCCAGACCACAACCGCATCGCTGCGGTCGCCGGCGGTGACGAAGATCTTCTCGCCGTTCAGGACGTAGTGGTCGCCGTCGAGTACCGCGCTGGTCCGCACCGCGGCCGAGTCGGAGCCGAAGCTCGGTTCCGTGATCGCCATCGAGGCCCACAGCTTGTCGAAGCGGGCCAGCTGCTCGTCGTTGGCGACCGAGGCTATCGCCGCGTTGCCGAGGCCCTGGCGCGGCATCGACAGCACCATGGCGACATCGCCCCAGCACGCCTCCATGATCGACAGGATGCTCGACATGTTGGTGCCGTTGCGGTTGCCCTTGCTGCCGCCGGGGCCGCCGGGGCCGCTGGGGCCGCCGTCCGCGCCGGCGGCGTCACGCCGCACGCCGCGCGCACCCGTGCTCGTCTCGCCCGACGCGTTCATGCCGTCGATGAGGGCGGCGAGCATGTCGAGTTCTTTCGGGTACTCGTGCTCGGCCTGGTCGTACTTGCGCGAGATGGGCCGGAAGACCTCCAGTGACACCTGATGCGCCTGGTTGATCAGCATCCCGAACTTCTTCGGCACTTCCAGATTGATGGCCATCAGACCAGCACCACGCCTTCCATGACGCCCACCGCGCGCAGGTCGCGGTACCAGCGCTCCACCGGGTGCTCCTTCACGTAGCCGTGGCCGCCCAGTAGCTGCACCCCGTTGCTGCCGATCTGCATCCCGTACTCGCTCGTCAGCCGGCGCGCGAGCGCGGTCTCACGGGCGTAGGGCAGTCCCTGCTCGACGCGGCTGGCCGCCCGCAGCGTGGCCAGCCGGGCACCCTCGAGCTCGATACCGATGTTCGCGACCATGAACGCGACCGACTGGCGGTGGCTGATCGGCTCGCCGAACGCGACCCGCTCGTTCACGTAGGGGATGACGTAGTCGAGTACGGCTCGGCCGGTACCGAGCGCCAGAGCCGCCCAGCCGATCCGGCCCAGCCGGATGCACTGGGCGTAGGTCTCGCGCTGGCCATCGCCGATCAGGGCCGAGGCGGGGACCGAGACGTCGCGCAGGCTGAGCTGCCCCATCGATGCGGCCCGCAGCCCCATAGCCGGCTCCGACGCGATGGTGATGCCCGCCGAACTCGACTCGACCAGGAACAGGGCGGGGGACCCGTCCAGCATCGCGCCGACGATGAACAGCTCCGCCGTGTCGGCGCGCGGGACGAGGGACTTCACTCCGTCGAGGACGAACCCACCGGAGACACGGCGAGCCGTGGTCTCGAGGGCGAACGGGTCGAACAGCGGGCGCGGCTCGAGGACGGTGAGGGCAGCCGCGGGCACGTCGTCGCCGACGAACGCGGGCAGGTAGGTCGATTGCTGATCGGCGTCTCCCCAGAGCGCCAGCGCGTTGCTCACCGCTGCCGGCGCCAGGCACGCGAGCGCCAGGCCCATGTCGCCGTGTGCCAGCGCCTCCGCGACGAGGACGCCGGTGGTGGCCGACCGCTCCGAACCCAGGCCGCCGAGCGCCTCGGGCACGCCGACCATCGTCACTCCGAGCTCGGTGACCGAACGCTTGAGCAGCGCCTCGGGCGCCACGCACAGGGAATCCGCCTCGGCCGCGACCGGCCGAAGTTGCTCGGCGGCGAACTCGCGGGTCGCCTCGACGATCATCTTCTGTTCGTCCGATGGGGTGAGGTCGAAAAGGGTCCGCTCACCCCCGGACGCCGGCCGCTTCGGGGCGGTCAGCTTCGAGACGGACGAGAAGGCCCTCGTCGCCGCGCCCGCAGTCCGGAATCCGGTGCGGCTGGCCTCGTAGACCGCGCGCTCGACGGGCTTGCGCAGGCGCAGTCTGTCGAGAGCCGGCGCCGCCGCGAGCCGGTTCAGCGCGGCGAGCCCGAGGCCCATGGCGTCGCGACCGCGCGATGTGCGCCCTGACATGGATAGCCTCCCTGAAGAAGATGTATTGAGACACGCTGTCTCTGGTACAAGTTACCCGCCGGTAGCTCACGGGCAAGCCGGCGTCATGACGGCCACGGCAGGAACTCGTGGCCGGGCGCGCACGTTTCCCTGATGACAGCTCGACCGGCTCTGCCACCGCTTTGGCACACAGGAGGCTCGGCACCATGCCCAACCCCGTCCTCACCAAGTTCGACGGCGCCACCGGCGCCGCGGGAGCCAACCGCCCGGCGACCCAGTTGCCGCCGGCTCCGTCGAACGATTTGAACGCGCTGTTCGGCCGGGGCGGCACTCGAGGCCCGGACACCCGCCCGGCGACGCGGTACATGACCCTCGACGACGTCGTCCAGCGCACCGGCGCCATGCTGCTCGTCCTGCTGGCCGCGGGCGCGATCTCCTGGTCCATGGTCGACAGCAGCTCGGCGGGCGGGCTGATCCTCGTCGGCGTGTTGGGTGGCCTCGGCCTCGGCCTCTACATGGCGTTCACCATGAAGGCCAACGCCGTGCTGTGCCTGCTGTACGCCGGCTTCGAGGGACTGGCGCTGGGCGCGATCAGCAAGATCTTCAACGGTGCGTACTCGGGCATCGTCGTCCAAGCGGTCACCGGCACGGTGATGGTGGCCGGCGGCATGCTGTTCGTCTACAAGATCGGCGCCATCCGGGTGACCCCGAAGTTCACCCGCATCGTGGTGGGCGCGACCATCGGTGCGGTCGGGCTCATGCTGGTGAACGCGATCGCGTACCTGTTCCACCCCGGCGGTCTGGGCCTGCGCAACGGCGGTGCGATCGCCATCCTGTTCAGCATCGTCTGCATCGTGATCGCGTCGATGAACCTGGTCCTGGACTTCGACATGATCGAGCGAGGCATCCGCTCCGGAGCCGACGAGAAGCTGGCCTGGTACGCGTCCTTCGGCCTGGTCGTCACGCTCGTCTGGCTCTACCTCGAGATCCTGCGGCTGCTGTCCTACCTGCGTGAGTGACGCGGCCTCCACCGCCTGAAACGTGTCCGAGGGCGGACCGGAACCCTCCCCCACAGGAGGTTCTGGTCCGCCCTCGGTGCGAGCGGGCCGTACCGGCCATTCCCCCACGGACGTCCGGTCGTACCTGCTCGGTCCCCCGGCGTCCCCCCACGGAATGCCCGGTCGGATCTGACTGTCTCAACGACCATCGTCCGGCTGGGTTACGCACCAGATTCCCGATACCGGGAGTGACGCTGGGCAGTACACGACAAGTGTGCACGACGCGGCTGAGATTCCCCGACAGGACTCGCCCGACGCGGGCTCCTCGGTGTCGCTGCGCCTTTACGGGAACATCACGAACGGCCCCGGGGAGGGCTTCGGGACGGGTAGCTGACGCCTCAGGACAGCCGCTCGATCACCATGGCCATGCCCTGGCCACCACCCACGCACATCGTCTCCAGGCCGAATTGCTTGTCGTGGGTCTGCAGCGAGTTGATCAGGGTCGTGGTGATACGCGCCCCGGTCATGCCGAACGGGTGGCCGATGGCGATGGCGCCGCCGTTCACGTTGAGCCGGTCCATGTCGATGCCGAGGTCGCGCTGCGAGGGCAGCACCTGCGCCGCGAAGGCCTCGTTGATCTCGACCAGGTCGATGTCGCCGATGCTCAGGTTCGCGTTTTGCAGCGCCCGGCGCGACGCCTCGACCGGGCCGAGGCCCATGATCTCGGGCGACACGCCCGACACACCGGTCGAAACGATCCGCGCGAGCGGGGTCAGGCCCAGCTGCGCGGCCTTGGCGTCGCTCATGATGACGAGCGCGGCGGCGCCGTCGTTCAGCGGGCAGCAGTTGCCCGCCGTCACCCGGCCGTCGGGGCGGAACACCGGCTTGAGGGTGGAGACCGCCTCGTAGGTGACGCCCGCGCGGGGGCCGTCGTCCTTGGACACGACCGTGCCGTCGGGCAGCGTCACCGGCGTGATGTCGCGGGCCCAGAACCCGTTGTTGATGGCCTCCTCGGCGAGATTCTGCGACCGGACCCCGAAGTGGTCCATGTCCTCGCGCGTGACGCCCTTGAGCAGCGCGACGTTCTCGGCCGTCTGGCCCATGGCGATGTAGACGTCGGGCAGCAGGCCGTCCGATCGCGGGTCGTGCCATTCGGCCGAGCCGCTCTCGGCGACCTTCGCGGTGCGCTGCTCGGCCTCGGCGTACGCCGGGTTGTGGGTGTCCGGCCAGCCGTCGGAGTTGCCCTTCGCGAACCGGGACACCGTCTCGACGCCGGCCGAGATGAAGACGTCGCCCTCGCCTGCCTTGATGGCGTGCAGGGCCATGCGGGACGTCTGCAGTGACGACGAGCAGTACCGGTTGACCGTAGTACCGGACAGGAAGTCGAAGCCGAGCTGCACGGCGACGACGCGCGCGATGTTGAAGCCCGACTCACCGCCGGGCTGACCGCACCCCATCATCAGGTCGTCGATCTCGTGCGGGTCCAGCGACGGCACCTTGTCGAGCGCGGCGCGCACCATCTGGGTGGCCAGCTCGTCCGGGCGGATGGTCGCGAGGGAGCCCTTCACCGCGCGTCCGATCGGCGAGCGAGCAGTGGAGACGATGACGGCTTCGGGCATGGAGACTCCTCGTCGGCGATGAACGGGCCGGGCAACGCCCAGCCACCCGATGCTGCCACTCTCCCGGCCGCGTGTCAGGCGACGGTGGCCCCGATCACCGGCGCTCCCACCGTCCGCGTCAGCTTTCGGGCACCCGGGACCGGCGGGACGGATCCGTCACTCGACTGCCGCCTCGGTCACCGGGCGGGCCGTCTCGGGCGAGTCAGTGACCGGTGCGGCGGTTCGGCGGCGGCGCAGCTGTGCCCACACGCCGTGGCGGCGGCCGGTGGCGCCGGCGCGGTCGCTGGCCACCACCTCGCTGCCGGGACGGGCCGCGGCCTGGGCGGCCGCCTTCGCGACCGGCTTCGGACGGCGCGTCGTGAACGCACTCGCCGACCGCGCCCGGGTGCCCACGCCGAGAGCGTCCAGGACGGACGGTAGAAGCGCCTCGGCAGCGGCGGCGTACCCCGTGGCGGACGGATGGAACTGGTCGTCGCTGAAGAACTCGCGCTGCGTCGCGAACAGCGGCCCGAGCAGGTCGCCGAGCGACACCGTGCGTCCGCCGGCCGCGACGACGGCGATCGTCTGCTCCTTGGCCATGCGCCACGAGAGGTAGCGCGCGAGGCGGCGCAGCGGCTGCGCGAGCGGCCGGATCGTGCCGAGATCGGGGCAGGTTCCGACGACGACCTCGGCGCCGCGGGCCCGCAGCCGGGCGACCGCGTCCGCGAGGTGCGGAACGGCCGCAGCCGTCGAGACGCGGTGCGTGACGTCGTTGGCGCCGACCATGATCACGGCGACGTCGGGGTGGACTGCGCCGAGCTCGTCGATCTGCGCGGCCAGGTGCTCGGACTGCGCGCCGACGACGGCGACGTTGGTGATGTGCACCGGCCGGCGCGCGATCGTCGAGATGCCGATGGCGAGCTGCGCGGCCAGGGTGTCGCGCTCGCGGTAGACGCCGTAGCCGGCCGCACTCGAGTCGCCCAGCATTCCGAGCCGGATCGGTGGGCGGCCCCGGCTGACGCCCGCCGCGGCCCAGGTGGTGTCGTGCGAGACGGGGGGAGCGGCCTCGGCGACCGGGATCCGCCGGCGCGCGAGCTTGGTCTCGCCGATCACCAGCCCGAACGCGGCCGCGCCGAGCGCGGCAAGCGCGCCCAGCCCGCCCCCGCCGTATGCGGCGACGCGCACCGCGAGTCGCCTGTTCCCCTCGGCCATGCTCCCCCTTCGTGACGGTTGCGAGGCTAACGTGCCGGGCATGCGCTATTCGGACACCGTCGTCGACCTCATCGGCAACACGCCGCTCGTCCGGCTGAATCGGGTGACGCGCGGGCCTGCCACCGTCCTGGCCAAGATCGAGTACTTCAACCCGGGCGGCTCGGTCAAGGACCGGATCGCTGTGCGGATGGTGCGCGCCGCCGAGGAGTCGGGTGAGCTGAAGCCCGGAGGCACGATCGTCGAGCCCACCTCCGGCAACACCGGCGTAGGCCTGGCACTCGTGGCTCAGCAGCGCGGGTACCGCTGCATCTTCGTCTGCCCGGACAAGGTCAGCGGCGACAAGATCAACACGTTGCGAGCGTACGGCGCCGAAGTGGTGGTCTGCCCGACGGCGGTCGCGCCCGAGGACCCGCGGTCGTACTACTCGGTGTCCAACCGGCTGGCGCGCGAGACGCCGGGTGGCTGGAAGCCGGATCAGTACTCCAACCCGAACAACCCGCTGTCGCACTACGAGACGACCGGCCCGGAGATCTGGGAGCAGACCGACGGGCGGGTCACGCACTTCGTCGCCGGCGTCGGGACCGGCGGGACGGTCAGCGGCACCGGCCGCTACCTGAACGAGGTGTCCAACGGCGCGGTTCGCGTCATCGGCGCCGACCCCGAGGGATCGGTGTACTCGGGCGGCACCGGACGTCCCTACCTGGTCGAGGGAGTGGGCGAGGACTTCTGGCCGGACGCGTTCGACCGCACCATCTGCGACGAGATCATCGCGGTGTCCGACGGCGACTCGTTCGCGATGACGCGGCGCCTGGCGCGGGAGGAGGGCCTGCTGGTCGGGGGCTCGTGCGGCATGGCCGCTGAAGCGGCAGTGCGCGTCGCCGAGGGTCTCGGGCCGGACGCCGTCGTGGTCGTGCTGCTGCCCGACGGGGGGCGCGGTTACCTGTCGAAGATCTTCTCCGACCGGTGGATGGCCGACTACGGGTTTCTCGCCGAATCGACCGAGGTCAGTGTCCTCGACGTGCTGCGCGGCAAGTCCGGGGAGGTGCCGGCCCTCGTGCACGCCCATCCGAACGAGACGGTTCGCGACGCGATCGACATCCTGCGCGAGTACGGCGTCTCGCAGCTGCCGGTCGTGCGCGCCGAACCGCCGGTGACGGCCGGCGAGGTGGTCGGTTCGGTGTCGGAGAAGGCGCTGCTCGACAAGCTGTTCAGCGGCACCGCGGCGCTGTCGGACGGTCTCGAACGGCACATGTCCGCGCCGCTGCCGATCATCGGCTCGGGCGAGCCGGCGTCGGCGGCGATCGCGTCGCTCAGCGACGCCGGCGCGCTGCTGGTGCATGTCGACGGCAAGCCCGCGGGGGTCATCACTCGGCAGGACCTGCTCGGCTTTCTCGCCTCCGGCTGAGTCTCGGTAGCGTGGCTCGCATGAGTGAGGCAGCCGCGCGGCACGGGTTCGACACGCTCGCCATCCACGCCGGCCAGGACCCCGACCCGCTGACCGGCGCGGTGACGACGCCGATCTACCAGACGTCGACGTACAAGCAGGACGGCGTCGGGGGCCTGCGCGGCGGCTACGAGTACAGCCGCAGCGCCAACCCGACCCGCGCGGCTCTCGAGGAGTTGCTTGCGGCACTCGAGGGCGGCGCGCGCGGCCTCGCGTTCGCCAGCGGGCTGGCGGCCGAGGACGCCCTGTTCCGCGCGGTGTGCCGCCCGGGCGACCACGTGATCCTGCCGGGCGACGCGTACGGCGGCACCTTCCGGCTGGTCGCGCAGGTGCTGGCCAACTGGGGGCTGGAGTACACACCGGTGCCGTTGGGTGATCTCGATGCGGTGCGCGCGGCCGTGCGCGA
>JAVHVN010000145.1:0-23789 GCA_032160545.1 Pseudonocardiales bacterium | reverse complement strand
CCGCGAACGGCTCTCGCTCGCGGCGCTGCTGGTCGGGGCCGCGGTGCTCTACCTCTGGGGCCTCGGCGCGTCCGGCTACGCCAACGACTTCTACGCGGCCGCGGTGCAGGCCGGCACCAAGAGCTGGAAGGCCTTCTTCTTCGGCTCGTTCGACGCAAGCAACTTCATCACGGTCGACAAGCCGCCGGCGTCATTGTGGCCGATGGAGCTGTCCGGGCGGATCTTCGGTTTCAACTCGTGGTCCATGCTCGTGCCGCAGGCCGTCGAAGGCGTGCTGACCGTGTGGCTGCTCTATGCGACGGTGAAGCGCTGGTTCGGCGCGACGGCGGGCCTGATCGCCGGCGCGCTGCTGGCGGTCACACCGGTCGCCGTGTTGATGTTCCGGTTCAACAACCCGGACGCGCTCATGACGCTGCTCGTCGTCGCCGCGGCCTACTGCGTGACTCGCGCGCTCGAGGCGGCGTCCACGAGATGGCTGATGCTGGCAGGCGCCGCGATCGGCTTCTCCTTCCTCGTCAAGGGTCTGCAGCCGTACACGGTGCTGCCCGCGCTCGCGCTTGCGTACGCGGTGTGCGCGCCGACCTCGTTGCGGCGCCGGCTGCTGCAGTTGCTCGCGTCCGCGGGCGCGCTGCTCGTCGCGGCCGGGTGGTGGGTGCTGGTGGTCGCGCTGACGCCGGCCTCGGCGCGTCCGTACATCGGCGGCTCCGGTGACAACACGGCGCTCGGCCTGGCGTTCGGCTACAACGGCCTCGGCCGCATCACCGGCAACGAGTCGACGACCGGCGGCGGTGCGGCACCGCGCGGCGGTGCCGCCGGTGGCGCCGGTGGCGGCTTCAGCCGCCAGACCGGCCTGGGCCGGTTGTTCAACTCGACGATGGGCGGTCAGATCTCCTGGCTCATCCCCGCGGGGCTCATCGCGATCGCGGCGCTCGCAGTGCTGTCCCGGCGTGGCACGCGTACCGACCGCACGCGCGCCGCGGTGGTCATCTGGGGTGGCTGGCTGCTCGTCACCGGACTGGTGCTCAGCTACGCGAGCGGCATCATTCACGAGTACTACACGATCGAGCTCGCACCGGCTCTCGCCGCGCTCGTGGCGATCGGGACGGTCCTGCTGTGGCGACACCGGTCCTCGGCGACCGCTCGCGCCGCACTCGCCGGGGGTGCCCTGGTCACCGCCGTGTGGAGCTACCAGCTGCTCGACCGCAGCCCGTCGTGGCACCCCGCCGTGCGGTGGCTCGTCCTGCTCGGCGGCGTCGTCGCGGCCGTCGCGCTGCTGCTGCCGGCCGGACGCGCGCGGCGCACCGCAGCCGTCGCCGGCGTCGCCGCAGCGGTGGCGATCGCCGGCGGATCGACCGCGTACGCACTCGACACGGCCTCGACCCCGCACACCGGCAGCATCCCGCTGGCGGGCCCGACGGTGACGAGCGGACCCGGCGGCGCCGGTGGATTCGGTGGTGCCCGTCGCTTCGGTGGCGCTGCTCCCGGCGGGTCTCCGCGCGGCCAGGACGGCGGCCCCGGCGGCGGGCAGGCACCGCCGAACGCGCCGGGCGGTGCGTCCGGTGCCGCGATCCCCTCCCGGGGCGGCGGCCCCGGCGGCGGAACGACCACGATCAGCTCCGCGCTGAGCGCGTTGCTCAAGGCCACCGACACCACGTGGGCGGCGGCGACAGTGAGCGCGCAGTCGGCCGCGCCGCTCGAGCTGGCATCCGGCAAGGCGGTCATGGCGATCGGCGGCTTCAGCGGCAGCGATCCCGCACCGACACTCGCCCAGTTCGAGCAGCTCGTCCTGCAGGGCAAGATCCACTACTTCATCGCCGACGGGGCCCGGGGCGGTGGTGGCGGCACGGGCAGTGCGATCTCGTCCTGGGTCGCGTCGCACTACTCGTCGACGACCGTCGGCAACAGCACGGTGTACGACCTCACGACGGCGACCTCGTGAGCGCCACGGTCGTCGGTGCGGCGCTGGTGCCACCGGCGCCGGAGCCCGAGTCGCCACACCCGTCACCCGACAGCCGCTGGCGGCGGCACGGCGAGCGGCTCTCGTTCGTCGGGCTGCTGCTCGGCACCGCTGCGCTGTACCTTCTCGGGCTCTCACAGTCGGGATGGGCCAACCAGTTCTACGCAGCCGCGGCGCAGGCCGGCAGCAAGAGCTGGGCGGCGTTCCTGTTCGGCTCGCTGGACTCGTCCAACTTCATCACCGTCGACAAGCCGCCGGCGTCGCTGTGGGTGATGGACCTGTCGGTGCGGCTGTTCGGCATGAGCTCCTGGTCGGTGCTCGTCCCTCAGGCACTCGAAGGCGTCGGCGCGGTCGCGATCCTGTACCTCGCGGTGAAGCGGGTCGCCGGGCACGCCGGCGGTCTGCTCGCGGGCGCCGCTCTCGCGCTCACCCCGGTCGCCGCCCTGATGTTCCGTTACGACAACCCGGACGCGCTGCTCGTGCTGCTCATGACCGCCGCGGCGTACGCGACGGTCCGCGCAGCGGAGAGGGCGAGCTGGCGCTGGCTCGCATTCGCCGGTGCGCTGATCGGGTTCGCGTTCCTGACCAAGATGCTGCAGGGGCTGCTCGTACTGCCCGGGTTCTACGCCGCCTACCTCGTCGCCGCGCCGACGACGGTGCGCAGGCGCGTGCTGCACATCGCGGCGTCGACGGGTGCGCTCGTGCTCGCCGCGGGGTGGTGGGTCGCGCTCGTCTCGCTATGGCCGGCCGGCTCACGCCCGTACATAGGCGGCTCGACCACCAACTCGATCCTCCAGCTCACGTTCGGTTACAACGGCGTCGGCCGCCTGACCGGCGGCGACAACAACGGCAGCGTCACCGGCGGAGCGGGCGGTTTCTCTTCCGGCGGCACCGGCCTGTTCCGCCTGTTCGGTTCCGACATGGGCGCGCAGATCAGCTGGCTGCTGCCCGCGGCGCTCGTCGGGTTCGCCGCGGTCGGCTGGATCACCGCGCGCCGAGCCCGCACCGATGCACTGCGCGCGAGCGTGATCGTGTGGGGCGGCTGGCTGCTCGTGACCGGTGTGGTGCTGAGTTTCGCGAGCGGAATCATCCACCCCTACTACACGGTGGCACTTGCCCCGGCGATCGCCGCGGGGGTCGGCATCGGCGTCGCGGTGCTGTGGCGCGAGCGGTCCAGGGAGCAGGCGCGCTACGCGCTCGCCACCCTCGTCGCCGTGGCCGCTGTCTGGTCGTACGAGCTGCTCGGCCGTGCGTCGTGGCACCCGGGACTGCGGTGGGTCGTGCTGCTCGCCGGCGCCGCTGCCGTCGCCGCGATCCTCAACCGCCGCCTGGCCCGCGCCGCCCTCGTCGCCCCGCTCGTGGCGCTCGCACTGCTCGTCGCCCCGGGTGCGTACGCGGTGCAGACCGCCTCGACGCCGCACACCGGTGCGATCCCCTCGGCCGGCCCCGTCGCGAGCGGCGGCTTCGGCGCAGGCGGCGGGCGCGGCGCGCGCGGCCGTCCCGGCGTTGGCGGCGGTTTGGCGCCCGGCGGTGGCGGCGGTTTCACGCCCGGCGGGGCCGGCGGGTTCGCCCGAGGCGGCACCGGTGGCACGGGCGGTGGACGCGCCGGCGGGCTGGGCGGTGCGACGTCGGTGAGCAGCGCGCTCACCTCGGCACTGCAGGCCGGCAGCGCGTCCTACGGGTGGGTCGCCGCGACGACCGGTGACAACGAGGCGGCATCGCTCGAGCTCGCGACCGGTGACGCCGTGATGTCGCTGGGCGGCTACAACGGCACGGATCCCGCGATCACGCTCGACGCCTTCAAGGCCCTCGTGGCAACTCACCAGGTGCACTACTACATCGCCGACCCGCAGGGCTTCATCGGGTCGACGGCCGCGAATACCTCGACGGCGTATGCCATTCAGCAGTGGGTCACGTCCACGTTCACCGCCCAGACGATCGGAACGTCGACCGTCTACGACCTGAATGCCGGATAGGGCGGAGTCCGCCGAACTCGACATTCCGGTCATACATTTGCACATCGATAAGCGGTGTGAACCGGGCGTAAGTGCGCAACGGCATTCCCGGCTCATTCGTGGACAAGCCCTGCCTGCTTCATTATCGTCCGCTCGTTTCGTCGCGTCGCATTGTGCGCGCGCGGCACGAATTGGGGGGGCTATGGCGGAGGGAACGACGCGCCGCACCGGGCGGCGCGCCAAGATCATCGCGACGACGGGCGGGCTCGTCGTCGGCGCGACCATGTTCGGCACCATGGCGGCGTCCGCCGCCGACGACGCGAACGTGATCCATGCGTGCGTCACGAAGGCGACCGCGTTCTCACCGGGCGGCGCGGTACGCGTCGTCTCGGCGGGGACGGCCTGCAAGTCGACCGAGACCGCGCTGACCTGGAACTCCACGGGGTTGCAAGGCCCCGTCGGGCCGCAGGGCATTCAGGGACCCGCAGGCGGTCCCGGCCCGGCCGGCCCCGCAGGGCCGCAGGGCGCCAAGGGGGACCAGGGGGTGCCGGGTCCGCAGGGGCCGAAGGGCGATCCGGGGGACACCGGCGCCACTGGTCCACAGGGCATCCAGGGCGCGAAGGGCGATCAGGGCATCCAGGGTCCCCAGGGTCCGCAGGGCATCCAGGGCGCGCAGGGCATCCAGGGCGCGACGGGCATCCAGGCGGTCGGCGGGTGCGTCAACGGCGACGCCAGCAACTGCTTCGGCAACGCGACCCCGGGGTACGCGATCAGCAAGGCCGGCCACGTCTACACGATCACGTGGTCACGCAACCTGAACAACAACGGCAAGTCGCCGGTCCCCAACGTCACCGTCGTCGGCGGGGCCCACTTCACCGGGTTCGAGCAGAGCTCCGGCAGCGGGGGCGGGACGCTGGTGCTGCACTTCGACGCCGACACCGGGTTCACGTTCACCCTCACCGCGGTCGCCTGATCTCGGTGGCACGACTGCGGGCCGCTCCCCATTCGGGGGCGGCCCGCGCTCCCGTCCGGCGTCAGCTCAGGCCGGCGTAGGAGTGCAGCCCCGAGACGACGATGTTCACGATCAGGAAGTTGAACGTGATCGCGAAGAAGCCGAGCAGGTTGACCCACGCCGCGGCCCGGCCCTTCCAGCCCGCGGTCGCACGCGCGTGCAGGTACCCCGCGTAGATGACCCAGACGATGAACGCCCAGGTCTCCTTGGGGTCCCAGCCCCAGTACCGGCCCCACGCGGCCTCTGCCCAGATCGCGCCGCAGATGATCGCGACGGTGTAGAGCGGGAACGAGAAGGCCACGACCCGGTACGCGACCTTGTCGAGGGTCGTGGCGGCCGGCAGCCGGCTGCCGAAGCGGACGAGCGCACCCGAGCGCGCGCCCGGCGTCGCCAGCACCCGGTCTGAGCGGGACTTCACGAGGTACAGGACGGTCAGCACCGCGCTCGTCATCAGCGCGCCCTCGGCGATCGAGACCAGGGTGACGTGGATCGCGAGCCAGTACGACTGCAGCGCGGGTACGAGCGGTTGCGCCCGCGAGTACAGGACGGTGCCCGCCAGGAACATCATCAGGATGACCGGCAGCAGGATGAACCCGCCGAGGTGGCGGATCTGCGGCGCCTTCCACAGCACCGCGAGGAACGCGATCACGCCCACGAGGCCGGCGACCGACGCGAACTCGTACATGTTGCTCCACGGCACGGCGTCGACCGCGAGCGCACGCACGGCGATCGATCCGGCGTGGACGAGCGCGCCGAGGACCGTGATGACGTACGAGAACCGGCCGATGCGGTCGGCGGCGGAGTTCTTCTCGCTCGAGACGGGCGCGGCGGGAGTCACGGGCGTGCGCACGGGCGGGCCGCCCGCGCCGACGAGTTCGCGCGCCGGGACGGCCACGGGCACGGTGGCGGCCACCCGACCGCGCTTGCCGAACGAGTACTCGGCGACGAAGCCGACCATGCCGAGCGCGTACACGGCGATTGCTGTCGTGAACAGCGAGTCCGACAGGTGGGCCATCGAGCCGTCGATACCGGCCACCGTCACTCCCCTTCTCGTCCGACCGCACTGCGCAGTCGCTCGGCCAGCCCGCTGAACTCGGTGGGAAAGTTGCCCGAGTCGCTGCGCGCGAGCCCTCCGACAGACACCACCGTAGGCGAGGCGTCCTGAGCGGGAGCGGACGGGGTGAGCCGGACCCACACGCGGCGCCGCCGCACGCCGAGCGAGCCGAGCAACCCGAGCACCATCGCGCTCGCGGACAGCAGCAGCCAGGTCTGCGACGGGTCGTGGCTGACCTGCATGCTTGCCCACGGGACCCAGCCGTCGAAGGTCACCGAGACGCCGTTCGGGAAGGACTGCGACTCGCCGACGCGCAGGTTTGCCGCGCCGATCTTCGTCATCTTGCTGGTGTCGAGCGAGTACACGGACTGGGGCAGGCCGTTGGCGTTGAGGCTGCCGAGATAGACGAAGATGCCGAGCACCGGATTGTTGACCTGTGGCGACACCGAGGTGATGACCCCGCCGCCGCTGTCCTTCGGTGTCGGCGCGAAGAACCCCGAGATGCCGACGTCCTGGTTCGTGCCGACGGCGCCGCCCTGCTCCTTGAACGCACCCTCCGACAGGAACGTCGTCGCGTCGGTGGGGATGAACGCGGCCGTGTCGTGGCGCACCGTCCCGTTCGGCATCCGCACCGTGATCTGCGGCGCGAAGCCGTGGCCGATCAGGTAGAGCCGATCACCCTCGAGCCGCAGCGGGTGGTTCACGGTGATGCGCGCGTTCACCGGCGCGCTGTCGATCGTGGGCCGGTAGACGACGTCCGCAGCAAAGGTCTTGGCCTCGCCGGCGGCGGTGTACTCGGCGGTGAACCTGCTCATCTGGTCCACGCAGAACGGCGCCGGGCTCACCTTTCCCTGTGCCGCGAAGCGGCCGGGGTTCCACGTGTCGTACGACGTGACGACGTTGCAGAAGCCGTGGTCCTTGCCCTGGATCACGATGATCGAGCCCTGGTAGCTGTAGAGGCGCCCGATCGCGATCAGCACCAGCGTGACGAGCAGCGCGACGTGGAACAGCAGGTTGCCGGTCTCGCGCGAGTAACCCTTCTCGGCCGAGAGGGTGAGCACGCCGCCGGGTTCCTCGCGGGTGACGACGCGCCACCTGCGCCCGAGGGACGACCGCAGGGCGCTCGCCGCCGCCGTGGGTGCGAGCGGCACGTCGAACGACGCCGACTCGGGCAGCCGGTCGAGGTTGCGCGGCGCCGGCAGCGGAGCGCGGACGACGGCGCGGGCGTGCAGCCGGATCCGCGGCACGAGGCAGCCGACGAGCGAGACGAACAGCAGCAGGTAGATGGCGGCGAACCACGGCGCTCCGAAGACGTCGAACATGCCGATCGTGTTGAGGAACCGGCCCCATGCGCCATGGCTCGCGAGGTAGGCATCGGTCTTCGAGGGGTTGAGCGGACGCTGCGGCAGCAGCGACCCCGGCACCGCGGCGACGGCCAGCAGGAACAGCAGGATCAGCGCCGTGCGCATGCTGGTGAGCCGGCGCCACACCATCCGTACCGGTCGCAGCGCGGAGCGCAGCCTGCGACGCGGACCGGGTGCCGGCACGGTCGCGGGACGCGTCTGCGCGGTGGCGGTCACAGGTCCGCCCCGATGCCGGTGCGGGAGCCGACGGACGTCCGCAGCGCGTCCATCCAGTGGTTCCACTCGCCGCTGACCAGCAGCACGCCGATGACGATCAGCAGCACCCCGCCGACACGACTGACGGCACGGGCGTGCCTGCGCACGAAGCCGAGCGCACCGGACACCCAGCCCACACCGAGAGCCACGAGCACGAACGGCACGCCGAGGCCCAGGCAGTAACACGCCGCGAGGAACGCGCCGCGTCCGGCCGTCCCCTGGTCGAACGAGAGGCTGTACACCGCGCCGACGGTGGGGGTGAGGCACGGCGCCCACGCCAGGCCGAAGGCGGCGCCGAGCAGCGGCGCGCCGAGCAGCCCGGCGGCGGGCAGGCGGTGGATGCGCACCTCGCGCTGCAGGAAGCCGATGCCGCCGAGGAACACCACGCCCATCACGATCGTCACCACGCCGAGCACCCGCTCGATCGCGACGGCATGGTTGCGGATCGCCGCGCCGAGGCTGCCGAACAGCACCCCTTCGGCCACGAACACCACGGTGAACCCGAGCACGAACAGCCCGGCGCCGGCCACCATGCGCCGCCGCGCGTGCGCGGTGTCGGTGCTGCTGCCCGAGAGGCCCGCGACGTAGGAGAGGTAGCCCGGGACGAGGGGCAGGACGCACGGCGACAGGAACCCGATCAGCCCGACGAGGGCCGCTACCCCGGCTGCCACCAGCAGTGGGCCGTCGGTGACGGTGTGCGAGAACCCGCCGTCAGCCAGCACCGGTCAGGTCTCCGCGGCGAGCGTGTCGAGCAGCGGCTGCAGATCCTTCGCGGTCAGCGCGCGCAGATACACACCGGCGACACGCTGCTGCTTGTCGATCAGGACGGTGAGCGGCAGGCCCTGCGTCGGGATCCGGCCGAGCGCGACGGCGGTCTCGGCCTGCTCGTCCCACATGATCGGGTAGGTGATGGCGTTGTCCTTGACGAACGCGCGCGCCGCGTCGCGCGAGGTCTCTTTGGTGTCGATGCCGACGAACTGCACGCCCTTCGCCTTGTCCTGCCGGTACATCGCGTCGAACTGCGGGGTCTCGGTCTGGCACGGGCCGCACCAGGTGGCCCAGAAGTTCACCACGACGACCTTGCCGGCCTGCTGGGCCAGCGAGATCGTGCCGCCGTCCAGACCTTCGCCGCTGAACTCGCCGGCCTTCTTGCGGTCGGGTGCCGCGACCAGGCTGCCGAGCTTCGTGCCGGTGACGAAGCGGAACTGGTTGCCGGCGTTCTGGTCGACGGCGTTCTTGCCCGTGCACGCCGTCAGGACGAGCGCGAGCGCCAGCAGAGCCGCCGAAAAGGCGGCGATCCGGCGCGGGTTCACGCCCACCAGTGTGCGTTACCGCCGCCCGGGCGCCCGAGGCAGGCTCAGCCCCCTGTGACCTGCCCGCCGCGCACAGCTCGGGCGCAGGGTCAGGCGCCCGCGCCGTGCCCTTCGGGCAGGACGCCGGCGGCGGGCTCGGCGTAATCGACCCGCACGATCCGATCGCCGTCGAACGTCAGCGACGTGACCGACGCGAGGCTGCACTGCCGGCGCCGCGGATCGTGGAACAGGTGCTTGTCCTCGGCCGCGCGCCGGGCGCAGACGATGGGCAGCTGGTGGCTGACGCACACCGCCTCGCCGCCCTCGGGGGTGGCGTCGCGCGCCGCGCGGGCCGCGGCGAGAACGCGCGTCGCGATCTGCGCGTACGGCTCACCCCACGACGGGCGCACGGGGTTCGTGAAGTACTTCCAGTTCGATACGTCGGTGAACAGGCCCTTGCCCCCCGCCACCGAGCGTCCCTGCAACCGGTTGTCCGCCTCGATCAGCCGCTCGTCGATCGCCACCGTGAGCCCGAGCCCGGCCGCGAGCGGCGCCGCGGTCTGCTGCGCCCGCTCGAGCGGGGACGACACCAGGTAGCCGACCGGCCGCGACGCGAGGTACTCGGCAGCCACCTTCGCCTGCGCCTCGCCCAGCGCCGACAGGCGGAATCCCGGCAGCCGCCCGTACAGCAGACGGTCAGGGTTGTGCACCTCGCCGTGGCGCAGCAGGTGGACGACCGTCACGCCTGCGCCTCGGCCGCGGCGCGGGCCGCGGCGGGCAGCGCGTCGGCGATGACCGCGAGCGCACCGTCGTCCATCGCGGCGTTGACGAACCACGCCTCGAACGCGCTCGGGGGCAGGTACACGCCCGCGTCGAGCATCGCGTGGAAGAACGCCTTGTAGCGGAAGGTCTCCGCCGCCTGCGCGCCCGCGAAGTCCGTCACCGGCGCGGGGGCGAAGAACACCGAGAAGAGGTTGCCCGCGTACTGCACCTGGTGGGTGACGCCGGCCTCGGTGAGCGCGGTCGTCACCAGCCGGCCGACCGTCGCGGCGTTCGCGTCGAGGGCCGCGTACACGTCGGGCGTCGCCGCACGCAGCGTGGCCAGGCCCGACGCGACAGCGACCGGGTTCCCCGAGAGCGTCCCGGCCTGGTAGACCGGGCCGGCCGGCGCCAGTGCGGCCAGCACCGAGGCACGGCCGCCGAACGCCGCGGCGGGCAGGCCGCCGCTCATCACCTTGCCGAACGTGAACAGGTCCGCGTCGACCGGCTGCAGCCCGTACCACCCGGCCGGCGACACCCGGAAGCCCGTCATCACCTCGTCCATGACGAGCAGCGCGCCGGAGCGCGCAGTGATCTCGCGCAGGCCGGCGTTGAATCCGGGCAGCGGGGCGACCGCCCCCATGTTTCCCGCGGCCGCCTCGGTGATCAGACACGCGATGTCGGCGCCGAACTCGGCGAAGCACGCCTCGACTGCGGAGAGGTCGTTGTACGGCAGCACGATCGTCTCGGCGGTCTGCGCGCCGGTGACGCCGGGGGTGTCCGGCAGCCCGAACGTCACGACCCCCGACCCCGCCGCGGCGAGCAGGGCGTCGACGTGGCCGTGGTAGCAGCCGGCGAACTTGACGATCCGGTGCCGGCCGGTGACCCCGCGAGCGAGCCGGATCGCCGACATGGTCGCCTCGGTGCCGGAGTTCACCAGCCGCACCTGCTCGACCGGGCTGCCGTGCATGCGCTGCAGGATCTCCTCGGCCAGCTCGGTCTCGCCCTCAGTCGGAGCGCCGAACGACAGCCCGTTCGTCGCGGCGGCCTGTACCGCACCCACCACTGCCGGGTGCGCGTGTCCCAGGATCATCGGCCCCCAGGACGAGACGAGGTCCACGTACGAGCGACCGTCGGCGTCGGTGAGGTAGGCGCCCGCCCCCCGGACCATGAAGCGCGGCGTGCCGCCGACCGCACGGAAGGCCCGCACGGGCGAATTCACCCCGCCGGGGATCGCGCGCTGCGCGCGCTCGAACAACTCGGCGGACACGGGAGCATCGGACACGCGTCCAGTCTCGCAAAGGCCGCCCGCCCGTTCCGCGTCACGTCCCGGCGCCGGCCAGCCACCGGCGCGGGGACCGTCCGCGCCGAACGCGGCGCCGGCCGTACGGCAGGATCGCGCCAGGGCTCCCAACGAGAGGAACGACATGCGGATCGACGGCAGCGTCGCGGTGATCACCGGCGGCGCATCCGGCCTCGGGCTCGCGACGGCACGGCGGCTGGCGCGCGCCGGCGCATCCGTCGTACTGCTCGACCTGCCCGGCTCCCCCGGCGAGCGGGCCGTGAGCAGCATCGATGGCACCGCCGTCTTCGCGCCCGGCGACGTCACCAGCGACGACGACGTCAGATCGGCGCTCGACACCGCGGGCGGGCTCGGCCCGACCCGGATCGTCGTCAACTGCGCCGGCATCGGCACACCTGCCCGGGTGATCGGCCGCAACGGCGTGATGCCGCTCGAGACCTTCGCCCGGGTCGTCCAGATCAACCTGATCGGCACCTTCAACGTGCTGCGGCTGGCCGCCGAGCGCATCGCCGCCACCGACCCGATCGAGGGCGAGCGCGGCGTCGTCGTCAACACTGCCAGCGTCGCCGCGTTCGACGGGCAGATCGGCCAGGCCGCCTACTCGGCGTCGAAGGGCGGGGTCGTGGGCATGACGCTGCCGATCGCCCGCGACCTGGCCGACAAGGCGATCCGGGTGATGACGATCGCGCCCGGCCTGTTCAAGACGCCGATGCTCGAGGGGCTCCCGCAGGAGGCGCAGGACTCCCTCGGCGCGCAGGTGCCGCACCCGAGCCGCCTCGGCGACCCCGACGAGTACGCCGCGCTCGTCGAACACATCGTCGGCAACCCGATGCTCAACGGTGAGGTCATCCGCCTCGACGGCGCGATCCGGATGGCCCCGCGCTAGCCGCACCCCGTCGCGCAGTGCGCGCCGTCCGGCTACAGCGCGCGGCGCATGACGATGCGGCGGCCCACGGTGTCGAGGCCGATCGCCCGCTCCCAATCGCGCAGCTCGGCCATCCCCGGCCCGTAGCCGGTGATCTCGACGAAGCCGCGGGCGGCGAAGAAGGGCGCGTTCCACTCGTTCTCGGCGTACGTGGTGACGGTGACCGCCGGGTACCCCTGCTCGCGCGCCCAGTCACACGCATGCTCGAGCAGCCGCGTGCCGTCGCCGCCGCGTATTCGTTTCGGCACGAGCGCGATCGCCGCGATGTTCGGCATGCCGTCGATCTCGACCAGCCGGAGGAACCCGAACGGCGGCCGTCCGACGACGAACACCGCGGTCGCCTCGTCGAGGTGAGCCGTCGCCGTCCAGGTCTCGGGCAGCGGCGTGCCCCGCACCCGGTAGAGCGACGCGGCACCGCGTTCGACGTCCGCCAGCAGCGGCAGGTCGTCCGGCTCGGCGCGACGGACCGGCTCGGTGCCGACCGCAACCTCGAGCACGTCGGCCAGCCGGTCCGGTCGCCGGGTCGGGACGAGCACGCGGGCGCCGTCCGCGAGCCGGAGCCCCAGTCCGATGGCGCCGCGGGGCAGGCCCTCGGGCATCGACTGACCGAGGACGGGCAGGCGGGCGTCGACGGACCGCTCGACCGACTCGATGGACGCCCGCGGGAGCACGGTGTCACCTACGACGAGGTCGGACTCCGTGACGGTGATCGACCGCAACGCGCGTGCCGTACGGATCGCGAGCAGGTTGATGCCGGCGACCACGACCGCGCCGAGGGCCCAGCCGACGACGTGCACGGCACGGCCCGACTTCACGACGTCGAAGACGCACGCGGCCGCGAACGCGGCCAGCACCACCCACACGGCGAGGTAGGAGCGCGCCGGTTCGACATAGAGCGGCCGGCCGGGCGGCCGGGTCACCGCAGCGAGCCGGCGACCTCGGTCGCCCAGTACGTCAGGATCATCGACGCCCCGGCGCGCTTGATCGACGTGAGCGTCTCGGCGATCGCGCGCTCACGCTCGATCCAGCCGCGTTCGGCGGCCGCCTCGACCATCGCGTACTCACCGCTGATCTGGTACGCCGCGACCGGAACCGGCGAGACGTCGGCGACGGCCCGCAGCACGTCGAGGTACGGCAGGGCGGGCTTCACCATCACCAGATCGGCACCCTCGGCGACGTCGAGGGCAACCTCGGCGAGCGCCTCGGACACCGTGCGCGCGGAGTCCTGCTGATAGGTCTTGCGGTCACCCTCGAGCGAGGAGTTCACCGCTTCGCGGAAGGGCCCGTAGAAGGCCGAGGCGAACTTCGGCGCGTAGCCGAGGATGCCGGTGTCGAGATGGCCGGCCGCGTCGAGCGCGGCGCGGACGGCCGCGACCTGGCCGTCCATCATCCCGCTGGTCCCGAGCAGGTGCGCGCCGGACTCGGCCTGCGCCAGGCCCATCGAGGCGTAGCGGAGCAGCGTCGCGTCGTTGTCGACGGCGCCGTCGGAATCAAGAACCCCGCAGTGACCGTGGTCGGTGAACTCGTCGAGGCAGAGGTCGGCCATCAGCACGGTGTCGTCACCCAGCTCGGCGTGCAACCGCCGCAGCGCCACGTTGAGCACACCATCGGGGTCGTCGGCGCCGGTGCCGGTGCCGTCCTTGTGCACGGGGATGCCGAACAGCATCAGCCCGCCGACCCCGGCCTCGACCGCTTCGGCGGCGGCCTTCACCAGCGACTCCTGACTGTGCTGCACGACGCCGGGCATCGACTGCAGCGGTACCGCCTCGGCGATGCCTTCGCGCACGAACATCGGCAGCACCAGATCGGCCGGACGCACCTGGACGTCGGACACCAGCCGCCGCAACGCCGGTGTGCGGCGCAACCGCCGCAGCCGGGTCGTCGGGTACGGCGGCAGCTCGGGCAGCGTCATCGCGTCCTTCTCTCCCGAGGTCTCTGTCTGGGCCTGCCGTAGCCGCGCCCAGCTCAGCGGCCGGCTCGACGCGCCGGGCGCGCAGCCTTCTTCGCCGCGGCAGCCGCCGCCTTCTCGCGCTCCTCGACCGCCTTCGCCGCGGCGTACTCGGCGAGCGCGTCGACGAGCGCCGGGACGGTGGCCGTCTCGGGCTGGACGTCGACCCGCAATCCGAACTCCTTGGCGGTGGCTGCGGTCTGCGGGCCGATGCAGGCGACGACCGTCTTCGCGTGCGGCTTGCCGGCGATGCCGACGAGGTTGCGCACGGTCGAGGACGAGGTGAAGCACACCGCCTGGAACCCGCCGGACTTGATCGCGTCGCGGATCTCTGCCGCCGGCGGCGCCGCACGAACCGTGCGGTATGCCGTCACGTCGTCGATCTCCCAACCGCGCTCGCGCAGGCCGGCCGCGAGCGTCTCGGTGGCGATGTCGGCACGAGGGAGCAGCACCCGATCGATCGGGTCCAGGACGTCGTCGTACGGCGGGAAGTCCGCGAGCAGGCCCTCGGACGACTGCTCACCCGACGGGACGAGCTCGGGCCGGATGCCGAACGCCCGCACGGCGTCGGCCGTCGCCTCACCGACGCAGGCGATCTTCACGCCGGCGAAGGCACGGGCGTCGAGCCCGTACTCGTGGAACTTGTCGCAGACGGCGCGCACCGAGTTCGTCGAGGTGAACACGATCCACTCGTAGCGGCCGGTGACCAGGCCCTTGATCGCGCGCTCCATCTGGGTGGGCGTGCGCGGGGGCTCGACTGCGATCGTCGGGACCTCGACGGGTACCGAGCCGTACGAGCGCAGCCGGTCGCTCATCGCGCCGGCCTGGTCCTTGGTGCGCGGCACCAACACCTTCCAGCCGTACAGCGGGCGCGACTCCCACCAGGCCAGCTTGTCGCGGTGGCCCGCCGCCTTGCCGACAGTGACGACCAGCGTGCCGGTCATACCCACCGCGGCGAGCTCGAGATCGCCGAGCGTCCCGCTCACCGTCTGCTGGCCGGTGCCGGTGCCGTCGCAGCTGACCGTGACTGCGGTGTCGGGCTTGACGCCGTTGGCGACGAGCTGCTCACCGAGCAGCGGCACGTCCGCCGCCGGGACGGCCACGACCAGCGTGCCGGCGGAGTGGGCGAGCGCGTCGAGGTCGACGGCGGCGAGGTCGCTCAGCTCGGCCGCGGTGTACAGCGACCCGAGCGGAACCCCCGCGTACGCGGCAGTGCCCAGCGCGACCGGGACTCCGGGGATCACGTCGAAGGGGACGACGGTCTTGGCGACGGCGAGCGCCTCCTTGACTGCGGCGTCGTCGGTGAACGGGTCACCGCCGACGACGCGCGCGATCGTGGCACCGTTGCGCGCCTCGGCCAGCAGCGCCTTGGCGGTCTCGGCGGGCAGCCCCTCGGCGGTGCGCACCTCGCCGGTCGCGAGGGCGGTGATCGCCGCGGACACCCGGGCGTCCGCGACCACGACGTCCGCGCGACGTATTGCCTCGGCCGCGTGGACGGCCAGCAGGCCGGGGTCGCCGGGCCCCGCGCCGACGAAGGTGATCCGGCCGACGTTCTTTCGCGCTCGGGTCGTCATGACGAGCTCTCCATCACTTGATCTGCGCCTTCGGCGAGCAGGTCGGCGGCGAGCCGCCGTCCTACCGCTTCGGCATCGGTTGTCGCGCCGGTGGCCGACAGTCGCACGGCAGCACTGCCGTCGACCGCGGTCACCGATCCGCGAAGGAACACTTCGGAGTCGCCGTTCTCGTCCTCGGCGACGACCGCCAAGGCGCCCACGGGCGCCGAGCAGCCGGCCTCGAGCGCGGCGAGCAGCGCACGTTCGGCCGCGACTGCGGCGCGGCTGTCCGGGTCGTCGAGCAGGGCCACGGCGGCGAGCGCCGTCCCGTCGGACGCCCGGCACTCGATCGCCAGCGCGCCCTGCGCCGGTGCCGGCAGCACCTGGATCGGGTCGAGGATCTCGGTGACCTCGCCCGCCCGCCCGAGGCGCTGCAGCCCGGCGTACGCCAGTACGACCGCGTCGAGCTCGCCGGAAAACACCTTCCCGAGCCGGGTGTCGACGTTGCCGCGCACCGGCACGATCTCGAGGCCGAGGCCGAGGGCGTTGAGCTGCGCCGCGCGGCGCGGCGAACCGGTGCCCACGCGTGCGCCGGCCGGCAGCTCGCCGAGCGTCAGCCCGTCGCGTGCGACGAGGGCGTCCCGGGCGTCGGCCCGCGGCGGGACGGCCGCCACGACGATGCCCTCGGCCGGAGCGGTCGGGAGGTCCTTGTACGAGTGGACGGCCACGTCGATGCGGCCGGTGAGCAGCGCCTCGCGCAGCGCGGACACGAAGACACCGGTACCGCCGATCTGGGTCAGCGCGGCGGACGAGCGGTCGCCCTCGGTGACGACGTGGACGATCTCGACCGCGGTCCGTGCGGCGGCGCCGAGCGCGTCGGCGAACTGCCCGGCCTGAGCGCGCGCCAGTGCGCTCGCACGGGTGCCGACGCGCAGCACCTGGGTGGCGGTCATCGCTCACCCGCCTCGGGAGCCGGCTTCTTGACCGCGGCGACCGACTCGACCGCCGCCTGGTCGAGGTCGAACAGCTCGCGCAGTGCGGCGGCGTACTGGTCGCCACCGGGCGTCGCCGCGAGTTCCTTCACCCGGACGGTGGGCGCGTGCAGCACCTTGTCGACGGCACGGCGGACCGAGTCGGCGACCTCGCGGCGGACCGCGCCGTCGACACCCGGCAGCCGCGCGTCGAGTCGCTGCAATTCCGCCTCGACGACCTGGTTGGCGCGCGCCCGCAGGGCCGTCACGGTCGGGGCCACGGCCAGCTGCTGCTGCTGGCGCAGGTAGTCGCGCAGCTCCTGCGCGACGATCGTCGTCGCGGCGTGCACCTCGGCGTCGCTCACCATCGCGCCGCTGGACCGCAGCGCCTCGAGGTCGACGTAGGTCACGCCGAGTTCCGCCCCGACCGCGGGGTCGACGTCACGCGGCAGCGCCAGGTCGAGCACCACGAGCGGGCGCTCGGCACGCGAGCCGACCGTGTCGGACTCGAGCACGAGCCCGGTCGCTCCGGTGGACGACACCACCAGGTCGGCCTCGCCGATCTCGCCGGGCAGGTCCGCCAAGGTCACCGCACGCCCCTCGATCGACGCGGCGAGGCGCTCGGCCCGCTCGAGCGAGCGGTTGGCGATCACGATGTCGGTGACGCCGCGGCGGCGCAGGGTCGCCGAGGACAGCGCGCCCATCGACCCGGCACCGATGATCACCGCGCGGCGACCGGGCAGCGGGCCGAGCACCGACTCGGCGGCATCGAGCGCCACGGCGACCACGGACGCGCCCGCGCGGTCGATGCCGGTGTCGGTGTGCACCCGCTTGCCGACGCGCAACGCCGTCTGGGTGAGGTCGTGCAGCACGCTGCCCACCGAGCCGGTCTCGGTGCCGAGGGCGTACGCGCCGCGCAACTGACCGAGGATCTGCGACTCGCCGACCACCATCGAGTCGAGCCCGGACGCGACGGTGAACATGTGCTCGGCCGCGGCCTCGGCGAAGTGGACGTACAGGTGGTCGGACAGATCGGCAACGTGCAGGCCGGCGTGGCGCGCCAGCACCGCGGTGATCTCGGCGACGGCCGGGTGGAACCGGGCGACATCGGCGTAGACCTCGACGCGGTTGCACGTCGAGAGCAGCAGCGCCTCACTGATCGTCTCGGCGCGGTAGAGCTCGTCCAGCGTCTTGCGCAGGTCGTCCGCGGGGACGGCGGCACGCTCGAGCACCGACACCGGGGTGGTCCGGTGCGACAGTCCGACGACGAGCACGCTCATGACGCGCCACCCACGGACAGCAGTGCGGCGGCGGCCTTGCGGTTCTCGTGGAACGAGAGGATCTGCAGTTCGGCGGCGAGATCCACCTTGCGCAGGTCGACGTGCGGCGGCACGGCGAGCACGACCGGCGCGAAGTTCAGGATGCTGCTGACGCCGGCGGCCACGACCTTGTCGCAGACCTCCTGGGCGACGGACGCGGGGATCGCCAGCACCGCGATCGCGATCTGGTTCTCGGCGACGATCCGCTCGAGGTAGGCGATGTCCTGCACCACCAGGCCCTGGATCAGGGTTCCCACGCGCACCGGGTCGGCGTCGAGCAATGCGGCCACGCGGAAGCCGCGCGTCGCGAAGCCGGCGTAGCCGGCAAGCGCCAGGCCGAGGTTTCCGATCCCGATCAGGGCAACCGAGCGGTGGGTGGTGAGCCCGAGCGTCCGGGAGATCTCGTCGGTCAGCGTGGTCACGTCGTAGCCGACGCCGCGCACCCCGTACGAGCCCAGGAACGACAGGTCCTTGCGCAGCGTCGCCGAGTTGACCCCCGCCGCGGTCGCCAGCTCCTCGGAGGACACCGTGGTCACGCCGCGCTCGCCGAGCCCGCCGAGCACCCGCAGGTAGGTCGCGAGCCGCGCGACGGTCGCCTCGGGGACGGCTGCACCGCGCGACTCACGCGCCGGATTCTGGGCAGTCATCAGCACCTCGACGGGACGGGACGAAGGGCCCCTATTGGCCAACCCGACCGGTGTGGTAGAAGCAGCAGGACGTCGCCCAAGCTACGCCGCTCGTGAATCTTTTCCCAAATCGCGAAGCGCGTGCTATAGCACGGCCTTTAGCGCTCCAGGGCGGCGCGGAGCCGGCTCTCCTCGACTCGCCAGTAGCCGTGTTCGCGCCCATCGACGAGGATCACCGGCACCCGATCGGAGTACTCGTCGCGCCGCGCGCGGTCGGCGTCGACGTCCAGGCGCTCGAGCCGGAAGCCCAGCTCGCCGGCCAGCCGGGCGAGCACCGCGTCGGCCTCGTCGCAGAGGTGGCACCCGTCCCGGGTGATCAGCGTGACGGCGTGGTCGGAGGGGGCCATGCTCTCCTCGGTCAGGGCGTGCGGGCCAGCTGCCACTTCATGATCTTGCCGGTGACGGTGCGCGGCAGCGCGGGGACGACCTCGACGGTACGGGGCAGCTTGAACCGCGCCAGCCGGCCGGCGGCCGCCGCCAGCAAGGCATCCGCGTCGAGCGACGCGCCGCGCGCCGGCACGACGTACGCGACGACCGCCTCGCCGGTCTGCTCGTCGGGCACGCCCACGACGGCGACCTCGGCGACGGCCGGGTCCGCGGCGAACACCGCCTCGACCTCGGCGGGGTAGACGTTGAACCCGTTGACGATCACCAGCTCCGTGCTGCGCCCGACGAGGTGCAACTCGCCGTCGTCGTCGTAGACGGCGATGTCGCCCGTCCCGAACCAGCCGTCGGCGCCGGGACCGCCCGAACCGTCGGGCCAGTAGCCGGAGAACAGGTTCGCGCCCCGGACGAAGATCCGGCCCGGGTCCTCATCGTCGGGGCCGACGACCGCGCCGTCGCGGTCGCGCAGTTGCACCTCGACGCCCGGCAGCGCACGGCCGATGGAACCCGGATTCGGCCGGAGGCGATCGCCGATCGCGTTGACGGTGACGACGGGCGCGGCCTCGGTCAGCCCGTACCCGTCGTGCAGCACGACGCCGAGGTCGCGGTAGCCGTCGACGACCGCGCGGGCAAGCGTCGTCGACCCGGACATCGCGAAGCGGACGCTCGAGAACACCTCGGCGACGCCCGGGGCGCGCAGCCAGGCTGCGTACTGGCCGGGCACGCCGAGGACCGCCGTGATCGCCTCGGCACGCATCGTCTCCAGCGTCGCCACCGGATCGAACCGGTCGGCGAGCACCGCGGTGGCCCCGGCCCGCAGGGCCATCCCGAGACCGGCGTTGAGCCCGAACACGTGCGAGAGCGGGAGCGGCACGAACAGCACGTCGGAGTCCGAGAGGAGCGGTGGCTCGACCGAGGCCGCCTGGTCGAGGTTCGCGAGCAGCGCCCGCGCCGAGAGCATCGCGCCGCGCGGCCGTCCGCTCGTCCCCGATGTGTAGAGCAGCACCGCCAGCGCCTCGCCGCCGCGATCGGCGCCCGGGTCGTGGGCTGCCGCGGCGCCTGCGAGGAACTCCGCGGCCGACTCGCGATCGAAGCAGCGGCTGGCTCCCGAGTCGGCCCGGATGAACTCGACCTCCGGGTCGGCGTACGCGGGGTTGAGCGGCACGGCCACCAGGCCGGCCCGCAGGATGGCGAGGTAGAGCTGTGCGAACGGTGCGCCGGTCGGCAGGTGCAGGGCGATCCGGTCACCGGCAGCGGCACCGTCGGCGAGCAGCGCCGCCGAAGCGGCCGAGACCGCGGCATCGAAGTCGGACCAGCTCCAGCGGGTGTCGCCCGCCACGAGCGCGAGCCGGTCGGGCGTCTCGGCGGCGCGTGCCCGCAACAGGTCCGAGACACCGCGGTACGGATGGGCCATTGCGTCCGCCGCCTTTCCTGACTCGGGAGCGAGCGCGTCACGCGGCGGGCGGCCCGCAGCCCCGAGCGTCACCGCCGAGCGAGGTGTACGCAAGCAGCCCGACGACGTGGCGCGGATGTTCGCAGCGGCTGGCAGGATATGCCGCGTTTGACCCGCTCGGGACCTCGGTTATGTAACACAAGCTGTATCCAGAAGCACCGTTCACCGGTACCGTTAGCGCGTTCTTCACACCTGCGCGGTCGGGCCCCCACGCCGGCGAAAGGCAAAAACCATGTCACCCTCCCCCGTGTTCCCGGGGTCGGCTGATGCCGGGCCCGGGTGGCGGGCCCTCGCCGCACTGGTCAACGACGCGTTGGTGGCCCTGGGTACGCGGCCCGCATTCGCCCTCGCGAGCGACGGGCGGGGTATCGCGTCGGCGGCCGCGACCGCCGGCAAGCCGCCGTTGCGGTCCGACATGGCTATCGATGTCGGGTCCTCGACGCACAGGTCCACCCGCCCGCGCAGCACTGGTCGCGCACCGGGCGGCGGCAATGCCCCGCCGGTCCCCGAACCCGAGCCCGAGTACGTCGACGAGGGGCACGTCGAGACCTGGCGGCTCGTCCGGCTCGCCCAGGACGGCGACGGCGAGGCCTTCGGCCAGCTCTACGACCGCTACGTCGACACCGTCTTCCGGTTCGTTTATTTCCGCGTGAACGACCGGACGCTGGCCGAGGACTTCACCTCAGAGACCTTCCTGCGCGCCTTGCGTCGCATCAGCAGCATCAGTTACCAGGGCCGCGACATCGGCGCGTGGTTCATCACCATCGCCCGCAACATCGTGCTCGACCACATGAAGTCAGCACGGCACCGGCTCGAGATCACCACCGCCGACACTCTCGAGGGCACCGACCGTGAGCAGAGCACCGAAGATGCCGTGCTCGGTTCGCTCGCCTCCGAGCAGCTGATGGCAGCGGTCAAGAAGCTCGGCGACGAGCAGCGCGAATGCGTGATGCTGCGCTTCATCCAGGGCTTCTCGGTCAGCGAGACCGCCGCCGTGATGGGCAAGAACGACGGCGCCATCAAGGCGCTCCAACACCGCGCGGTACGAAAGCTCGCCGAGTTGGTGGGCGGTGAGCTGCGTTGAACACCGGGCGGGTGCCGAGTAACGCCGGGGCCTTCGCGTCGTTGTACCTGACGGACGGGGCAACCAGTTCGCCGGTGACGGCGACCGCTGTGGGAGTTGAAGATCATGGCTGAGCATCGCGTGTCGGTGCTGGGCGGATCGTTGCGCCGGTTCGAGGATCCCGAGCATTCCCGCGATCCGCGCATCCGGCTGCTGGTGCTCGAACTGCGGCAGCTCGAGTCAGCACCTGCCCCCCGCGCCCATTTCCGCGCAGAACTGCGCTCCCAGCTCGTCGCCGTCGCCCCCCGCCTGGTGGCGGAGGGTGTCTCGGCCGAGGTGCGCCCGGCCGGCAGGCACGCCGCTGCCAATTCCGCCAGGTCCGCGAGGTCCGTCGCGCCCGAGGCCACCTCCGCGAACGCCGCGAGCCGGGCCCGCCGCCGGCCGGCATTCGGACGGCTCACCGCCGTCTCGATCGCCCGGCCGATCGCGGTCGCCGCGGCAATCGTGGCGGTGTTCGCCCTGGTGCTCGGTGGCGCGGTGTGGGTCAGCAAGAAGTCGCTGCCAGGAGACACCCTCTACTCGCTGAAGCGGGCCAACGAGAACGTCAAGCTCTCGCTGACGAGCGGCGGGACCGCGAAGGGCAAGCAGTACCTCGACCTGGCCGCGGCCCGCGCCGCCGAGGTGGCCGATCTGCTCAAGCGCTCGTCCGCCCTGGCCGCGGGCACGGGTACCGCGGCAGCGACCGGCGTCAGCCCGCACACTGCCGGTCTCGTGAACGACACCCTGAACTCCGCCGACGAGGACGTCCGCGACGCGGCGAAGCTGCTCGGCACCGAAGCCGTCACCAAGAAGTCCGCCGCGCCGCTCTCGGTGCTCACGGGCTGGGCTCCCGGCCAGTTGCAGCTGTTGAAGGACATCACCGACCGGCTGCCTGCCGGGAGTCTGCACGATCGGGCCGCGGGCTCGACGCGGCTGGTGGACGATGCCCTCGGTCGCGGCGCCGCCCTGCAGGGCCTGCTTGGGTGCTCGTGCCTCGCCAACGCGCCCAGCGACGATCTCGGACCCGTGCCGTGCACGGTCTGCAGCGTGGCACCGCCCGCCCTGCCTACCGTGCAGGTCCCCACGATCGTGCCGTCCGTCCCGCCGGGCGCCGGCTCGTCGCAGACGCCGAATGTTCCGGGCACCGGTAGGACCACCTCGGGCACCGGCTCGGCCGGAACCGGAACTTCCGGCACGGGCACCGTGGTCGACCCGACGACGGGCGGCTCGCCGTCCTCGTCCGGAGGCAAGGTGAGCCTGCCGCAGCTGTCGCTGCCGCCGATCACGCTGCCCACGGTCACGCTCCCGACGCCGACGACGAGCACGCCGACCCCGACGCCGACGCCGACGCCGAAGGCCACGTCGAGCTGCTCGGTGAACCTGTTCGGCCTCCTCTGCGTCCCCAAGTTCTGACGCCGCGGGCCGGCTCGAACGGCCTGGCTAGGCTGACCGGGTGACCGAGCCAGCGGCGGCGGCTGCGACCGAGGTCGGCCCTTCGCCACCGTCCGACCCGACCGCGGCCGCCTTCTTCGACGTCGACAACACGATGCTCATCGGAGCGTCCATCTTCCACTTCGCCAAGGGCATGGCGGCGCGCAAGCTGTTCAGCTGGCGCGACCTCGCGAGGTTCACGGCGCGCCAGGCGCGCCTGCGGCTGCGCGGCGAGAACAGCACGGACATGCACAACACCCGCGAATCGGCACTCGCGTTCGTGGCCGGCAAGGACGTCGACGAGATCGTCACCCTGGGCGAGGAGATCTACGACGAGGAGATGGCCGACAAGATCTGGCCGGGCACCCACGCGCTCGCACTGCAGCACCTGGATGCCGGCCGCCGCGTGTGGCTGGTGACGGCGACGCCGGTCGAGCTGGCCACGATCATCGCGCGGCGCCTGCGGCTCACCGGGGCGCTCGGCACGGTGGCCGAGTCCGTCGACGGGAAGTACACGGGGCGGCTCGTCGGCGACGTGCTGCACGGCGAGGCCAAGGCGGGCGCCGTGCGTGCTCTCGCGGTGCGCGAGGGCCTGGACCTGTCGCGGTGCGCGGCCTACTCGGACTCGATCAACGACGTGCCGATGCTCTCGCTCGTCGGGCGTCCCGTCGCCGTCAACCCGGACTCCGCGTTACGCGCCGAGGCGCGGGTCCGCGGCTGGGAGATCCGCGACTTCCGCACCGGACGCCGGGCGGCCGTCGTGGGCAGCGGAGCGACGCTCGGGATCGGCGCGGTCGCGGGCGCGCTCGCCGCGGGCATCGCGATCGGCCGCGCGCAGGAACGCCGGCTCACCCAGGCGGCCGCGGTCGCCGCGGCACAGCGGCGGCTACTGCGACGCTGGCACTGACCGGCCGGGACCGCAATCCGGCGGTTTATCGCCGGCCCGTGCTCAGCGCCAGACGGAGCGGCGCTGCACCAGCAGCCGGAAGAGCGTGCTCTGGATCGACTCGCGAACCTGGTCGGTGAGCTCGAACCGCACGCTCGGGTCGTCCGCCCGGTCGGCGCC
>JAVHVN010000035.1:0-2742 GCA_032160545.1 Pseudonocardiales bacterium | reverse complement strand
GGCGGCGCGGCCTTCGGTGATCAGCAGCGCAAGAGCGTCCAAGAGCAGATCAAATGGCTGCGACGGATGTGATGAGGGGGGTGCTGACCTCGCCGCGCGCGAGACCTCGAGCAGACCACCGGCGGTGTCCAGACTCCCGGCGAACCAAGCTGCGCCCCACGCGTCCAGGTAAGTCTCGCGCGCCAGGTCCACATCGAACCGCTCTAGTCGCCTGGCAGCACTTAAGAGCAGCGGCGGCGCGTCGCTGCCAATGTTGGATGAGAACGCGACCTGTCCGCGGAGCAGCTCCGCCTGGGCCTGCTGCAGCTCGTCCGAAGGACCAACCTCGGCCATGGGAAGCAGCCTGAGGGCCTCATCGAATGCGCCGGCATACAGATTCGCCCGCGCGGCGGCAAGCGCCCGGTCCACCCTTCGCGCGGGGTCACCTGTCAACGCGACAGAACGCGTCAGAAACGCCGCCGCGGCGGCCAGCCCACCCCGTGCCTGCGCACGACCCGCCGAGCGCTCGAGCTCAGACGCCACGGCCTCGTCCGGTACTGACGCTGCAGCGGCGAGGTGCCACGCGCGGCGATCTGGGTCTGCCGCGCGATCCGTGACCTCCGCCAAGGCTAAGTGGACAGCCCGCCTCTGCTCCGTCGGAGCTGACCCGTACACCGCCGAGCGCACGAGCGGATGGCGGAACGTGACCTGCTCGCCCAGCTTGAGCAGGCCGTCGAGTTCGCTGGCACCAACGGCCTGGGTCGAAATTCCGAGCTTCTCGGCCGCGCGTGCCAGCAACAATGGATCTCCGACCGGGTCCGCCGCCGCCAGCAACAACAGCAGGCGCGTGTCATCGGGAAGGTCTTCCAGCCGCCGGGTGAAGTTCTCCTCGATGCCGGCAGACAGCGGCATAGCTGCCGGCAATCCGAACCCGCCGGCCAGCTCCGTCGGCGTCAGTCCCCTCGGCAACTCCAGCAGCGCGAGCGGATTCCCACGGGTCTCGAGAACGATCCTCTCCAGCACGGACTCATCGAGCCGAGCCGGCAAGACGGACTCCAACAGCGCCCGTGCATCACGATGCCGCAGGGGCCCAACGTGAAGCGACGGAAGGCCCCCGAGCGCGTCGTCGACCTGGCGCGCGGCGAACACGAGCGCGATCTTCTCCGCCAACAGGCGGCGAGCGACGAACGCAAGCGCCCGCGTTGACGCATGGTCCAGCCAATGCGCGTCATCAACTACAGCCAAGAGCGGTCGCTCCTCGGCGGCCTCGGACAATAGGCCGAGGACCGCCAGTCGGACCAGGAACGGATTCGGCGCGGGCCCGGTGATGAGTCCGAACGCGACGCCAAGCGCCTCGCGCTGGGGCTGCGGGAGACGGTCCACCAAGTCGATTAACGGCGAACACAGCTGCTCAACCGCTGCGAACGGGAGTTCCATCTCCGCTTGGACCCCGGACGTCCGGGCGAGCCGAAACTCGCGCCCGGCGCCAACCGCATATTCGAGCAGCGCCGTTTTGCCGACGCCCGCTTCGCCGTGCATCACCAACACGACGCCGTGCCCGCCGCGCACGCCGTCCAGCAGCCGGTCGAGTACCGCGCTCTCGCGTTCTCGACCGAGCAACTGCCCTCCTGAGGAGAGAACCGGTGGCGACCCTGCGCTCATTTCCGCCTAAGCATGGCTGACGACGACGCCGTGGTCACGACTAAGGGATTCAAGGATTCGAACGCCTGGCGGCAGTGCCATGCTGGCGTGCCCATCTGATGCACAAGGAGCAATGCGATTTGCAAAGCGAGCTGTGCGTCATATGCTTGCACAAGCAAGTAAGAGTAGGTGTCGTCGAGCGTCTCGTACCCCCAGACTCTGAGATGGGTGAAGTGCTGATGGGCATAGAGCGGCCGCAGCACTCGACCATGGCATCGACGTGACCAGCCTTATGACGAGACGGCGCGGGGAGCAGGTGCCGCAGCTGATCTCCGGAGAGGTTTCCGGCACCCGGGGCCTGCTCGACCGGAAAGACCTCCTCCAGTTGCTCGATCGTGCGGTGACCAAACGTCTGACCGTCATTTCGGCGCCCCCGGGAAGTGGCAAGACTTCGCTGTTGCGGGCCTGGGCTGACCGCTCGACCACCCTTCGTCGGGTCGCGTTCGTGTCCGTCGAACGCGACCAACGGAACGACCAGCGCTTCTGGTGCTCCGTGCTCGACGCGATTCGGAGCGCCGCGGGCTCGATTGATCCTGCGACGTCGCAGGCTGCTGCACTCGACGTAGACCAGGTGATCGACAGCCTGGTGGCAGAGTTCGCCGAGCAAGCCGACCCCTTCGTGCTCATCGTCGACGATCTCCATGAGCTGAAATCGGCCGCTGCACTCACCCAACTGGAGCAATTTCTCGAGGTCCTGCCGGGCTCCGCGCGCGTGGTGCTGTCGTCTCGCCGGGACCCGTCGATCAAAATTCACCGGCTCAGGCTTGCCGACGACGTCGCCGAGATCCGAGCCGGTGATCTGCGGTTCACCGAGTACGAGACGCGCGAACTGCTTGCGGCGTCGGCAATCAGCCTTTCCGATGCCGGGGTGGCCGCGCTGCACCAGCACACCGAAGGCTGGGCCGCCGGTCTGCGCCTGGCGGTTATCTCGCTCAGCGGTCACCCGCATCCCGAGCGATTCGTGATCGAGTTCTCGGGCACCGACCGGGCGATCGGGGAATACCTGATGGCCGAGATGCTCGAACGCCAACCCAGCGATGTTCAGAGCATGCTGTTACGAAC
>JAVHVN010000204.1:0-2952 GCA_032160545.1 Pseudonocardiales bacterium | reverse complement strand
GTTCGCCGAGCTGTTCAACCAGGCGGTCGGCCGGTGCCTGAGCGGTCACGACGCGATCTCGCTATCGGGGGGGATCGACTCGACGGCGGTCGCGGCATTCGCGGCCCCGGGACACGAGGCTCGCTTCGGCTCGCCCGTGGCGGCACTGTCCGCGGTCTTCCCTGATTTGCCGGGAGTGGACGAGACAAGCTGGATCGAGATGGTCGTCGAGTATCTCAAGATGCCGCTGCACACCTACCGGCCGCACTCCAAGAGCCTGGACGACGTGGAGCGCTGGTGCGGGCTGCTGGACGCCCCCACGCCCGTCGTGTCGGTCCCGGAGCTGGACGAAAACTACGCGCTGGCGGCGCAGCTCGGCCACCGCTCGCTGCTGACGGGCGAGCTGGCCGAGTACGTGATCGACAACAGCGGCAACCTGGCCGGACACCTGCTCACCCACGGTCGCATCTCGGCGCTCTCGCAGCTGCTTCGCACCCAGCGGCGACGCGGCGCGCGGCTGCCGTTCATGGCCAGGCAGCTCGTCCCGGCCCTCGTCCCGGGGCGGATCGCAAACGCCTACCTGCGCGCCCGCGGCGTGCAGCGGGCGGTGCCGCCGCCGGACTGGATCACGCGCCGCGAGATTCGCGACACCCCGCGGCCCGACCTGATGCACCCCATCCGGGGCCGCTGGATCGCCCTTCAGACGGCGGCCTTCGGCGGCGCCAGCGAGACGCTGGCCGCGGACGAGGTCGTCTCGTCGATGCACGGCGTGGACGTGCGACGGCCGTTCGTGGACGTGGATCTGTGGGAGTTCTTCCTCAGCCTGCGGGCCGAGGTCAAGTTTCCGGACACTCGCCGAAAGACTCTGGTCAAGAGCGGCTTGCGCGGACGGCTGCCGGATGCGATCCTCGATCGCAAGGACAAGACGGTGTTCGGCGAGCATCTTCTGACGCACGCCGATTACGACCTGATCGGGCGCTACGTGATCGATCCCCCCCACCGATTCGACGGCGTCGACTACGCCCGCCTCGCCGAACGGATCGAGCAGCGCGACTTCACGCTGTGGGAGTTCTGCTGGGCGCGCGACCTCACCTCCGTCCACGCGTTCCTGGCGCAGCTGTGAGCGAGGGCTCGCACAGCTGCCAGGGGTTCACGGTCAACAGCGACTACAGCTTCCTGTTCACCCGCCCGGGAGTCAGCCGCGACCAGCTCTCGGTGGTGCCGATGCTGGGGGAACCGCCCAGCGCCGACCAGCCGCAGATCCTCGACTGGCAGACCGAGCTGGGCGTGGTCGCCCGCCTCTACGGCGGCGGCCGGATCTTCACCTTCTGGGCGGACGCGGTGGGCTGGTTTCGGATCGCACCCTTCGACGGCACGATCGAGGTGCCCGACCGCGACACCGATGCGCTTCGCCGCGAGGTGCAGCTGTGGGGAGTCCCGACCATGCTCGCGTTCACGAGGCGCGGCGACCTCTCACTGCACGCCGCCGCAATCGCCATCGGCGACTCCGCTGTGCTGGTGGCTGCTCCGGGCCGGTTCGGCAAGACCACGTTGTCGGTCGCCTTCCACGAGGCCGGCCACCGCCTGCTATCCGAAGACATCTCTCGGCTTCAGCTCGACCCCGAACCGCTCGTGATGCCCGGACCGGCGATCGTGAGGATGCGCGAGGACACGTTCAGCGGAATCCCGCCCGCCGGCATGTCCGTCGCGAGCCGTGCCCGCGGACGCGTGGAGCTCGCGATCGACGACGAGCGGCGCGGCGACTCGAGGCCGGTGCCGGTTCGCGCGGTTGTGCTGCTGCGGGAGTCGGCCGACGACCGGATTCAGCTCGAGCGAGTGGAGACGATGGACGCGATACCCGACCTGTGGACGCTGGCGTTCCGATTGCCTGAGTCGGACGACCGCAGCCGTGCGTTTCAGCAGGTGGCCGCGTTTGCCGATCGTGTCCCCGTGTGGAACCTGTTCCGGCCCGTGACGATGGGCGGCCTCCCCGACGTGGTCGCGACGGTGGCGGAGCTGTGCGAGAGCTGAGAGCCGCCCATCGGTTGAACTGGCCCACCAGGGCGCATCTGTGGCTGCGCATCATTCGCTGGTACCTCGTCGTGCGCCTGCGCACCGGCCGGGAGCCCTTGCCGAAGCTGGCGGCCAGGATCGGAGACGTGGGCCCGGCCCGGGGCCGGCGCATCCCGCCCCGCCAGCTGGCATGGGCGGTCGATCGCACGCTCCACCTCGGGCGCCGGCGGCCGCGCTGCATCTTCAACGCGCTGGTGCTCTACCGCCTACTGCGCGAGCAGGGCGATGCGGCCGAGCTCGTGATCGGCCTGCCCAAGAACCCGGCTGACAAGTCGGCACACGCCTGGGTCGAGCTGGACGGCGTGGACGTCGGGCCGCCGCCGGGCCAGAACGGCCACGAACAGATGGCGCGATTCGCGTGAGCAACCGCGACCGCCAGTTCGAGCTGCTGGTGGCCTGCACGCGCGAGCACGACTGGTCGGCCGCGCCGGATGGTATCGAACAGCTGGCCGTTGGCCACGACCCGCGCGCGCTGGGGCGGGCGGCCGCCGATCACGGCGTGACCAACCTCGTGTATCTGACGCTGCGGTCGTTGCCCGGCCTCGACCAGGAGCTGCTCTCGCTGCTCACCACCGTTTACCACCTGAACCTGACTCACCACATGAAGGTGGCGGGCGACGTGAAGCGGCTGAGGGAGGCGCTCGACCACCAGGGCATCCCGTTCATGGTCGTCAAAGGCCCGGTGCTGGCCGAGGTCGTGTACCCGCGCAACGACCTGCGCGCCTACGACGACGTCGACCTGGTCGTCCCACGGCGGCGGTTCGCGGACGCGATCAGCTCGCTGATAGGCACCGACTGCGACGTGCTCGACCGAAACTGGCGGCGGATCCGCCGCGAGATGCGCGGCCAGGTGCACATGACCGCGCCCTACGGCACGGCGGTCGACGTTCACTGGCATCT